>JANMSR010000241.1:0-19109 GCA_031389565.1 Burkholderiales bacterium
GGCGTGCTCGAATGCGCCGCGGTCGGCGTGCCCGACGAGAAGGCCGGCGAGGCGGTGAAAGTGGTGATCGTGAAGAAGGACGACAAGGTCAGCGTCGCCGACGTCAAGGCCTGGTGCGAAGCCAACCTCACCGGCTACAAGCGGCCCAAGCTCGTCGAGTTCCGCACCGAGCTGCCGAAGTCGCCGGTGGGCAAGATCCTGCGGCGTGAACTGCGCGACCTACCGAAGTAGAGCGCGCTGCGTCGACGCAACGGCCCGGTGCGATCATCGGGCGGTTGTTGTTTGCAGCGTTTGAACGCCATGAGCCGTATTGCGATCGTCAGTGCCATGCACCAGGAATTGCGTGCGCTGCTGCCCTTGTTGCAGGCTACGCGCGTCGAGCGCCGCGCCGGCCGCGAGTGCCACCTCGGCCGCATCGACGGGCGCGATGTGCTGTTGGTGCTGTGCGGCATCGGCAAGGTGGCCGCGGCCACCACCACTGCCGTATTGCTCGACGGCATGGGTGTGGGTTCGCTGCTGTTCACGGGCGTGGCCGGCGGGCTTGCGCCGGGCGTGCGCGTCGGCGACGTGGTCATCGGCCGCACGCTGCTGCAGCACGACATGGACGCCTCGCCGCTGTTTGCGCGCTACGAGGTGCCGCTCACCGGACGCTCTCGTTTCGCCGCCGACACGGGCATGAGCGACGCCCTCGCGACGGGCTGCGACCGCGTGCTGCGCTTGCCGCATGCCGCGCTGAAGCGCTTTGGCATCACCGACTTACCGCGTCGCCACGATGGCCTGGTGATCAGCGGCGACCGTTTTGTCGCCACCGCCGCCGAAAGCCGGGCACTGCGCGAGGCCCTGCCCGACGCCTTGGCCGTCGAGATGGAGGGCGCCGCGGTGGCCCAGGTGTGTGCCGACTTCGACCGCCCGTTCGCTCTGCTGCGCACTGTGTCGGACCGTGCCGACGATGCCGCGCATGTCGACTTCGGGCGTTTCATCGGCGCGGTGGCCGCCGAGTTCTCGCGCGACATCGTCTGCGCGACCCTGCCCCTGCTTTGAAGCCGGCAGCCCAGCCCATGGCGCCCCGCATCTACTGCCCGGTCGCGCTGGCTGCGGGCACCGCGCTCGAGTTGCCGGCCGAGGCGGCTCGCCATGCACAGGTACTGCGCCTGCAACCCGGCGATGCACTGACGCTCTTTGACGGCCACGGCGGCGAATGGCCGGCCACCGTCTTGCACATGGGCCGCAGTGCGGTGCAGGTGCAGTTGCAGGAACATGCGGCGCGCGAACGCGAACTGGCACTGGCCATCACGCTGGCCGTCGCGATGCCGGCCAATGACCGCATGGACGCCCTGGTCGAGAAAGCGACGGAGCTGGGCGCCGTTGCCATTCAGCCCTTGGTCGCGGAGCGCTCGGTGCTGCGCCTGGCGGGCGAGCGCGCCGCGCGCCGGCAGGCGCACTGGCAGGCCATCGCGGTGGCTGCGTGCGAGCAGTGCGGCCGCAATCGCGTGCCGACCCTCCACCCGGTGCAAGCACTCGCGGGTTGGCTCGCCGGCCTGCCGCCTGCGGCCGCAGGCGACACACGGCTTGTGCTGGGATGGCGCGACGCGATGCCGTGGGCGCTGGGGGCGGCCCACCCCGGCGCGTCGGCCACCCTGCTCAGCGGCCCCGAAGGCGGCTTCACAGGCGTCGAAGAAGACGGCGCGCGGGCTCGCGGCTTTACCTGCGTGTCGCTCGGCCCGCGCGTGCTGCGTGCCGACACCGCGCCTTTGGCGGCGCTGGCGGCGCTGGCGCTGGGCTCGGGATGACACCGCGCGTCAGGCGCCGCTGCGCGCTCGGCGCGATCCAGGGGCACGGCGATCAACGGCGCGACGCCGACGCACGCCAGCAGCGAACCAAAGCCGGCCAGGAAAACCAGGTTCAGGCGCCAGACATCACAGCCAACCCGATGCCCGTGCCGATCAGCGTGATGGCGCGCAAACGCGCGCTGCAAAAGCAGTGCGGCGAAAAAATCTACCGCCGCGCCGACCCGGCCACCATGTCGAAGCGGAACAAGCGGCACTCGATCGGGCCGTTCCACATCGGCACGCGCTGGCTTTCCTTCAGCCGCATCAGCGAGGGCAGCTTCATCTCGGGGCTCAGCACCCAGGCGGTCCAGCCGGCGTAGTTGCGCTTCCAATGCGACGCCAACTCGGCGAAGAAGGCCGCGGGCGTTGCGCCGGCTTCGAAGTTTTCGCGGGGCGCGGCTGCGTGCCCCTTGGCGCCGATGCGTTCGCCATACGGCGGGTTCAGCACCAGCACACCGCGATCGGCCGGCGGCATGCGTTGCAGCGCATCGGCGGTCTTGAAATCGATCGCCTTGCTGGTGGCGCTCACGACACCGGCTCGCTCGGCGTTGCGGGTGGCGAAGTCGGTCATGCGAAAGCTCACGTCGCCCGCGAAGATCGGTACTGCGCTGGCGTGGATGCGCGCGCGTGCTGTCTCGCGCATCTCGCGCCAGGCCCCGAGGTGCTCGCGCCAGGGCGCCAGGCGCTCGAAGGCGAAGCGGCGTTCGAGCCCGGGCGCGATGCCGCAGGCCAGTTGGGCAGCCTCGATGGCGATGGTGCCGGCGCCACAGCAGGGGTCGAGCAGCGCGCCGTCTTCGACGCGGCCGCGCCAGCCGGCGGCGGCCAGCATTGCGGCGGCCAGGGTTTCCTTCAGCGGCGCTTCGCCGGTCACGTCACGCCCTGCCGCGCGGGCGTCGCGCCAGCCGCGCTTGAACAGCGGCTCGCCCGACGTGTCGACGTACAGGGTGGCATGCGTGGGCGTGAGGTGCAGCGCCAACGGCAGGTCGGGGGCATGGGTGTCGACGCTCGGCCGCTCGCCGCCGTCTTCGCGCAGTGCGTCGCAGACCGCGTCCTTCACGCGCAGGGTGGCGAAGTTCAGGCTGCGCAAGGGCGAGCGCTGCGCCGTGGTGTCCACGCGCAGGGTCTGCCGCGGCGTGATCCAGTCGGTCCAATGCACGGTGCGGGCGATGTCGTAGAGGTCTTGTTCGTGCCGGTAGGGCGCATGCACGAGCGGCCACAGCACGCGCTGCGCGAGGCGGCTTTCGAGGTTCAGCGCCAGCGCTGCGCGCGCGTCGCCTTCGACGGTGACTCCGCCGCGCGCCGTGAGCAGGCGCGTCCGGGCCCCCAGTACGCGCTTGCACTCTTCAGCCAGCAAGGCCTCGGCGCCGCCGGCGCAGGGCAGGAACAGGTCAACCGACATCACATCGATTTGCGCAAGTTGGCTGGCGCGATCTTCAGTGCCTCGCGGTACTTGGCCACCGTGCGCCGCGCGACCCGGATGCCCTGCTCGGCCAGCATCTGGGCCAATTGGTTGTCCGACAGCGGCTGCTCAGCCGGCTCGGCCGCCACCAGTTGCTTGATCAAGGCCCGCACCGCCGTGCTCGAGGCATTGCCGCCAGCCTCGGTGGCCAGGCCGCTGCCGAAGAAGTACTTCAGCTCGTAGGTGCCCATCGGCGTGGCCATGTACTTGGCGGTGGTCACGCGCGAGATGGTGCTCTCGTGCAGGCCGAGTTCATCGGCGATTTCGCGCAGCACCAGGGGTTTCATCGCGATGGCACCATGGCTGAAGAAACCCTTCTGGCGCTCGACGATGGCCTGCGACACGCGGGCGATGGTGTCAAAGCGCTGCTGGATGTTCTTCATGAACCAGCGCGCCTCCTGCAGCCGCGCCGACATCGGCGCGCCGGCGCCGTTGCGCTGGCCCTTGATGGCTTGCGCATACAAGTCGTTGATGCGCAACTTGGGCATCACATCGGGGTTGAGCACGACCTTCCAGCCCCGGCCGGACTTGTGCACGATGACATCGGGGATCACGATATTGGCTTCGGCGTGCGTGAACGGCCGCCCCGGCTTGGGCTCGCAGGCGACGATCAGCGCCTGCGCCTGCTTGAGCAGTTCCTCGTCGGCGCCGGTGGCGGCCATCAGTTTCTTCAGGTCGCGGCGCGCCAGCAATTCGAGGTGCTGCTTGCAGACGATGATGGCCACGGCCTGGGCCTCGCAACGCGGTCGGGCGCGCAGTTGCAGCACCAGGCACTCCGGCAGGTCGCGCGCACCCACACCCAGCGGCTCGAGGCTTTGCAGCCACTTCAGTGCGCACTGCAGGCGTTCGAGCAAAGCCTCGCGGCTGCTGTCGTTGTCGTCGGCGAGCTGGGCCGCGATCTCTTCCAGGCTGTCGGCGAGGTAGCCGTCTTCGTCGAGCGATTCGATCAGCACGTGCAGCGCAGCATGGTCCTCGGGCGACAGGCGCATGCCGGCCAGTTGCGCGCGCAGGTGGTCTTGCAGCGTCTGGCTGCCGGTGTTGCGTTCCTGGGGGTCGAAGTCGTCGTCGCCGGCGGCCGAACTGCCGGTGCTGGGTTGTTCGCGGATGCCGTCGAAATCCTCGCGCTCGGTGCCGTTTTCCCAGTCCTCGCTGTCTCTGGCGCTGTTGTCGACCACGTCGCCACCGGCTTGCTCGCCGGCCTCGCTGCCGGCTTCGGCCTCGTCGCGCTCAACGCTTGCCGTCGCGCTCGCCGAGGGCCGCTCCATCGACTGTTCGAACGCGGGCACCGCCTCTTCCTCGGTTTCGAGGAACGGGTTCTGTTCGAGCATCTGCTCGACTTCCTGGTTCAGCTCGAGCGTCGAGAGCTGCAACAGCCGGATCGACTGCTGCAACTGCGGCGTCAGTGCCAGGTGTTGCGATAGGCGGACCTGTAGTGAGGGCTTCATCGGACCCTCACATGCGGAAGTGTTCGCCGAGGTAGACCTTGCGAACGTCCGGGTTCTCGACGATCTCGTGCGGCGCACCTTCGGCCAGTACGCGGCCTTCGCTGATGATGTAGGCGCGGTCGCAGATGCCCAGCGTCTCGCGCACGTTGTGGTCGGTGATGAGCACCCCGATGCCGCGTGACTTGAGGAATCCGATGATGCGCTGGATCTCGATCACCGCGATCGGGTCGACGCCGGCGAACGGTTCGTCGAGCAGGATGAAGCGCGGCTGCGTGGCCAGCGCACGCGCAATCTCGACGCGCCGCCGCTCACCCCCCGACAGTGCCGGCGCCGGGCTGGCGCGCAACTTCTCGATGCTGAGGTCGGCCAGCAGGCCATCGAGCAGGTGCTCGATGCGGGCCTTGGGCAAGGGCTTGCCGTCGGGCCCGATCTGCAGTTCGAGCACGGCGCGGATGTTTTCCTCCACCGTCAGCTTGCGAAAGATCGAGGCTTCCTGAGGCAGGTACGACAGCCCCAGGCGCGAGCGCTGATGGATCGGCCGGTGCTCGACCGACGAGCCGTCGATCGTGATCTCGCCGGCATCGGCGCGCAGCAGGCCGACGACCATGTAGAAGGTCGTCGTCTTGCCGGCGCCGTTGGGGCCGAGCAGGCCGACCACCTCGCCGGCGGCCACGGCCAGGTGAACGTCCTTGACCACCGTGCGCGCGCCGTAGCGCTTTTGCAGGCCGTGCGCTTCGAGGCGGCTGGCCAGCGTGGTGTTCGGCGGCAGCGACGACAGTGCGCTGGTCAACGCTTGGGCTCCGCGGCAGGCGTGGCGGCGGTGTCGGGCTTGGGCGTGATGACCACGCGCACGCGGCCGCTGCCTGGGGTCCCAGGCGTCGACGCAGTGCCGGCGGGCGCACCCTGCACGCTGAAGGTTTCGTTGCCGTTGTCATAGGTAATCACACTGCCGGTGATCTCATCGGCCGGCGTGGCGCCGCGCAGGCGCCGAACCTGGGCGTTGCCGGCAAAGCGCACCACATCGCCGCGGCTGTCGTACTCGATGCGCTCGGCGCTGCCTTCGATGGTCTCGTCGACAGCGTCGCGCTTTTGGCGAAACACGGCCGGCTTGCCGACCCCGCCCAGGGCCGTGGCACTGCGATGGCCGTCAGGGCGCTCGCGCACTTCCACGCGCTCGGCGCGAATCGCCATCGTGCCCTGGGCGACAACGACGTTGCCGTTGAACACCACCACCTGCTTGAGCAGGTCGACGGTGCCTGGCTGGTCGGCCTCGATGGTCAGTGGCTTGCTGCGGTCGCCCTTTTCGGCCTGCGCCGGGGTCAGCGCGGCGGCGCAGAGCAGCAGGGGGAGGAGACGGTGTGAGTTCATGACGGCACAAAACTTGCAGGCCATTCTAGCCACAAGCCTGTGCCGCCAAGCGGCGCGTCGGTGAAATCGTGCACGGCCTCGGCGCGTCATCGCGGCAGCGATCTCGGGCCAGCGCCGGGCCGCTGCCAAGCAGCCCGAGTTCCCCAAACGGCCACGAAGGGGCCCCTACGGGCCCTGAGCGACGCCGCAGGTGTCTTGGGGCGGTCAATTACGCCGGTTTGCGGGCGCGCTGGATCAGGTAGTCAGCCACCGCCAGGGCGCGGTCGTTGCCGCCGGTCAGCGAGCCCGAAGTGAACCAGCGGCCGTGGATACCCAGCGTGGGCACGCCGTCGATCTTGTAGGCCTCGGCCGCCTGCTTGGCCTGTCGCACCTTGGTGGCCACGCCGAACGACTTGTAGGCCTCGACGGCCTTGGCGCCATCGCCACCGTTGGCGCTGACGAAGGCGGCGATGTCGGCTTCCTTGTCCAGCCGCTGACGCTGTACGTGGATCGCGGCGAAGACGCGCTTGTGCAGCGCATCGGCCTGGCCGACCGCTTCGAGTGCATAGAACAGCTTGGCATAGCCCTCGAACGGCGCGTTGAAGGCGGCCGGCATGCGTCGAAACGCGACGTCGGGCGGCAGCCGCTTGATCCATTGTTCGAGCATCGGCTCGAACGAGTAGCAGTGCGGGCAGCCGTAGGAGAAGAACTCGATGACGTCGATCTTGCCGCCGCCGGGCACCGGGACCGGCGTGTTCAGGCGCACGAAGTCGCGGCCCTCGGTCGGCGCCCCGCCGGGCGACGGCGCCTGTGCGTGGACCGCATTGCCGAGCACGGCCGCTGCGCTGGCCAAGGAGAAATCGCGTCGCGTGATCATGGTTGTCTTGCCTTCCTGGCTGTAGTTTCGGATTCAAGTTCGGCTCATCGTTCGACCCGCACCAGCGCCGCTTCGACGCCCCCGCCGGCCAGTCGTTGCTGAGCTGCGTCGGCGTCGTCCTTGCGGTCGAACGGGCCGAGCCGCACACGGTACACCGTGCGGCCGGACTGTTCGCGCTCGGTGACCTTCGCGGCCATGCCCATCAGCCCCACTCGGGCGCGCTGCTGTTCGGCGTCTTCAGACCGGGTATAGGCCCCCACCTGCACGAAGTAGGTGAACGCATCGGCGCCGGGTTTGGTGGACTTGACAACGGCGGCGCTGGCCACGGGTGCCGAAGCAACGGCCGGCCTGGCCCTTGCCGCAGCCGGCTCGGCGGGCACGGCGGGCGCGCGCACGGTGGCGGGCGCGGAAGGCGTCACCGGCGTTGCCGCGGCCGGCGGCGCGCCCTTGACCCCCGGCTTGTTGACCAACGGCGCGTTCGGGTCCCAGTGCTTGTTGCGCTCGGCCTCGGCAGCGTCCTGCTCGGCCGTGCGCGGCGGCACCTTGTTGACGAAGGGCACCGGCACCTTGGTCACGTACAGCGCCACGCCGAGCGCCAGCGCCAGGCCGACCAACAGGCCGACAATCAATCCGAGGGCGAAGCCGCCGCGTTGCGAGCTCATTGACTTTCCTTCGTACTGCGCACTGCGGTATGAGCCCTTCGGGCGGCCGTGCGCGCTCATCAGGGTACCTTCGTGCTGCGCACTGCGGTATTCGCTCTTGGGGCGGCCCGGCGCGCTCATGCTTGGGTGTCCAGTGCGGGTGTGGGAATTTCGCGGTCCATGCGCTCGGGCGCCGAGACGCCGAGCACGGCCAGCGCATTGCGCAGCACCTGCGCGGTGGCGGCCAGCAACGCCAAGCGGGCGCGGGCCAGGGCCACGTCGTCGACCAGGAAGCGCTCGGCCGCGTAATAGCTGTGAAAAGCGGCGGCCAGGCCGCGCAGGTAGAAGGCCACATCGTGTGGCGCCAGGTTTGCGGCCGCGCGTTGCAGCGTCGTCGGGTAGGCGGCGAGTTCGAGCATCAGCGCGGCTTCGGTCGGCGCGGTCAGCCGCGACAGGTCGGCACCGGCCAGCGATGCGGCGTCATCGCCCTGGTCCCGCGACCTTTCACGGTACTGCGCCAGCACCGAGCAGATGCGCGCATGCGCGTACTGAACATAGAAGACCGGGTTGTCGTCGTTCTGTGCCAGCGCCAGGTCGACGTCGAAGCTGTACTCGGTATCGGCCTTGCGGCTGATGAGGAAAAAGCGCACCGCGTCGCGGCTGGTCCAGTCGATCAGGTCGCGCAGCGTGACATAGCTGCCGGCGCGTTTGGAGAGTTTGACTTCCTGGCCGCCGCGCATCACGGTGACCATTTTGTTCAGCACGTAGTCCGGAAAGCCTTGCGGCACGCCCAGACCCGCAGCCTGCAGGCCAGCGCGCACCCGGGCGATGGTGCCGTGGTGGTCGGTGCCCTGGCAATTGATGCACTTGGCATAGCCGCGCTCGAACTTGTCGAGGTGGTAGGCCACATCGGGCACGAAATACGTGTACGTGCCATCGGACTTGCGCATCACGCGGTCCTTGTCGTCGCCGTAGTCGGTGCTGCGCAGCCACAGCGCGCCTTCGCGCTCGTAGGTCTTGCCCGAGGCGACCAGGCGCGCCACGGTGGTCTCGACCTTGCCGCTGGTGTACAGGCCCGACTCGAGAAAGTAGTTGTCGAAGCGCACGCCGAAGGCCTGCAGGTCGAGGTCTTGTTCGTGACGCAGGTAGGCGACGGCGAACTGGCGGATGGCGTCGAGGTCGTTGGCGTTGCCGGACGCCGTGAACTCGCGGTCGTCGGCCTTGACGGTTTTCTTCGCACCGAAGTCGGCCGCGATGTCGGCGATGTAGTCGCCGTTGTAGGCCGCGTCGGGCCAGTCGGCGTCGCCCGGCTCGAGGCCGTCCAGGCGCGCCTTCACCGACGCGGCCAGGGTGGCGATCTGCACCCCGGCGTCGTTGTAGTAGAACTCGCGCGTGACCTGCCAGCCCTGCGTGGCGAACAGGCTGCACAGCGCGTCACCGAGCGCAGCCTGGCGGGCGTGGCCCAGGTGTAGCGGACCGGTCGGGTTGGCCGAGACGAATTCGACCAGCACCCGCTGGCCCGTGCTCGCTTGCAGCCCGAAGCGCGCAGCGTCGCGCAGCACTTCGGCCACCACCGCCTGCTTGGCCGCCGCCGACAGCCGCAAGTTGATGAAGCCGGGGCCGGCGATGTCGAGCGCGGCCACCCATCGCTGCACCGCCGGCTGGCGCTGCAATGCCGCCACCAGTTGCTCGGCCAGCGTGCGCGGGTTGGCCTTTGCGGCCCGGGCCAGTTGCATCGCCGCGGTGATGGCCAGGTCGCCGTGCGCCGCCTGTTTCGGCGACTCGAAAGCCAGTGCCAGGCCGTGCCCGGGTGCCATCTCGGCGGCGGCCCGGCGCAGGGCGTCGAGCAGCTCTTGCTGGGCTTGGATCATGGCGCTGATTCTACGTACCCGCTTTGGCAGCACAGGCCGGCACAGGCCTTGTCGCCTTCGGTTGCGTGGCCGGCCGCGAGCGGCCGAAGATTGGGCGGGCAGATGCCCCTTGATCGACTGACCAGCGAGGGCCGAATGTGGTGAAGATCACGCTCGCCGCGCCTGACCTCGATCAACAATCTCCAGAGCCCTGCTCCTTCCCACCCGCCACACCATGCGCACCGTCGCCTCGCGACCGCCGAAGCTGCCCAGCCACATCGGCCCCTACCGCGTGCTCGGCCACCTGGGCGAGGGTGCCACCAGCGAGGTGTTCCACGCCCGCGACGAGTTTCATGGCCGCGAGGTGGCCATCAAGTGCGTGCGTGCACCGGTGGCTGCCGGTGCCGGCGACAGCATAGGCGCGCACTTCTATGACCGATTTTTCGCCGCCGAAGCCGCCCTGGTCGGCCGGCTACAGCACCCGAACGTGGTCCAGATCTTCGACGCCGTGGCCGACCCGCTGCAGCCGTACCTGGTGATGGAGTACGTGCCCGGCACCACGCTGCGCAGCTTTTGCCGCCCCGATGCGCTGCTGTCGCTCGAGCAGATCGTCGAGATCGGCTTCAAGTGCGCGATGGCGCTGGGCTACGTCTACCGCCAGGGGCTGATCCACCGTGATGTCAAGCCGGCCAACCTGCTGGCGCTGATGGACCGCGAGCAGGTGGTCGATGTCAAGATCACCGACTTCGGCAGCGTGATGCAGCTCGACACCGAGCGCACCCAGGTCCACCGCGTCGGTTCGCTGGCCTACATGTCGCCCGAGCAACTCGACGGCGGCGCGCTCGGCTGCGGCACCGACATCTACTCGCTGGCCGCCGTGCTCTACCACCTGGTGGCCGGCCGGCCTCCGTTCGAAGGGCCGACGCAGCCGGCCTTGATGCACCAGGTATTCAACGAAGTGCCTGCGCCTCTCACAGCCCTGCGCGACGGCGTGCCGGCCAGCCTGGACGCACTGATCCGCGGTGCGCTGGCCAAGCAGCCCGCCGACCGCCCGACGAGCTGGGACGAGTTCGCCCAGGGCCTGTCGGGCCTGGTGGCCCGGCGCGAGGTGCCCCGCGGACGCCTGCAGGGCGTGCTCGACTCCGAGCGCTTCATCCTGCTGCGCTCGCTGGAGTTCTTTGCCGACTTCGGCGATGTCGAGTTGTGGGAAGTGGTGCACCGCGCCAAGTGGCAGCGATTCGACTTCGGCCACGCGCTGTACAGGAGCGGCCAGGAGGGCGGCAGCTTTCACATCCTGGCGCAGGGCGAGGTCGAGGTGTTCCGCGACGGTCGCAAGGTGGCACAGCTCGGCCACGGCACATCGGTCGGCGAGATGGCCTACCTGGCGCCGAGCGAGGAGTTGCGCCTGCACCGCGCCGACGTGATCGTCTCCACACCCTGCACCACGGTCTCGTTCACGCCCGAAACACTGGGCCAGGTGTCACCCGGCACCCGCCATCGCTTCGACGACGCCTTCATCAAGGTTCTGGTACGCCGGCTGCATGCGGCGCACGAAACGCTCGACCACCCGCGGCGCATCCTCTGAACACCTTCGGGCACGCGATGTCGGCACAAGCTGGGCCGTTGCGCTGCAGCCATTGCCGGCGAGGGCAGGCTCTGCTTCAATCCGGCGCGGCAATCGTGCCCAAGGTCCGAGGATGAAGGAGAACCCATGAAACTGACAATCACCGCCATCGCCCTGGCGCTTGCCACCCTGGCCGGCCCGTCATTTGCAGTCAGCCCTACGGGCGCGGCACCGATGGCCGACAAGAAGCCCACTGCCCAGCAAGCCAAGATGGCGACCTGCAACAAGGACGCCGCCGACAAGAAGGGCGACGAGCGCAAGGCTTTCATGAAGTCGTGCCTGTCAGCCAAGGCCGCAGCCGCGCCGACGCAGCAGAGCAAGATGAAGACTTGCAGCAAGGACGTCGCTGACAAAAAGGGCGATGAGCGCAAGGCCTTCATGAAGGATTGCCTGAGCAAGAAGGCCTAGCCTTCCATTGCGCGAATGCACAAGCCCGGCGGCGGCGGGCTTGTCTCACACTCTCACGGCTGCCTTGCCGCTGCACCCCAGTAGACGGTGTCGCCCCAGGTGTGCTTCAGGAAGTCGATCCACAGCCGCACCCGCAGCGGCAGGTGCTTGCGCTGGGGGAACAAGGCGTAGATGCCGCTCGGCGGCGCAGCGAAATCGTCGAGCAGGCTGACCAGGCGGCCGGCGGCGATGTCGTCGTCGACCTCCCAGGTGCTGCGCCAGGCGATGCCCAGGCCCTGCACACACCAGTCGTGCAGCACCTGGCCGTCGCTGCAGTCCAGGCGGCCGTTGGGGCGCAGGTGGGTCACGGCGCCGTCGGTGCTGAAAGCCCAACCGCGGGTCTGGCTGGCGTCGGAGCTCAGCGTCAGGCATTCGTGGCGCTGCAGGTCGGCTGGCGCCTGCGGCATGCCGGCGCGCTTGAGGTACGCCGGCGCGGCCACGCACAGGCGCCGGTTGTCGGCCAGCCGCACGCTGACCAGGCTCGAATCAGGCAGGTCGCCGACCCGAACCGCACAGTCGAAGCCTTCGTTGACGATGTCGACCACCCGGTCCGACAGGTTCAGCGAGACGTGCACCTCGGGGTGCAGTGCGAGGAATTTCGGCACCATCGGCGCCACATGCCGGCGCCCGAAGCCGGCCGGCGCTGTAATTCGCAAGTAACCACTAGCTTTCACACCACCAGCACTGACGCTCGCCTCGGCGTTGGCCAGATCACCCAACACGCGCTGGCAATCGTCGAGGAACGCGCTGCCCTCATGGGTCAAGGTGATGCGCCGCGTGGTGCGCACCAGCAGCTTCACGCCCAGCCGTTCTTCGAGTGCGTCGATGCGCCGGCCGATCACCGCCGGCGCCACGCCCGCGGCGTTGGCGGCCGCCGTCAGGCTGCCTTTGCTAGCAACCGACGCAAAGGACTCGATCTGCTTGAGCTTGTCCATCGCCTGTGATTTTGCATCGAGGTCATCAATCCCTGCCGTTTTGGGCACTTAATGCTGATGTACGTAGCGAATAGATTGCACGGATGAAAAGCCCCGCCGGCAGCCCGCGCGCCGTTTTGTTCGACGCCTATGGCACCTTGTTCGACGTGTACAGCGTTGGGCTGCTGGCCGAGCAACTGTTCCCTGGGCACGGCGAGCGCCTGGCGCTGCTGTGGCGCGACAAGCAGATCGACTACACGCGCCTGCTGACGATGAGCGGCCGCTACAAGCCCTTCTGGGAGGTCACCCGCGACGGCCTGCGCTACGCCGCCGCTCGGCTGGCGTTGCCGCTGCCGGCAGCCGCCGAAGAGCGGCTGATGAACCAGTACCGGCACCTGAGCGCCTTCCCCGAGAACCGCGAGGTGCTGCTGGAGTTGCAGCGGCGCGGCATTGTCGCGGGCATCCTGTCCAACGGCGACCCCGAGATGCTGGCGGTGGCGGTGAAGAGCGCGGGCCTTGCCGAGTTGCTGGCGCCGGTGCTGTCGGTGCATGGCGTGCAGCGCTTCAAGACCGACCGCGCCGCCTACGCGCTCGGCCCGCAAGAGCTCAAGCTGCCCGCCCGCGAGATCCTGTTCGTCTCGAGCAACGGCTGGGACGCGATCGGCGCCACCTGGTTCGGCTACACCACGCTGTGGGTCAACCGCGCCGGCCTGCCGGCCGAACAGCTCGACACCGCGCCCACGCGCACCGGCAGCAGCCTGCGCGACGTGCTCGACTTCTTTCCCGCTTGATCGCAACGACCACTACCCTGATTGCCCGCATGACCCCTCGCACCCCAGCCCATCGCCTGCAAGTCGCCACCACGCTGCACCGCTTCATCGACGAACAGGTGCTGCCCGGCACCGGCGTCGATCGCGCCGGGTTCTGGCGAGGCTTCGACGCGCTGGTGCACGAGCTCGCGCCTAAAAACGCCGCCCTGTTGGCCGAGCGCGACCGCCTGCAGGCCGAGCTCGACGCCTGGCACACCGCCCACCCCGGCCCGATCACGAACCTGCGCGCCTACCGCGCGTTCCTCGAAAAAATCGGCTACCTGGTGTCACTGCCGGCCAAGGTGCGCGTGACGACGAAGAACGTCGATGCCGAGTTGGCGCGCCAGGCTGGCCCGCAGTTGGTGGTGCCGATCACCAACGCGCGCTATGCCCTCAACGCCGCCAATGCGCGCTGGGGATCGCTGTACGACGCGCTGTACGGCACCGACGCATTGCCCGAGACCGGCGGGGCTGAGAAGGGCCGCGGCTACAACCCGGTGCGCGGCGCCAAGGTCATCGAGTACGCGCGCTACGTGCTCGATCGCAGCGCGCCGCTGAAGAGCGGCTCGCACATCGATTCAACCGCCTACCGCATCGAGGGCGGGCAACTGGTCGTGGCCTTGAAGGGCGGCACGACGACCGGGCTGGCCAAGCCGACGCAATTGATCGGCTACCAGGGCGCTGCCGTCACGCCGTCCTCGGTGCTGCTGGCCCACCACGGCCTGCACCTGGACATCCGCATCGACCGCGGCACCGCCATCGGCGCCGCCGATCCGGCCGGCGTCGCCGACCTGGTGCTCGAAGCCGCGCTGTCGACGATCCTCGACCCCGAAGACTCGGTCGCGGTGGTCGATGCCGACGACAAGGTGCAGGCCTACGCCAACTGGCTCGGCATCCTCGAGGGCACGCTGACCGAGCCGGTGACCAAGGACGGCAAGACCTTCACGCGCGGCCTCAACCCCGACCGGCGCTACACCGCGCCCGACGGTCGGGGCGAGGTCGTGTTGCACGGCCGCTCGCTGCTGTTCGTGCGCAACGTCGGCCACCTGATGGGCCACCCGGCCGTGCTGTGGGGCCCGAGCGATGCGCCCCAGGAGATTCCCGAGGGCATCCTCGACGCGGTGGTGACCACGGCCGTTGCGCTCCACGACCTGCAGCGCCAGAGCGCAGCGGGCGTCATCCGCAATTCGCGCAGCGGCTCGGTCTACATCGTCAAGCCGAAGATGCACGGGCCCGCCGAAGTGGCCTTCGCCAGCAAGCTGTTCGGCCGCGTCGAAGCGCTGCTGGGACTGCCGCGCAACACCGTCAAGCTCGGCATCATGGACGAGGAGCGGCGCACCAGCGTCAACCTCAAAGCCTGCATTGCCGCGGCCGCCGAGCGCGTGGCCTTCATCAACACCGGCTTCCTCGACCGCACCGGCGACGAAATGCACACTGCGATGCTCGCCGGTCCGATGCTGAGGAAGGGCGACATGAAATCGAGCGCCTGGATCCAGGCCTACGAGCGCAGCAACGTGCTCGTGGGCCTGGAGTGCGGCCTGCGCGGCAAGGCGCAGATCGGCAAGGGCATGTGGGCCATGCCCGACCTGATGGCCGCGATGCTGGCGCAAAAAATCGCCCACCCGCTGGCCGGTGCCAACACCGCCTGGGTACCGAGCCCGACCGCCGCCACCCTGCATGCCTTGCACTACCACCAGGTGGATGTGTTCGCGGTGCAAGTGCAGATGGAGGCGATCGACATCGAGGCCGAGCGCAACGCGCTGCTCACCGGCCTGCTGACCGTTCCCGTGGTCAAGAAGGCGCGCTGGTCCGCCGCCGAAGTCCAGCAGGAGCTCGACAACAACGCCCAAGGCATTCTCGGCTACGTGGTGCGCTGGGTCGACCAGGGCGTGGGCTGCTCAAAGGTGCCCGACATCCACAACGTCGGCCTGATGGAAGACCGCGCGACGCTGCGCATCTCCAGCCAGCACATCGCCAACTGGCTGCACCACGGCATCGTCAGCGAACGCCAGGTGCGCGCGACCTTCGAGCGCATGGCCGCGGTGGTCGATCGCCAGAACGCCGGCGACCTGCACTACCAGCCGATGGCCGGCCGCTTCACGTCCTCGGCCGCGTACCGGGCCGCCTGCGAGCTGGTGTTCAAGGGCAAGCTGCAGCCGAGCGGCTACACCGAGCCGCTGCTGCATGCGTGGCGCTTGAAAGTGAAGGCCGCCGCTCGGCCCTGACCACGCACTGGCCGCTGCTGCCCGCGTGGCGCCCGAAGCTCAGATCGTCGGCCGCTGCGTGACGTCGCCGCGGCCGCGCTCGCGCTGGGCCTCGCAGGCCACGCAGCGCAAGGCCCAGGGCTCGAGCTTCAGGCGGTCGAACGGGATCGCCTGGCTGCAATCGGCGCAACGGCCGAAGGCTGCGTCGTGCACGCGTGCCAGCGCATCGCTGACGGCGCCGAGTTCCTCGATCTCGCGGTCAGCGCGGGCCAGGTCGATCTCGCGGTCGGCGTTGCGTTGCGGCGCATCGTCCCCGTCTTGCGCAAGCACGTCACGGGCCTGCTCGGTGCGGCTGGTGCCACCCTGGCGCAGTGCCACGCGACGGTCGAGCTCGTGCTGGCGCATCTGCAGCAACTGTTGCAGCAGCGCACGTTGGCCCGGGCTCAGAAAGTGGGACATGGCAGGCCTCTGACGATCACTCCGGCACCATCGTCTCGCGGGCGGCCAGGGACGGGATTGATGGCGATCAATGCGGGCAACGCCGCCGCGCGATGCCGCACGGTCGCCGGGCCTGCCTAGAATGGCCGCTCTTCGATTCCCATCGTGACTCAGCTTCCTTCCACCTGTGACGTGCTCGTCGTCGGCGCCGGCCCGGCCGGCAGCGCCTGCGCGCAGCAACTGGCGCGCGCCGGCTTTGCCGTCGTGCTCGCCGATCAGCAGGAGTTCCCGCGCGACAAGATCTGCGGCGACGGCCTGATCCCCGACGCCCACACCGCATTCGGCCGCCTGGGCGTCTACCAGAACGTCATGCGCGCCGCCCAGCGCGCTTCGCATGTGGCCTGCATCGCGCCGCGCGGCGGCCGTATCGATGTGCCCGGCCGCGTGGCGGTGCTGCCGCGCGTCGAGCTCGACGACATCCTGCGCCGCGCCGCCATGGCAGCCGGCGCCCAGTGGCTGGCGCCAGCGCGCTTCGAGGCGCCGCTGTTCGACGGCCAGCGCATCTACGGCGCCCGGCTGAAGTGCGGCGACAGGCTGCACGAGATCCGCGCCCACTGGGTCGTGCTGGCCACCGGCGCCGTGCCGCAGGCGCTGATTGCGGCCGACATGTGCGAGCGCCGCAGCCCCAGCGGCGTGGCCGTGCGCGGCTACGTGCGCAACCCGGCAATGGTCGGGCGCATCAAGGCGCTCGAAGTCGTGTGGCACAAGCAACTGGCCACGGGCTACGGCTGGATCTTCCCGTGCCCGAACGGCGTCTTCAACATCGGCGTCGGCGTGGCGCAGAGCCTCGCGGCCGGCCGCGACGGCCGCGAGGCCATGGTCGATGTCAACCTGCGCCAGATGTTCGACCGCTTCTGCGAGGTCTATCCGCCGGCCACCGAACTGGTCAAGAGCGGCCAGACGATGGGGCCACTCAAGGGCGCCCCGCTGCGCTGCTCGCTCGCGGGTGCGCGCTATTCGCGCCCCGGCCTGCTGGTCACCGGCGAGGCCGCTGGCGCCACTTACGCCTTCACCGGCGAAGGCATAGGCAAGGCCATGGAGACCGGCATCCTGGCCGCCGAAACCATCGCCGAGGGCCGCGACACCCTGCTCACCGATGCCCAGGTGCGCGCGCGCTACGAGGCCGCATTGCTGGCGTTGAAGCCGCGCTTTGATCTCTACGAGCGCGCCAACAGCGTCAACAACTACCCCTGGTTGGCCGACCTGCTGATCTGGCGCGCGCGCAAGAGCCCGCGCATCCTGCGCCGCATGAGCGCAGTGCTCGAAGAAAAGGGCAACCCCGGCAACCTCTTTACGCTGCGCGGTATCGTGCGTTTGTTCGTACCGATCCCTTAGCGCGCGAGGCCGGGGCAGATGTGCCAACTGCTGGGCATGAACGCCAACACGCCGACCGACGTGATGTTCAGTTTCGCCGGCCTGGCCCATCGCGCCGACGAACACAAGGACGGCTTCGGCATCGCCTTCTTCGAAGACCGCGGCCTGCGCACCTTCGTCGACCACCACAGCGCGCGCGCCTCGCCGGTGGCCGAGCTGGTCACGCGCTACCCGATCAAGAGCGACAACGTCATCGCCCACATCCGCAAGGCCACCCAGGGCCGGGTTGCGCTGGAGAACACCCACCCGTTCGTGCGCGAGCTGTGGGGCCGCTACTGGGTCTTTGCCCACAACGGCGACTTGAAGAACTTCCAGCCACGCCTGCACGCCGCATTCCGCCCGGTTGGCGATACCGACAGCGAACGCGCGTATTGCTGGTTGATGCAGGAGCTGGCCAAAGCCCATGCCAGCGTGCCTTCGGTCACCGAGCTGACCTACACCCTGCGCGAGCTGGTACCGACCATCGCCGGCCACGGCTCCTTCAACGTGTTGCTATCGAACGGCCAGGCACTGTGGGCGCATTGCAGCACCGCACTGACCTGGGTCGAACGTGCGCACCCGTTCTGCGCTGCCACGCTGGCCGACGACGACGTGACGGTCGACCTGGCTGCACTGACCTCGCCCACCGACCGTGTCGCCGTCATCGCCACCGAGCCGATGACCCGCAACGAGGTCTGGCACGCCATGCGCCCGGGCGAGTTGCAGGTGTTTGTCGGCGGCATGCCGTTCATGCCGGCCTGACGGAGCCCCGCGGTCCAGGGGTTCACCCACGCAAGTCCGGATGGTCGCCACGAGGCGCCTGGGCACAATCGCCCGCACCCACGCTCGACCTCCGGCCATGCCCGCGCTACCCGTTCCCCGCTTCGACACCTTCTACCGCTACAGCGAACTGACGCGCCTGCTGTTCGACTATGCCGACGCCCTGCCTCAACTGATCAGCGTGCGCTCGCTGGGCAAGAGCCACGAGGGCCGCGATATCTGGGTTGCGGCCATCACCAACAGCGCCACTGGCGTCGACAGCGACAAGCCGGCGTTCTGGGTCGACGGCAACATCCACGCCGCCGAACTCACTGCCAGCACTGCCTGCCTGTACTACCTGCACCAGTTGGCCTGCGGCCACGGCATCGATGGCGACATCACGCAACTGCTCGACACGCGCTGCGTCTATCTCTGCCCGCGGCTGAACCCCGACGGCGCCGAGCTGGCCTTGGCCGAGCGGCCGCGCCACATCCGCTCGTCGACGCGACGTTACCCGTTCGACGAGGAGCCGGTCGAAGGCCTGAGCATCGAAGACGTCGACGGCGACGGCCTGATGCTGTCGATGCGCATCCGCGACCCGCACGGCACCTACAAGAAGCACGCCACCGAGCCGCGGCTGATGGTGGCGCGCGAGCCCGGCGAGTTCGGTGGCGACTACTACCGCCTGATGCCCGAGGGCACGCTGACGCACTGGGACGGCTTGACCGTGAAGGTCAACAAGGACCCCGAAGGCCTGGACCTGAACCGCAACTTCCCGACCCACTGGCGGCAGGAGTTCGAGCAGGTCGGCGCCGGGCCCTACCCGACCAGCGAGCCCGAAGTACGGGCCATGGTGGCCTTCATCACCGGCCACCGCAACATCGGCGCGGCGGTGAGCTTTCACACCCACAGCGGCGTGATCCTGCGCCCGATGGGCACGCAGAGCGACGACGACATGGTCCCGGAGGACCTGTGGACCTACAAGCGCTTCTCCGAGATCGGCGAGAAGCTGTCGGGCTACCCGGCGATCAGCATCTTTCACGACTTCAAGTA
>JANMSR010000273.1:0-2457 GCA_031389565.1 Burkholderiales bacterium
ACCGCCGGGCGGGTGCAGGCAGCGCAACGCGAACATCAGCGCGATCGCCCCGCCCACGGCCAGCGCGGCGGCCAGCGCCGCAGGCTCGACCCAGCGCGCGCAGGCGATGCCCGCCAGGGCCGACAAGGCGTTGCCGCCGACCACCGCCCAGGGCTGGGCCATCGGGCTGGTGGGCACGCCGAACACCAGCACCGCGGTGGCGCCCATCGGTGCCACCAGCCAGGGCCAGCCGGCGGCCGCAGGCCCGCCGATGGTCTGGCACAGCAGCGCGGTCATGAGCACCCCCAGCGTGGCGCCGGCCACCACGCGCAATCGCTCGCGCGCATCGATGGCCAGCGGCGCTGGCCACAGGCCGCGCAGCCATTGCGTCGCGTTGGCCCTGTCGTGCATCAGCCGAGTTGCGGCGCCAGCGCGCGGCGTGCGCTGGCCTCGTCGAGCGCGTTGCGCGCGGCCCAGTCGGCCAACTGGTCGTTACCGATGGTGCCGACGTTGAAGTACGCGGCCGCTGGGTGCGCGAGGTAGAAGCCGCTGACGCTGGACGCCGGCGTCATCGCCAGGCTCTCGGTCAGGCCCATGCCGATGCGCTCGGCGTCGAGCACGCGAAACAGCTCGCGCTTGGGCCGGTGGTCGGGGCAGGCCGGGTAGCCGGGGGCCGGGCGGATGCCGCGGTACTTCTCGGCGATCAGGTCTTCGATGGGCAGCGACTCGTCGCGCGCATAGCCCCAGAGTTCGGTGCGCACGCGCTGGTGCAGGCGCTCGGCAAAGGCTTCGGCCAGTCGGTCGGCCAAGGCTTTCAGCATGATCGCCGAGTAGTCGTCGTGGTCGGCGAGGAACTGGGCCTCTTTCTTTTCGACGCCCTGGATGCTGAGCGCGAACATGCCGGCGTAGTCGGGCTTCACGCCGAGCGGCGCCACGCAATCTGCGAGTGCGCGGTTCGGGCGCTTCACGCCGTCGATCACCGGCCGTTCGCTTTGCATGCGCAGCCCGTGCCAAACCATCAGCGATTCGGCACGCGACTCGTCGGCATAGAACGCGATGTCGTCGTCGTTCACGGCATTGGCCGGGTACAAGCCGACGACGCCATGGGCCTGCAGCCAGCGGCCTTCGATCACCCGCTGCAGCATGCGCTTGGCGTCACTGAACACGCGCGTGGCTTCCGCGCCCACCACTTCGTCGCGCAGGATCTCGGGGAAGCGCCCGGCCAGGTCCCAGGTCTGGAAGAACGGCGTCCAGTCGATGTGCGCCGCGATCTCGGCCAGGTCGACATGGCGCAACTCGCGGCGGCCGAAGAACTTGGGCACCGGCGGTGTGTAAACCGCCCAGTCGATCGGCGTCTTGTTTGCGCGCGCAGCGGCCAGGCTGACCAGGGGTGTGGCCTTCTTGCTGGCGTGCTGTTCGCGCACCCGCACGGTGTCGGCGTTCAGCTCGGCGATGTACTTCGCCGCGCGCTCGTCGGACAGCAGGTCGCTGCACACGCCGACGCTGCGCGACGCGTCGGGCACGTAGACGACCGGCCCTTCGTAGTGCGGTGCGATCTTCACCGCGGTGTGCACACGGCTGGTGGTCGCGCCGCCGATCAGGAGCGGAATCTTCTTGCTGCGGAACCAGTCGTCGCGCTGCATCTCGGCGGCCACATGCTGCATCTCTTCGAGGCTCGGCGTGATCAGGCCCGACAGGCCGACGATATCGGCGCCCTCGACCCGCGCCTTGGCCAGGATGTCCTGGCACGGCACCATTACGCCCATGTTGACGACTTCGAAGTTGTTGCACTGGAGCACGACGGTGACGATGTTCTTGCCGATGTCGTGCACATCACCCTTGACCGTGGCAATCACGATCTTGCCCTTGGCCCTGGCCTGGCCGCCGGCATCGACCAGGGCCTTCTTCTCGGCCTCGATATAGGGCAGCAGGTGGGCCACGGCCTGCTTCATCACCCGCGCGCTCTTCACCACCTGGGGCAGGAACATCTTGCCTGCGCCGAACAGGTCGCCCACGGTGTTCATGCCGGCCATCAACGGGCCCTCGATCACATGCAGCGGCCGGCCGCCCTTGGCCTGGATCGCCTGCCAGGCTTGTTCGGTGTCGACGGTGATGAACTCGGTGATGCCATGCACCAGCGCGTGCGCCAGGCGGTGGTCGACATCGCCGACGCGCCAGGCCAGCCGCGCGCTGTCGTCCAGGGCCCGGCCCTTGGCGCGGTCGGCGATTTCAACCAGGCGGTCACCGGCGTCCTTGCGCCGGTTCAGCACCACATCTTCGACGCGCTCGCGCAGCTCGGGGTCGAGGTCGTCGTAGACCCCCACCATGCCGGCGTTGACGATGCCCATGTCCATGCCGGCCTTGATCGCGTGGTACAGGAACACGGTGTGGATCGCCTCGCGCACGGGGTCGTTGCCGCGGAACGAGAAGCTCACGTTGGACACGCCGCCGCTGACCTTGGCGCCGGGTAGATTCGCC
>JANMSR010000299.1:0-25679 GCA_031389565.1 Burkholderiales bacterium
TGCGACGCGGCATCGTTGTAGACCTGCGAGCCGAGGATTTCGGCCAGGCGGATCATCTGGCGCTTGGCGTTGGGCAGCTCGAGCGCCATCGTCGTTTTGCCAGGTATGGTCTCGACGACGCGGATGCTGACCAGGCCGAGCGAACGTGCCAGATCCTTGGCCAGGTTGACGACCTGCGCGCCCTTCACCCCTATGGCCGGCTCGATCTCGTAGCGCGTGATCACGGGGCCGGGCGAGGCCGCCACCACACGCACGTCGACGCCGAAGTCCTTCAGCTTCTTCTCGATCATCCGCGAGGTCATCTCGAGCGACTCGGGCGTCACGCTCTCGACCCGCCCAGGCGCCGCGTCGAGCAGGTCGACCTGCGGCAGCTTGGTGTCGGCCAGTTCGCTGAACAGCGGCTTTTGGCGCTCCTTGGCCACGCGCTCCGAGGCTGGCAGTGCGGCCACCGGCTTGTCGATGACCGTCGGCACATGGTCCTCGACGGCCAGGCGCTCGACCTCGACCCCGTGTTCACGTTCGCGCTGCGCTTGCAGGCCCAGGCGCAAGTCCTCGGCGCGCTCGCGACGCTCCTCGCGGCGCTCCTTGAAGGTGTCGATGCGCTCGCCCACGGCCTCGGCCAGGCGCAGCCACGAAAACCTCAGCGCCAGCGCCATGCCGGCCACCAGCGCCGCAATCCACAGTACGCCGGAGCCGGCAAATCCCAGCCACTTGATCGACAGCGGGCCGAGCGTGTAGCCGAGCACGCCGCCGGCGTGCCCTGGCAGCAGCGCCTCGAAGCGGTACAACCGGGTCGATTCGAGGGCCGTGCTCGCGGCCAGCAGCAGGGCCAGTCCCAACCAGAACGCCGCCGCGCTGCCGGCGGGCGGTGGCTCGCCGCGCAGGCTGCGCGCCAAGGCCGACAGCCACGCGCGCGCGGCGACCAAGGGCAGCCACCACACCGAGTGGCCGAGTAGGAACATGGCGAAGTTGGAAGCCCAGGCACCTATCTGACCAGCTTTGTTGCGCATCGCCTCATGGTCGCCCGTGGTCGAGAAGCCGGGGTCGGACTGGTGGTACGTGGTCAGCGCCAGCATCGCCAGAAGCCAGGTGACGGCGCCAGCGAGCAGCCAGAGTTGGCGGCGCATGGGCATGGCCGCAGCGCCGGCTGCGGTAGTACCCGCGTTGCCAGCCGCTGCCGAGCCACCGTCGGCGCGCAAGGATCCCAGGGGAAAGGTCATGCCGGAATTGTCGCCCACCGCAGCGAGCGCGCATGACACGGGTTCAGTCGTTGTGCAGGCGCTGCTTGATGATCACCGAGCCGTTTTCCTGCGTCTCGATCACGCCACGCTGTTCCAGATCCTTCATCACGCGGCTGACCATCTCGCGCGAGGCGCCGACCACCTTGGCCATGTCCTGGCGTGACACCTTGTTGCGAATCAGTTGCACGCCGTTCACGTCTTCGGCCATGTCGAGCAGGGTGCGCGCCACGCGGCCGTACACATCGAGCAGGGCCAGCGATTCGATCTGCCGGTCGGCCGCGCGCAGACGAGACACCAGGCCGCGCAGGATGCCGTAGGCCAGCTCGGAGGTGTCGGGCAGGCACTTGGAGAATTCGAGCCGGCCGAGCACGAGCATGTCGGTCTGAATCTCGGCGCGCACGGTGGCCGAGTGCGGCTCGTTGTCGATCAGGCTCATTTCGCCGACATACGAGCCCGCTTCGAGCACGGCCAGGATCACCTCGCGGCCGCGCGAGTCGGCCGTGAGGACACGGGCACGGCCGTTGAGCAGGATGAACAGCGAGTTGCTCTTGCGCCCCTGTTCGACGACGATTTCGCCACGGCGCAAACGCCGCTTGACGACGCTGTCGGCCACTTGTTGAGCCTGGTCATTGGTCAACATCGAAAACAGCGGCACACGGCGAATCAGGTCGAGATTCGAGAGCATCGACATCGGCGGTTCTCCTTCCAGCGCGTGGTTGTTGTCTTGCGGCAGCGCGCGATGCAAGGCGCGCGCGCAACTGCCTACAATTTCACTATTGTGCCCATTGACGCGCTTGCCGCCACTGGGTCCCAACCCCATGTAGTGTCGCCTGTTGGCGCACAACGACGCTCCCACCCCTGCCCACCATGACCGCCCCGACCCAACACGCCAAGGTACTGATCCTCGGCTCCGGCCCTGCCGGCTACACCGCCGCTCTCTACGCAGCCCGCGCCAACCTCGAGCCGATGCTGGTCACCGGCCTGGCCCAAGGTGGCCAGCTGATGACAACCACCGATGTCGATAACTGGCCCGCCGACGTTGCCGGCGTGCAAGGGCCCGAGCTGATGCAGCGCTTTCTTCAACACGCCGAGCGTTTCAACACACAGATCGTTTTCGACCACATCCATACCGTGGACCTGGCGCAGCGCCCGTTCGCGGTAAAGGGGGACTCAGGGGCTTACACCTGCGACACCCTGATCATCGCCACCGGCGCCAGCGCCAAGTACCTCGGCCTGCCCAGCGAAGCCGCCTTCATGGGCCGCGGCGTCAGCGGCTGCGCCACCTGTGACGGCTTCTTCTACAAGGGCCAGGAAGTCTGCGTCGTCGGCGGCGGCAACACCGCGGTCGAAGAGGCGCTGTACCTGTCCAACATCGCCAGCCAGGTGCACCTGATCCACCGCCGCGACAAGTTCCGCGCCGAGGCGATCCTGA
Organism: Burkholderiales bacterium; assembly: GCA_031389565.1. Classification (GTDB taxonomy): domain Bacteria; phylum Pseudomonadota; class Gammaproteobacteria; order Burkholderiales; family Burkholderiaceae_C; genus CADEEN01. Next base: position 2,674 of record JANMSR010000299.1, read on the forward strand.
TCGACAAGCTGCACGCCAAGGTGGCCGAGGGCAAGATGCAGTTGCACCTGTGGCACACGCTCGACGAGGTGCTGGGCGACGCGTCGGGCGTCACCGGTGTGCGCATCAAGAGCACGCAGGGCGGCGGTGCCACCGAGTTGAAGCTGCACGGCTGCTTCATCGCCATCGGCCACCAGCCCAACACCGACATCTTCAAGGGCCAGGTCGAGATGAAGGACGGCTACATCATCACCCGCACCGGGCTCAACGGCTTGGCGACCATGACCAGCGTGCCCGGTGTCTTTGCCGCCGGCGATGTGCAGGACCACGTCTACCGCCAGGCCATCACCAGCGCCGGTACCGGCTGCATGGCCGCGCTCGACGCGCAGCGGTTCCTGGAGCAGCAAACCTAACGCCGGCTTGGCCCGGTCACGGGTTTGCCGCTATACTTGCGGTCTTTGCCGGAACCGGCAGAACCCGATTTTTCCCGAGATTTTGGAGGTGCCTCATGGCACGCGTCTGTCAAGTCACGGGCAAGGGCCCGATGGTGGGGAACAACGTCTCCCACGCCAACAACCGAACCAAGCGCCGCTTCCTGCCGAACCTGCAATACCGCCGCTTCTGGCTCGAAACCGAAAACCGCTGGGTACGGCTGCGCATCACGAATGCCGCGCTGCGCCTGATCGACAAGGTGGGCATCGAGCAAGTCGTCGCCGACCTGCGCGCCCGCGGCGCCCTCTGAATTAGGAGCACAGCATGGCCACCAAAGGCGGACGCGAAAAGATCAAGCTGGAATCCTCGGCCGGCACCGGGCATTTCTACACCACGGCCAAGAACAAGAAGACGACGCCGGCGAAGCTCGAATTCATGAAGTTCGACCCCAAGGCACGCAAGCACGTGCTGTACAAGGAAACCAAGTTGAAATAAGGAAATAAGAAGAAAGGCGGGGTCGCCGCGGCGACCCCTTTTCGTTGGTGGGCCGCTGATGCGGCCCTTTTTTTGTCGCGTTAAGCGTGCGCGGCGCGCAGCTTGAGCGAGAACTCCCGCAGCGCGGCGATGCCGCTTTCCTCGGCGCGCTTGCACCAAGCCTGCAGGTCGGCCACCAACTGCTCGGCCGACACGTTGGTGCGGGTCCAGAGCAGGCGCAGTTCCTCGCGCATCGCCACCAGCTTGGCCAGCGCCGGGCTTTGCGCCACGGCCTGCGCCATCTGCGGCTTCACCACATGCGGAATCTGGTCGTCGTCGCGGTGCAACCAGCGTTTGGCCAGCCGCATCTCGGCCCAGCGGGCGCTGTTCTTCGCACCCTGGGCTCTCAGCTTGTCGAGCTCGGCGCCGACCGTGCGCTTGAGGCCCGCGGCGTAGTGCGCCATGACTTCATAGCGGTTGGCGATCAACGCGTCCAGGGTCTGGCCGTCGGCCGCACGCACAGCGCCCAACGCGAGCTTGGGCGGCGTCTTGCGCACTTTGGCCAGACCGAGCATTTCCAGGCCGCGGATGTAGGCCCAGCCGATGTCGAATTCGTGCGCCTTGACCGACAGTTTGGCGCTCGTCGGGTAGGTGTGGTGATTGTTGTGCAACTCTTCGCCGCCGATCACGATGCCCCAGGGCACGATGTTGCGCGACGCATCGGGGGCCTCGAAGTTGCGGTAGCCCCACCAGTGGCCGATGCCATTGATGATGCCGGCCGCCGTGATTGGGATCCACAGCATCTGCACTGCCCAGACGGCCGCGCCGATGGCGCCGAACAGCGCCAGATTGATGATCAGCATCACGCCCACGCCCTGCCACGAGTAGCGGGTGTAGAGGTTGCGTTCGATCCAGTCGTCGGGCGTGTTGTGGCCGTACTTGGCCAATGTTTCCTGATTCTTCGCTTCGGCGCGGTACATCTCGCTGCCTTCGAGCAGCACCTTCTTGATGCCGCGGGTCTGCGGGCTGTGCGGATCCTCGTCGGTCTCGCACTTGGCGTGGTGCTTGCGGTGGATGGCGACCCACTCCTTGGTCACCATGCCCGTGGTCAGCCACAGCCAGAGGCGAAAGAAATGCGCCGGCAGCGCGTGCAACTCGAGCGCGCGGTGTGCCTGTGCACGGTGCAGGAAGATGGTCACCGCAGCGATGGTGATGTGCGTCATCACCAGCGTGGCCAGCAGCATCTGCCACCACGTGGCGGCCAGCGCGCCGTTGGCCAGCCCATCGACCAGCGCCTCGCGCACGAGAATCAAGCTATCCATTCGTAACCTTTCGCAGAATCTCGCATTGTAGGCGGCCGGTCCCAAAGGCGTGCCGTAGAAATGCGTACCCGAATGGGGGTCTGTGCCGTCAATCCCGACGACGCTTCACGTTTTCTGCCAGACAGCAGCAAAAAAACCGTCGGTTGAATGCAGATGGGGCCACAAACGCAGATTTCCAGCCTTCGTGAGCGTTTCCGCCCCGGCCACCTTGAGCTCGGACAAAACGGCCTCGACAGGTAGCGCCGTGTGGCCCGGGTGGGCCACCGCGAATGCCTCGCAAACGGCTTCGTTTTCGCTGGCCAGCAGGCTGCAGGTGGCGTAGACCAGCCGGCCGCCAGACTTGAGCAGACGCGCGGCGCCGGCCAGGATCGCGGTCTGCTTGGCATTGAACTCCTGCACCGCCTTGGGCGACTGGCGCCACTTCAGGTCGGGGTTGCGGCGGAGTGTGCCCAGGCTGGAGCACGGTGCGTCGACCAGCACACGGTCGATCTTGCCGGCCAGCCGCTTGATGCGCTCGTCACGCTCATGGGCGATCTGCACCGGGTACACGTTCGACAGCCCGCTGCGTGCGAGCCGCGGCTTGAGCGCCTCGGGTCGGTGACCGGCGACATCGAAGGCGTACAGCCGCCCGGTGTTGCGCATCGACGCCCCCAGCGCCAACGTCTTGCCGCCGGCGCCGGCGCAGAAGTCCACCACCATCTCGCCGCGCTTGGCGTCGGTGAGCAGGGCCAGCAGTTGGCTGCCCTCGTCCTGCACTTCGACCTCGCCACTCGTGAACACCGGCAGCTTCTGCAACGCCGGGCGGCCCTGGATGCGCAGGCCCCAGGGCGAAAACGGCGTCGGCAGGGCTTCGATACCGGCCGCGGCCAGCGCCGCCTGGGCCGCCTCGCGCTTGGTCTTGAAGGTGTTGACACGCAGGTCCAGCGGCGCCGCCTCGTCCAGGCTCGCCACCAGGGCCCAGAATCCCTCGTCGCCGAGTTGCGCCTGCAAGGGCTGGGCAATCCAATCAGGCAGGTTGTGGCGCAACTTCGGCGCCAGCGTGCTGCGGTCGATGGCCAGCGCCTGCGCCAGCCACCTCTGTTCATGCGCTTCGAGCGCAGCGCGCAAGAACGCTGCGTCGCCCGCCCAGCCGAGGATCGCCAACCGGCGCTCGATCGGCCCGCTGCCGCTTTGCGCCAGATGCTGGTAGAGCAGGCGCCGGCGCAGCACCGCATAGGCCGTCTCGGCCAGCGTGTGGCGCTCGCGCGGCCCGAGTTCGCGGTGCTGGCGCAGGAAGAACGACACGATGTTGTCCGCCGGCGCGTCGAACTTCAGCACCGCGGTGATCAGTTCGGTACAGGCTTCGAGCAGGGCTTTGGGGTGCATGGCTAGAGCAGTTGCGAGTCGCCGCCAGTGTGCGTGACGATGCCGTTCTCGACACGCAGCCGACCCTGGACGAACCAGCGCACGGCCAGCGGCACCATCTCATGCTCGCGCGCCAGCACGCGGGCCGCGAGCGCGTGCTCGTTGTCGCCGGGCAATACCGGCACGGCCGCCTGCGCCACGATCGGGCCATGGTCGAGCGCGGCCGTCACGAAGAGCACCGTGGCACCGGCCAGCTTGCAGCCGGCCTCGATCGCGCGGCGGTGGGTGGCCAGGCCCGGGAAGGCCGGCAGCAGCGACGGGTGCACATTGAGCAGGCGCCCTGCATAGCGGCGCACGAACTCGGCGCCGAGGATGCGCATGAAGCCGGCGAGCACGACGAGGTCGGGCTGCTGCGCATCGATCGCCGCGGCCAGTGCGACGTCGAAGGCCTCGCGCGTGGCAAAGCGCTGGTGGTCGACCACCGCCGTGGCGATGCCGTGCGAGGCAGCGAAAACCAGTCCCGCCGCCTCGGGCCGGTTGGCGATCACGGCCACCACCTGCGCCGGCCAGCGCTCGGCAGCGCAGCGCTGCACGATCGCCTGCATGTTCGAGCCGCGGTCGGAGATCAGGATGACGATGCGTTTCACGGGCGGCGTGCCTGGCAGGCGCGCGAGTGTAGCCGCCTAGAATCGCGGCTCTCTCACCCCGGTCCGCACGATGAATTCCAGCGACGACGCTCCGCAGCCCACGCCGCAATTTCCAAAATCGCGCGTGCTGTCGGGCATGCGCCCCACTGGCGCCATGCACCTGGGCCACTACCACGGCGCGCTCAAGAACTGGGTGCGGCTGCAGGACGACTACGACTGCTTCTTCTTCGTCGCCGACTGGCACGCGCTGACAACGCATTACGACGAGCGCAGCGTGATGGAGCGCTATGTCTACGAGATGGTCACCGACTGGCTGGCCGCGGGCCTGGACCCCGACAAGTGCACCCTCTTCGTCCAGAGCCGCCTGCCCGAGCATGCCGAGCTGTTCACGCTGCTGGCCATGGGCACGCCTCTGGGCTGGCTCGAACGCGTGCCGACCTACAAGGACCAGATCGACAAATTGAAGGACCGCGACCTCGCCACCTACGGCTTCCTCGGCTACCCGCTGTTGCAGGCGGCCGACATCCTGATCTACAAGGCCGCCTACGTGCCGGTGGGCGAAGACCAGAGCTCGCACGTCGAGTTGACGCGCGAAGTGGCACGCCGCTTCAACCACCTGTACGGCCGGCCCAGCGACTTCAAGGCCAGGGTCGCCGCGGCCATCGCCAAGTTGCCGAAGGACGACGCGCGCTATTTCGAGAAGCAGCGCAAGGCCTACGGCGAGAGTGGCAGCGGGGATGCCCTGGCCAAGGGCGAGGCCATGCTGGCCAAAGCCACCGCCCTGGCCACCGGCTGGACCGCTGATGACGGTGAGCTGCTGCTCGGCCACCTGAAAGGCAGCGGCAAGACCATCCTCACCGAGCCGCAGGCGCTGCACACCGAAGTGAAGAAGCTGCCGGGCCTGGACGGCGCGAAGATGAGCAAGAGCTACGGCAACGCGATCGCCATGCGCGAAGAACCGGCCGCCGTGCGGCAGAAGATCCAGACCATGCCCACCGACCCGGCGCGTGTGCGCCGCAGCGACCCTGGCAACCCCGAGCTCTGCACCGTCTGGCAGTTCCACCAGCTTTATTCGAACGCCGAAACCAAGGACTGGGTGGTCAAGGGCTGCACCACGGCCGGCATCGGCTGCCTCGAATGCAAGCAGCCGGTCATCGACGCCATCATCGCCGAGCAGCAGCCGTGGCGCGAGCGCGCTGAAAGCTATCTCGCCAACCCGAAGCAGGTGCACTGGATCGTCGAGATGGGCACCGAGCGCGCACGCACGATAGCCAAGCAGACGATGCGCGACGTGCGCGATGCCATGGGACTCGCCTACTGATCATGAGCTTGCAAACCATCGAGCTGAACCCCGCCGGCACGCCGACGGCCACCATCATCGTGCTGCACGGCCTGGGCGCCGACGGTACCGATTTCCTGTCGCTGGCCGACGAGCTCGATCTCGCGGCCGTCGGCCCGGTGCGCTGGCTGCTGCCGCGCGCGCCGGTGCGCCCGGTCACGCTCAACAACGGCTACCGCATGCGGGCCTGGTACGACATCCTGGGCAGCGAACTCGAGCGCGCGCAAGGCGCGCCGCGCGAAGACGCCGCCGGCCTGCGCGACGCGTTCGCCCAGGTGCATGGCCTGCTCGACCGCGAAGTGGCCCGCGGCATGCCGGCGCAGCGCATCGTGCTCGCCGGGTTTTCGCAGGGCTGCGCGGTCACGCTCGGCGCGGGGCTGCGCTATCCGCAACGCCTGGCCGGACTGGCCGGCCTGTCGGGCTACCTGCCGCTGGCCGCCGCCACCGCGTCCGAGCGCCACGCCGCCAACGCCGGCGTGCCCGTGTTCCTGGCCCACGGCACGCGCGACGCCGTCGTGCCGCATGCCCGCGGCGCCGGCTCGCGCGACGCGCTCGCCGCGCTCGGCTACCACCCCGAGTGGCATGAGTACTCGATGGAGCATTCGGTGAGCCGCGAAGAGTTGGCCGACCTCGAGCGCTGGCTGCTCAGCGTGTTGCGCCCGTCCGCCTGACCGTCACGGACACCACCACCGCCCGCACCCTGATCGCCGGCCGCGCGCTGCGCGGTTTCGTCGACGGCTCGGTCGCCGTGCTGCTGCCGGCCTACCTGCTGGCACTCGGGCACAACAGCTTGGCCGTCGGCGTGCTCGGCACCGTCACCCTGCTGGGCTCGGCGCTGGCCACCCTGGCCGTCGGCACCTGGGGCCACCGCGCGCCACCGCGCACCCTGCTGCTGGCCGCCGCCTTGCTGATGGCCGCCACCGGGGCGGGCTTCGCCGGCTTCAGCGAGTTCGCGCCCTTGCTTGTCGTCGCCTTCGTCGGCACGCTGAATCCAGGCTCGGGCGACGTGAGCATCTTCCTGCCGCTCGAACACGCGCGCCTGGCCGGCCTGGCGCAGGGCAGCGCCGAGCGCACCACGCTGTTCGCGCGCTACAGCCTCGCCGGCTCGCTCGCCGCCGCGTTCGGCGCCCTGGCCGTCGGTGTGCCGGCGTGGCTGGCGTCGCGCGCGGGCTGGGCAATGGTCGATGCGTTGCGCGCCATGTTCGTCTTCTATGCGGCCATCGGCCTCGTCATCTGGGCGCTGTACCGCTGCCTGCCGTTGCCGGTGGCGGGCGGCACGCCCGGCGCGGCGCCGGCGCCGGCGCCGCTCGGGCCCTCACGCGCGGTGGTGGTCAAGCTCGCGGCCCTGTTCTCGGTCGACTCTTTTGCCGGCGGATTGGTGCTCAACAGCCTGGTGTCGCTTTGGCTGATGCAACGCTTTGGACTGTCGTTGACCGCGGCCGGTGCGTTCTTCTTCTGGAGCGGCCTGCTCAGCGCCGCATCGCAGTGGGTCGCGCCGTGGCTGGCACGGCGCATCGGCCTGCTGAACACGATGGTCTTCACCCACATCCCGGCCAACGTCTGCCTGATTGCGGCTGCGCTGGCGCCGGCCTTGCCCATCGCACTGGCCCTGCTGCTCGTGCGCGCGCTACTGTCGCAGATGGATGTGCCCACCCGCACCGCCTACGTGATGAGCGTGGTCACGCCGGCCGAACGCGCAGCCGCGGCCAGCTTCACGACCGTACCGCGCAGCCTGGCCTCCGCCGCCAGCCCGGCCCTGGCCGGTGCGCTGTTCGCCGCCGGCTGGCTGGCCGCGCCGCTGCTGCTGTGCGGCCTGCTGAAGATCGGCTACGACCTCACGCTGTGGCGGGCCTGCCGCGGCCAGCCATTGCACGGCGACTGAACAGATTGGGGCCGGCACGCAGTCGCGCCGCGGTTTGCCCTAACCATGATCTGGATCAAGCCGGCGCGCACCGGTCTGCGCGCAAATCCCTGCAAACAGATTAGCTTCGCTTGCATCCCTCCACACGCACAGGACACCACCCCATGAGAACCACTTCTGCCACCCTGTCGGCCCTGCTTTCGGGCATCGCCGCCCTGATGCTCGGCGGCGTTGCACCGTCCTTCGCCCAGGAAGTCGACGCCGACGCGGCGCAGGCGCTGATCAAGAAGAACGAGTGTGGCAAGTGCCATGCCGTCGACAAGAAGAAGGAAGGCCCGTCGTTCAAGGAAACCGCTGCCAGGCTCAAGGGTAAGGCGGACGCCGAAAACGAGGTCTACAAGCACCTCACGACCGCCCCCAAGGTCAAGGTCGACGGCAAGGAAGAAGAGCACAAGATCATCAAGAGCAAGGACGAAGCCGAGACGCGCAACCTGGCGCGTTGGATCCTGTCGCGCTGAGCCGCTCGTCCGAACGCGGCGCGTCCCAGGCATGACGCGCCGGCCGTTCGCGCGCAGCTTCCATAACAACAAGGAGAACGGACATGAGGGAAGTGATTGCGACCTTGAGGCGGCGCTGGAAACTTGCCCTCGGGCTGGGCGTCGGTGCCCTGTTCGTTGCCCTGTTGCTGGTCATCGGTGGCGCAGCCGGCCTGGCCTGGACCAGTACCGAAAAGTTCTGCATCAGTTGCCACGAGATGCGCGACAACGTCTATGCCGAATACCAGGACACCATTCACGACCGCAACCGCACCGGCGTGCGCGCCATCTGCACCGACTGCCATGTGCCGCGCGAGCCCGTGCCGCTGCTGGTGCGCAAGATGAAGGCGACCTTCGAGCTCTGGGGGCATCTCACCGGCGTCATCGACACCAAGGAGAAGTTCGAGGCGCACCGCGCCAGGCTCGCAACGAACGTCTGGACGCACATGCTCGAGGTCGACTCGCACGAGTGCCGCAACTGCCACGTCAGTGAGAAGATGAGTGCCGAGTTGCAATCGGAGAAGGCACGAACGCGCCATGCGAAGGGGCTGGCCGAGGGCATCACCTGCATCGAGTGCCACTTCGGCATCGCGCACAAGGAACCCGAAGGCGATGGCCCGCGCGAGTTGCGCGAGAAGCTGAAAATTCCGCGGATGCCGCCTGCGTCACCGGCCTCGTCACCGACCTTGTCACCGACCTCGTCACCGGTCGCGTCGGCGGTCGCATCGGCACCGGCCGCATCCGCACCGAAATAGTTCCACTGACACGGCGAAGGCGAACCCGGCGGGTTTGCCTTCGCTTTTTTGTTGGCGCGCCGCGCGAGCTGGAGCACGTTGAGCCGACAACGCTGCGGCTGCTCGCCGAAGGCCAGCAGGTTCGGCACCGTGGCTGGCAGCATGCCGTCAAACGCCAGTCCTGCGCTTCGTAGCGCAGACGCGGTGGGAGCGGCGTGCCGCGTTGTTCGTGGCGGTGCGCTCGTCAGGCTTGGTTCATACCGAGGCATCCCTCACTCACCGCGGCGCCACGCCAACGCGATGCAAGTCGTGTGCGTAGTGGCAATCGCCGCAACCCGCGCGGATCAAACGCTCGGGGTGCGCCGCGGCCCTCTCGAGTGCCGTCAGGCGCTTCTGGTGACAGCGCAAGCAGACCTGTGCCTGGCTGTTCCTGGCCAACACGGGGTCGTGCTCGACATGCAGTTGGTGGCAGCCGGTGCACGCGTGCTGGCCGATCTCGTGCGCGGCGCCGCGGCGTGCCCGGTGCGATCGGTCCTCGTGGCAACCCATGCAGGGCTGGTTGCGCTGCTCGACCGCGAGAAGCGAGTTCGGCTTGAGGCTGTTGATCGTCAGCAGCTTCTGGCTGCCCCGGGTGGCATGCCGCGCGCCCGGGCCGTGGCAGGCTTCGCACTGCCGCCCGCCGGCGCCAAAGGGCGCGCGCGCGTCGGCCGCTTGCCCATGACGAGACTTGTAGATCGCCGAGGTCGTGAAGCCGGCGCTGTCGGCCTCTTCGTCGTGGCAGTACAGGCAGGTGTCTGCAGCCTTTTCGCTGTACAGGCGGTCCTGTCCGGCGCTGGGTGCCGCGGGCGCGTTGCCCTGGGCCGTCGCCACCGCGACCGCCACCGCCAGCCAAGCCAATAGCAGCGTCGCAAGCCATGCACACCGCGTTGACTTCGTAACGTTCATCGGGGTCTGCGCGGTGGCATTGGTTCATGTTAATCCGTCTCTCACTCGGCCTCGGCGCGACCGCTGCTGCACGCCGTGGGCCGCGTTGACGTCGAACACCCGGCCCGCCCCGCGGTATAACGAGCCGGGCTCGACGACCGCGGTGTTGAGCGTTGCCGGCGTCGCCGAGAAGTTGCCGCCGCTGCCTAGAAGCGGTAGCGCAGCGCGAGCTGGAGCACGTTCACGCGATAACGCGGCGGCTGCTCGCCCAAGGCCAGCAGGTTCGGCACCGTGGCGGGCAGCACGCCGTCGAACCGCCAGTCCTGCGCCTCGTAGCGTTCGTGCCAGAAGCTGCCAGTCAGCGCGAGGTTGTCCCGCAGGCGGTAGGTGGCATGCACCTTCACGCTGTCGAGCGCGGTCTTGGCGGTTGGAAACGCTGGGCTCGAGACACCGGCGTCGACCGTGACATCGCTGCGCGAGCGCGCGAAGCTGAGATCAGCGCCGATGTCGAGTTTGCCCTTGAGCGCAGAGTGCTTGACGCCCAGGCCGACGACACTGACGGTGTCCTGGCTGCGACCCGACCAGTCGGGCAGCGCAAACACCTGGCTGCCCGTCTGCTGCGAGCGGATGCGTTCACCCTGGGCGAACGCGTGCACCTGGGTTTGTTCGGAGATCGCGACCGACACATCGGCACCGGCGTTGACGCTGCGGCCGCTGGTGAGCCCGATCGCGGACTGCGCGTAATCGTCATTGGCCAAGTCGACGTTGAGGCCGATGTTGACGTTCTCTCCGACCGTCAGGTCGGCACGCACGCCGCCGGAGTCGCGCACCCGGTCGGCCAGGTTGAACTTGCGCAACAGCGGGTTCTCGGGCGGATTGACCCAGGTGGCGACGCCGTACGTCGAGTGGCTGCGATCGGCATGCGCGAGCTTGAGCGCCAAAGACAGGTTCTCGCGCGCCTGCACCTTGATCCGCCCCCACAGCGTCGACTCGCGGGTCGTCACGACCTCCTGCAAGGTGCGCTGGATGTTGTTCTGTTCGGCCCCGACGCTGGCCTTCAGGCTGCCGGGTCCGCGGTAATCGGCGTTGAGCTTGAAGCGGTCCTGCGTGAAGCTGAAGGGCTGGTTGCTGCGCGGCACCGCGCCCAGGAATGTGTCGGCCGAGACCGCCGGATAACTCTGGCTGGACGTGCGGTTGTCGCGCACGTCGCGTGCGTAGCTCGCATTCACGCGCAGCCGGTCGAGCGGGTTGGCCGTGAGCCGGAAGCTGGCGCTGAAGGTGTCGACGCGCCCGTTCAGAGACGACGCGGGCAGTGGCGGCACGCTCGCCGCCAGGTTCGGGTTCAGCGTCGGGGCGAGGTAAGCAGCGTCCTGCGTCATGCGGCCGACGGCGATGTCACCGCTGGCACGGATCCGGGGGCTGATCTGGTAGCCGGCCGTGGCCATGATCTGATGGAACTGGTTACTGGGCGCCAGCGCAAGCTGGCCGCTGCCGCCGCCGGTCACCAAGGGCGTGAACGGGTTGGCCCAGGTCAGCGCGTCGGGGCCACTGCGGAACAGCGACGCCTGGTAGGCCAGCGTGCCCTGCAAGCGGCGGCTGAAATACGAGGTCGAGACCTCGAGCTGATCGGTCACCTGGTCCACTGGTGCAACCAGGTGCGAGGACGTCGAAAAGAACGACCCGGCGATGCGCTGCGTGCCGTCACGCACGTCGTGGCGCAGGCTGATGCGCGTGGTCCATCCGCGACCGATGATCCACGACAGGCCCGCGTCCAAGCGCGACCGCTTGTACCCCAACTCGATGGGCTGCAGCGTGCTGGCCAGCGGCATCGCGCTCGTGTCGCCCGCAGGGAAGCCGGCCGGAAGCGACAACACGGCGCCACCGCCGCCGAGAAACGGCGTCATGGCGGTGTCCGACAGATGGCGCGGGATTTCTGCGTAGCCGAGCTGCAGCGAGTACAGACCTTCCAGTCCGACTTCGGCCGCCAGTGACCGGGAGCCAAGCCCGAGATCCGAGGCCGCCACGCTGCCGAAGAGCCCGGCTTCGCCACGATAACGCGCGGCGCCGCCGGCGACGAGGAAGGCGCCCTTCTTCTGTAGCCCGGTGTAGTCGCCGAACTTGGCCGAGTCGTCAGAAACGGCCCCGACACCGACGTCCAGCGTGCCGCTGACACCCGTCTTCTCGAACGGGCAGGACTCGCATTTCCACTGCGACGTATCCACGGCGGCCATGGCACTGCTGGCCGCGGCCGACAGCGCGCCGAGGGCGCCGAGCAGGAACAGGGGACTGAAGGTTTTCATGTTCGCGTCCGTTTTCGATGAGTCGTCTTGCAAGGACTCTTGGCCACAGTCGAAGCTTTGTTCATCGCATCAGCTTGGCGCCCGCGGGATGGTTGGAGCCGTGCACCTGCGAATGGCAGTTGGTGCAGCCGCCGGCGAGCAGGAAGATCGAACCGCCTGCGCCGCCGCCGGGCAGGGCGGCACCCGTGCGCGCCACCGCCGGGTGCCCTGCCACCGTGTGGCATTGCTGGCACAGCAGCGGCGGTGTCTTGTTCAACAGGGCCGCGCGCACCGAGCCGTGGCTCGAGTGGCAGAGCGTGCAATCCTCGGCCACCGGTGCATGCTCCCACAGCACGGGCCCGCGCTTGTCGGCGTGGCAGGTGAAGCAGGTCTGGTTCACCGTCGGCTTGACCAGCATCGCCACATTCGTCGATCCGTGCGGGTTGTGGCAATCGCTGCAACTCATGCTGCCAAAGCGCACCGGATGCGATGAGGCCTTGTGGAAATCCGCCCGTTGCTGCTTGTGGCAGGCAAAGCACACCTCAGGCTGGGTGCTCTTGGCCAGCACCGCGTCCTTCTCGACATGCAGCTTGTGGCAATCGGTGCAGGCCAGGTTGCTGCGTTCGTGCGTGCCGGCATGCCAGCCGGTGCGCAATCCGCCCTGGTGACAGGCAAGGCAGGGCTGGTTGCGTTGCTCGACCGGCAGGAACGAGTTCTTCTTGAAGCTGTTGATCGTCGCCGTCTTCTTGCTGCCCTTGGCCGAGTGCCGCGCGCCGGGGCCGTGGCAGGCCTCGCATTGCAGCCCGCCGGCGCCGAACGGCGAATGGGCGTCGCGTCGCTGTGCATGCCGGGTCTTGAAGATCGACGCCGTCGTGAAGGTGGCGGTGTCGGCCTCCGCGTCGTGGCAGTTCAGGCAGGTGTCCGCGCCCTTTTCGCTGTACTGGTCGCCCGGGCCGACGACCCCATCCGGCGTGGCAGGCGCCGGCGCCGAGGCCGCTGCGGACGGGGCGCTTGCAGCGCCCTGCGCTGTCGCGACCGGGTGCCATGCCAGGCCCGTCAACACCAGCAGCGCGAAGATCGTCGGTTTGATGATGTTCATCGATTTCTGCCCGTTCGTCTTGGTTCGTATCGATTCATCCTGCGGGGTTCGCTGTGTCAGGTCTTGCCCGTCGGTTTGCCCTTTTGCCTGGCGATGATCAGGTGCTCGAGCGACAGGTAAACACCTGTCGGAATCACGTTCTTGCTGGCGAGATCGGCCTTGCTGAGGTAGGGCCGGCCGGCGACGATCGTGTCGGCTTGCGTCTGGCCGATCCCTGGCAAGGTTTTGAGTTGCGCCCGGTTGGCGCTGTTGATGTCGATCAGCGGCACCGCCTTGATGGGTGTGGCGGCCTTGGCGGCTGCCGGCGCACGTGCGGTCGGCGCCGGGGCGCTCGCCGGGCCCGGCCCGACTGCGAACGACAGGCCGGCCGAGGCCAGGAGCCCCACGGCGAGCAGCGCGGATCCGATGGCGCGCCGTCGCCCTGACTGCTCCTTCGCTATGCACATGCTTGCATCTTTCGCTGGCACCCATTCGCGCGGTCGACGACGCACACGACGCACACGACTGGCTACGACTTTGGCCGACTTAGCCGATGAGGATCATGCTACTTCGCATGCATCACCTTGATGTCCGCGATGCGGCCGCTCGCATGGCAGATCATGCAGGTTTCGGGCTGTGCGGCCAGTGCCGTGCTGCGCACCGCATAGATCGAGCCGCCGTTGATCTCCATGTGCGCCCTGGCCAGCGTCGAGTCGTGGCAAGAGAAGCACTGCGTCGCGATCGGCGAGTTGACCAGGGTCGTTGCTGCGGCAGGCGTGGTCGCACCGGACACGGCGCTGAAGCTGAAACCCGACCCGTAGGCGGTGCCCACCGCCACGTACGGGGACAGGCTGATCGAGGCCACCGGCGTGCCGGTGGCCACCGTGCGGAACAAGCGGTTGGGCATTGCGGCCACCGACGCCGTGGCGCTGAAGTCGTAGGTGCCCGGCAGGTGGCAGGTCTCGCACTCCTTCAGCACGCCCGGGAATCCGATCTTCCAGAACCCCTCGGTCGCGGAACTGGCGTGCCAGTTGAAGTTCACCGTGCGCTTGGCCCCGGCGTGGATCGAATGGATGAAACTGGTGGAATCCGCCGACCAGCCGCTGCTCGTGCGGTTCGGCGTGTGGCACCACGCGCAGGTCGTGCCGTCGTTGCGCTGGCCACCGTGGAAAGCCTCTTCGGTGAACGTGCCGAGCTCCTGGTGGCACTTGTTGCAGCGCGCATCCTCGACGATCGCGCGCCGACCGGTAAAGCCGTCCGCAACCTTCTGCACGTTGGGGGCGATGACGATGAGCCCGCCGGTCGCATTGGGCATGCCCGCGGTCAGACCGGTGATACCCGTCGCAGCCGCAGCGGGATAGTTGGCCAGGTTGGTCTGCGTCAGCGGCAGCGTGTTGATCAGGCTGTAGGAATAGCCCAAGCCACCGGTCAGCATCTTGGCCGTTGCGGGAATCGTCACGCCGGTCAACGTGGCGGTGTAGAAGCCGGCGCTGTCGGGCGCGCTCAGGGTGCCCGCCCCGGCGCCGCTGGACGTGCCGTTCCACAGGCTGCGCAGGTAGCCGTTGACTGCCACGTTGAAATCGGCCGGCGCGGTGATGCCGTCCTGCGGTACCGAGAAGACGAAGTACACGCTCGGCGCACCCATGAAGCCGGCCCAGATTTCCTTGGCTCCGGTCACCGGGTTGAGCGCCGCCGTCGCGAAGTCGTTGAGCGGTGTGGCCACGCCGTTCTGCAGCATCCGGAACTCCATGAAGGGCCGGTTGCTCGCATTCACCGCGACTTTGCGGATCTCGTAAGTGACCTTGATCGCCCCCGCCGGCAAGCGGCTGGTGTTCGAAGCAATCCACGCCGAGTTGGGAAAGCCGCTGCCGCCCTGAACGTGCAGTGCGCTCTGCGTGTTCGGCGGCGTCACCGGGAGGTGATTGACGTCGATATTGCCCGCCGTGTGGCAGGTCGAGCATTGCGAGTCGTCGGCCTGCGAAAGGCCGCCGTGCGCAAGGCCGCCGTGGCTGGTCGTGGAAGTCAGCCCCTTGGCCGCGTCGGCCAGGGTCACGCCCTGGCCGGTCGCGAAGTTGATGCCGTCGTGGCACGCGCCGCAGGCCAGCCGGTTGGGCATGTTCTTCCAGTTGTCGCCCTGAGCGGTCTTCGCGGTCGATGTGTTCGAGCCGTCGTGGCACTTGGTGCAGTTGCGCAGGTCCTGCGGGAACGCTACTTCGTTGTACAGCAGGCCAGCGTAGTTGTAGTTCTTCTTGGCCAGGTGCTTGCCCATGTGGGTCTTGTGGACGTGGTTGGGCAGGTTGCCGACCGCGCGGCCGTCGACCACATTCGTGCCGCTGGTGAAGGTCAGCGTGCTTGCGTTGATCGTGGCCTCGGTCCTGCCGTACTTGCGCTGCTCGGTGTGGCAGACCACGCAGTAGCGCGTTTCATTGCGGCTGCCGCCGTGGAAACCGGCACCTGAACTCTCCGGGCTGTCGCCCGGAATACCGCCGAGTTGGCGGTGGCATTCGTTGCACTTGGCGGTGGCCACGATGTCGCGGCCTGAATCCGTCACGGCCTGGCCCGTGGCGGGAATGAAGTCATAAATGGCGTCGACCGGCTTGACCATCAGCGTGCCCGGTACCCCGCTGAATGCGACGCCATTGGGCGTGTTGGTGCCGGTGCCGGGAGCATTGCCCGACAACTGGATCGTCAACCGGTGCACCAGGTTGGGTTCGTACGTCAAGTCACCAAGATCGGCCTTGTTGTTGGGCGCTGACACGGTCATCGCATCGACCTGGGTCTTGATCTGGGGAACGTCGCGGTAGAACGTGTACTTGTAGGTACCGTCGCGGTTGTCGACCAGGGTGCCGGTGTTGTCGGTGCTCGGCCGGGTCGGTGCGGCGGCGGCGGCCGTTGTCGTCGGCACCGTGGTCACGATGTAGCTGACCCACTTGCTGGGGCTGCCGTTGGTGCCCGGCACCAGCTTGGCGACGGAGAAGGAGAGGTTGGTCAGACCGGCGAGCGTGGCCGTGCTGCTCTTGGCTGTGTTGCCCAGACCCACGACCGGGGCGCCGGCGGCATCCGCGACCTTGAAATCGACGACGGGCGGACCGCTGATCGTGACGCTGGTGACCGTGACCTGGGGCGCGAGCGCCGCCCAGGCCGCAGCGGCGGCGTCGGTCGCTGGCGCCGCGTTGCTGGCCACAGTCACGAAGCTCGCCCCACCCGGACCGATCGGGCCGGGGGGACCCGCGGGGCCCGTCGGGCCCGTCGCGCCGCCCGTGCCGGTGGGGCCGGCCGGGCCCGAGTCGCTGCCACCACAGCCGGACAACGCGATGGCCAGCAAGCCAGCGGCGACCAGGCCGAGCCAGGGGCGGTAGGTGTTCTTGTTCACGAATGCTCTCCTCGGAGGGGCGCAAAAAACTCGGGCACCAGACGCGGCTATCGACGAAGACACGGCACAGCAAACACTCACCGATAACATTGCGCCTGCACTTACCGGCGTCAATCTACGACTCGATACAAACCGGCACTTGATCCCGCGCAAACCAGACTCGGACTCGACCGCAACCGCTCAGCTTTCGAGCGCTGATGTGCATTCTTGCCACAGCGCATCACCGATCTGACACGCCGAGCCCCTTCAACAGGGCTCGCCGTCGCAACACGGCCCATCCTGGGCTAGCCCCAACCTGCCGTGAATTCGCCAGCGCTGTGCGCTGCCGACCGGCGACCCGCGAAAGCACAGTCAACGCAGGTCGCACCGTAGGCCCTGCCTGTGATCCCAGTCTGTGCGCCAGCGCACAGGGGACCGGCTCGCCCGGCGTTTGACTTGAACTGCACGGCGACTGAGCCGCGGCGCGCACCCCGTTCAGGCCGCGCTGCCGGCGAAGTATTGCCGCTGGCGGCTGCGCGCACTGGCGCCGAAGTAACCGCGCCACCACTGGTCGGTCACGTCCAGGTGCTGCAAGCCCTCGCCACCCCGGGCGCGCGGGCTGGCGACCCATTCTCGGAACGCGTAGTGGTTCCACAGCCGCATGTACTCGCCCACGTACACGTCCGCCACGCGCGTGTCGCCGCGCACGACGAGCATGTTCTCGTCGTTGTCGGTGGTCGAGTCGGCGCTGAAGTTGGCCGAGCCGCTGATCACGATCGGGTCGCTGCCCAGCGGGTCGATGAGCATGAACTTGGTGTGGATGTACTGCACATGCGTGTTCAGCCCGGTGAGCGTTTCGCGCAGCCAGCGGTCGAACAGGTTGGTGGCCAGCCGATTGCCCACCGCGAAGCGGTTCTCCACCTGCTTGCGCAGGGCCAGCATCTCGGCCTCGGCGGCGGCGCGCTGGTCGGCGCGCACGCCGGCGGCGAGCAGCTTGTCGAGCAGGGCGTAGCGCAGGGCGGCCTTGCCATTGCGGTAGGCCTGGCGGAACAGCGCGTTCATGCCGAAGGCAAAGGTCATCATCAGCGCGCCTTCGGCGGCCGCGGCCCGCTCGACATACCAGCGCAGCGTGGCCTGGTCCTGCTGCGGGCTGAAGATCGCCCCCGTGCCCGCGGGCGGCAGCCCTTGCGCGGGCAGGTTGAGCGCGGCCAGCGCGAGGCGCAAGGCCTGCGGCGTCGGGTTGGCCGCGATCTGCTCCCAGCAACGCAGGTAGGCCCGCGCCACGCGTGCGCTCTCCACCACATGGACCACGTTCGATTGGCCGTACACGCCGCCGGTAGAGAAGTTGGTCGAGCCGGTGAGCACCGCACGCGGCTTGCCGGCCTGCAACAGCACGATGAACTTGTGGTGCGAGATCGGCGGCGATTTGACGTCGCTGCGCGTGATGCGCGGCTGCAGCGCGTTGCCCAGGCCGGCCGCGGCGGCGGTGTCGAGGTTGTCGTCGCGCGGAAAGACGCGGCCGGTCTTGGCGTCGGGCCGGTGCGGGCTGGCGTCGTGCAGCGCCTGCACATCCACGCCGCGGTCTATCGCGGCCTTCAAGGCCTGCGCCACCGCCGGCCAGCGGAACTCGTAGGCCGACACGCGCAAGGCCGTGCCCGGCCCGCTGGCGCGCGCGATGAAACCGAGGATGGCCTCGGCCGCGCCGCGCGACAGCCAGGCCCAGCGCGGGTCGTCGGCCGGCGCGCGCGCCAGCGGCGGCTGCTGCTTGAAGCGGCGCGCGTATTCCTGCGAAGCCGCCGCGCCGCGGTTGAAATGCACGTGGTGGCTGCCCACGTCGGGCGACTCGGTGACCACCGTCACCTCCACCTGGCGGAACTTCTTCAAGGCCTCGGGGGGGCCCTTCAGCGCCTGCACGCGGTAGGTGTAGCGGTGCCCGGGCTTGGCGCTGAAGTCCGACCAGGTGAAGCCCTGGATCGGGTGCTCGTTGGTCGGGTAGTGCCTGCCCGGCGCCAACTGCGGGTCGGTGGCTGCGAAGGTCTTCAGGCCTTCGAGCCAATAGGCTTCGTTCTCGGTGTGGTCGCTGCGGTGGATGGCAAAGCCCATCAGGCCCTGACACAGCGCGCGTTCGAGGTCCATGCCCAGCAGCACCACATGCGCGCCCGCCACGGCGCCCACCACCAGGCCCTGGCTCGTTCGTCTGACACGCATCTTGTTGGCTCCCTGGATTCGACCGGGGCCAGTGTCGGCGCGCGCGCCTGGGCTGCAATCCCTAACCGCAACGATGCGCCCCGCGCCCGTCGCGCGCCCAGGTGCACTCGCCGATCGGCGAGTGCTTGCCAGGCGACAGGCGCCAGGCCGCCCGGCTCACCACCCATTGCGCAGTTCGCGCAGCTTGATGAACACGGTGCGCGGGTCGGGCTGGTCGGGCAGGTCGGGGAAGGCCTCGCGCAGCTTGGCGATCACCGTCGGGCTGCTCAGGCGCAAGAAGGTGTTGACCTGCATCTCGACGTCGAGCGTCGAGACATAGGCCTGGCTCGGGTCTTGCCCCGCCAACTCGCCCAGCATTGTTTGCGCACGCTGGTTGTCGGGCTCGCGGTTCAAGGTGAAGCGCAGGTTGTTCTCGATGTAGTCGTGGCCCGGGTACACCCGCGTCGACGGCGGCAGCCTGGCGAGCTGCTCGGAGAATGTCTTGTACAGCTCGGCCGGGTGGCCGCCGTTGTGGCAGTTGCCGGCGCCGGCATTGAACAGCGTGTCGCCACTGAACAGCGCCGGCTGCTCGGTGTGCGACTTCAGGCACACATGGCACATCGTGTGGCCCGGCGTGTCCATCGCCTCCAGCTCGACCGTCTTGCCGACCTTGATCACATCGCCCGCACCCAGGCCACGCGCCACGCCGGCGATCTTGCTGCCGGCGTTCTTGTGCGCCAGGATCCTGGCGCCGGTTTCGCGCACCATGGCCTCGTTGCCGCCGGTGTGGTCGTGGTGCTCGTGCGTGTTCACGATCTGCGTGATTGTCCAGCCTGCGTCCTTGGCCGCCTGCAGGCACTTGGCATGGTCGAGCGGGTCGATGGCCAGCGCCTCGCCGGTTTCGCCGCAGGCGATCAGGTAGTTGAAATTGCGGTACGCGTTGCCGGTCCAGATCTGCTTGACGAGCATGGTGAAACTGAGCCTCAGGTTTTCGGTGCCAGATGGAAGTTCGGTGTCGAGCGCATGACCTGCAACTCGTCCTCGGTCATGTCGACCGCGATGTCGGCGAACAGCGGCGTGCTGAGGTAGCGCTCGCCGGTGTCGGGCAGCATGCACAGCAGCACCGAGCCTTTGGGCGCATCCTGGCACACCTGCAGCGCGGCGGCGAAGGTGCCGCCGGCGGTGATGCCGACGAAGATGCCTTCCTTCTGCGCCAGCTCGCGGCTGCACTTCATCGCCTCGGCGTTGGTGACTTTCAGGATGCGGTCGATCACGCCCGAAGCCACGGCGTCGGCCGTCAGCTTGGGCACGAAGTCGGGGCTCCAGCCCTGCAGCGGGTGCGGCTTCCACGACGCGTTGCTCTTCACCGCCGAACCGTCGGCGTTGCGCTCCTGGGGCGTACCGTCGCTCAGCATCGGCGCGTCGGCGGGCTCGCAGACGACGATCTTGGTGTCGGGGCGCTCCTTGGCCAGCACGCGCGACACGCCCTTGAGGGTGCCGCCGGTGCCGAAGCCGGTGACCCAGTAGTCGAGCCGCTCGCCGGCAAAGTCGGCCACGATCTCGCGCGCCGTGGTGCGAGAGTGCATGTCGGCATTGGCTTCGTTCTCGAACTGCCGGGTCAGAAACCAGCCATGCGCTTCGGCCAGTTCGGCGGCCTTTTTGACCATGCCGGTGCCCCGCTCCGCGGCCGGTGTCAGCACCACCCGCGCGCCCAGAAAGCGCATCAGCCTCCTGCGCTCGACGCTGAAGCTCTCGGCCATCGTCAGCACCAGCGGGTAGCCTTTCTGCGCGCAGACCATCGCCAACCCGATGCCGGTATTGCCGCTGGTGGCCTCGATCACCGTCTGGCCTGGCTCTAGCATGCCGCTGCGCTCGGCGTCCTCGATCACGCCCAGCGCCAGCCGGTCTTTGACCGAGCCCAGTGGGTTGAAGGCCTCGATCTTCACGTACAGATCGACCCCGGGCGGCGCGAGTTTGCCGATCTTGACGACCGGCGTGTTGCCCACGGTGCCCAGGATGTTGGCGAACTTGGTCATGGCGTCGGCTCCTCGTGCGGGCGGTGGTGGCAGGGCGGCCGAGCATAGGCGCGAACCGCTGCTCGCGCAGCCCCATGTCCGGCATGTGTCCAATCGTTGGCCCGGCGGCTGTACCCTTCGCCCTCAATTCTGAAAAGCACCGCCGCCTCGCATGTTCGGACAATTCAAACCTGTCGCCTTCGAGCCCTATGGCCGTCGGCGCTCGCGCTGGCGCCTGCCGCGCTGGCTGGTGTTGCTGCTCGGCGGCATGGCCCTGGGCGTTGGCGGCGTCGTTTTCGTGCAGGCGCGCTACCTGCCGCCGCGCCTGTCGGCCACTGAGGGGGCCCAGTTGCGCAGCGCGTTCGAGCAGGCCGACGCCGAGCGGCTGCGGCTGCAACGCGAGTTGGCCGACACCACCCTGCGGCTTGAAACCGCGCTCGCCGACAAGAAGCGCCAGGACGATGAGCTCGCCGCGCCGCGCGCGGCGGCGCAGCGCCTGCGCGACGACATGGCCACCGTGATCGCCGCGCTGCCGCCCGACCCGCGTGGCGGCGCGGTCGAAGTGCGCGGTGGGCGCTTCAGCGCCCAGGGCGGCGCGCTGGCCTACGACGTGGTGCTCACGCGCGTGCGCGGCGCCGCCACGCCGCTGGCCGGCGTGATGCAGCTCAGTGTGGCCGGCGCCTCTGCGCGCGGCACCGAAACCAGCCTCACCTTGAAGCCGGTGGAGGTCTCGATCGGCAGCCATCAGGTCGTGCGCGGCAGCCTGCCGTTGCCCCTGGGCTTCAAGCCGCGCCAGGCCACGGTGCAGGTGCTCGACCGCGCCGGTGGCAAGCCGCTGGGCATGCGGGTGATGCTGGTGCGTTAGGCCCGCCCCTGTGCCCAGTGACTGCTCAGCGCTGCGCCTTCGACGGCGCCCGCCGCGCAGCGGCCGCGGGCCAGCCCGGCGCGGTGCGGGTGCGAGCCGCCCACACCTTGAACGCATTGGGCGTGAGCTCGCGCTTGAGCAACTGCACCACTTGGCCATGCGAGAGCCCGCACAGGCGCAGCACGGCATTGAAGGGCGGCCGGTCGTCCCACGCGACCTCGATCGCGCGCGCGATCTGCGCGGCGGTGAGCGGCGGAACGGTCTTGGCCATGGCGCAAAGCCTAGTAGTGGATGGTGCGCGGCGCGCCGCCCCCGACTGCAATTGCATCGCCGTTGATGGCGCGCGATTTGGGCGAACACAGGAACGCGACGACGTCGGCAACCTCGCTCGCGTCGACGATGCGCTGGATGGCGTTGCCGGCCGCCATCTGCGCTTCCACGTCTTGCAGCGACACGCCCTGTGCCGCTGCGCGCGCCGCCACCAGCGGCGCGGTGCGCTCGGTGCGCGTGAGACCCGGGTGCACCACCGTGACGTTGATGCCATGCGGGCCGAGCTCGTCGGCCTGGTTCTTGGTGAGCGCCGCCACCGCGATGTTGCGCATGCTGCCGACCGCATTGCCCGTCTGGCGCGCCGCCAGCCCGCTGATGTTGACGATGCGGCCCCAGCCCAGCGCCTGCATGCCAGGCGCCACCGCCTGCGCGCAGCGGATGTAGCCCATCACCTTGGTGTCCATCTCGGCGTGGAAGAACTTGCCCGTGATCTCGCCGAGCTGGGGCGGCCCGGCAAACCCCGCCGGCTCGGCCGCGGCGTTCACCAGGATCTCGATCGGGCCGCCCAGTTGCCGCGCCGCCTCGGCCACGGCAATGCGCACCTGTGCGTCGCGCGTGGTGTCGGCGCTGACACCGACCACCTTGCGCCCCGTCTCGGCCGCCAGCTCGGCCGCCGCGGCGTCGAGCACCTGCACGTTACGCGCCAGCAGCGCCACATCGGCGCCTTCCTGCGCCAGCACGCGGGCGATGGCCTTGCCGATGCCGCGGCTGCCGCCGGTGACCAGCGCGCGCTTGCCTTTGAGTTCGAGATCCATCGGAGCCTTCGTGAGCGCTCATGAGCTTGCGTGTGCAGGCGAGCGATGCCCCATCTTATCGAGCGCGAGCGTCAACGCGCGCCGAAGGTCACGGCTTTGAAAAGGGCCTTGTACTCGCGCGGCTGGGTCACCCGACGTGGCAACTGATCGACCGCAAATGGCCCTCGCCCCTTCGCCCCTGGGCGCGACGGGCCGACTGGTCCTGCAACATGCCCGAGCGCAACCTGCTGCTCGAGGCCGACGCGGCGCCGAAACAGGCGCGGCTCGCGCGCGACTGGCCGCTGGCCGCTGGCCGCGCTTGGGCGTGCCGCCGCTCGACGGCCCTACCGCGGTCCTAGAATCGGGTGAGTCGCTTCATCCTGGCTTCACCGCCATTGCCCGTTCGGAGGATCGCACCATGCCACTCGTCTCGATGCGCCAGTTGCTCGACCATGCCGCCGAAAACGGCTATGGCATCCCGGCCTTCAACGTCAACAACCTGGAGCAGGTGCAGGCCGTGATGTCGGCCGCGCAGGAGCTGGGGGCACCGGTGATCCTGCAGGCCAGCGCCGGG
>JANMSR010000315.1:0-8277 GCA_031389565.1 Burkholderiales bacterium
GAGCAGATCGAAGGCGTGCGCCGCTTCGGCTGGCGCGCCTTCTACGGCGACGCCACGCGGCTGGACCTGCTGCGCGTGGCCGGCGCCGCCGAGGCCCGCGTGCTGGTGGTGGCGATCGACGACATGGCGCAAAGCCTGGCCCTGGTCGACCTGGCGCGCGAACACTTCCCCCAGCTCACCCTCGTGGCCCGCGCGCGCAACGTCCAGCACTGGTACCAGTTGAACGACCGCGACGTGGCCCACATCGAGCGCGAGACCTTCGACTCGGCCCTGATGAGCGGCCGCAGTGCGCTCGAAGCGCTGGGCTTCGAGCGCCACCAGGCGCGCAACCTGGCGCTGCGCTTTCGCCGCCACAACCTCGAGCAGTTGAAAGAGACCGCACCGCACTTCCGCGACGAATCCAAACTCATCGCGCTGTCCAAGATCGGCCGCCAGCAGATGGAGCGGTTCATGGCCGATGAGCGCGCGCGCAAGGACAGCCGCCGCCCCGCCAGCGGCGGGGCCGAGCGTGTGGCGGGTGAGCCGGCAGACTAGCGCCGCTCAGCGCAGCCCGTCCCACAGCAGTTTCGCGCCGGTAAGGAACATGCCGGTGTACGCGATGCGGTAGAACCAGCCTGCGGCGATGCGCCGGGTGGCCCACACGCCCAGCCAAACCCCCAGCGGCGCGAGCGGCACCAGGGCCAGCGACGTGGCCAGGTTGCGGGCCTCGAACAGACCGAGCCAGGCATACGGAATCCACTTCGACAGGTTGAGCGCGCCAAACAGCACCGCCATCGTCGCGGTCAGGCGGATCGGGTCCAGCCGCAAGGGCAGGACATAGGCACTCAGTGGCGGGCTGCCGGCATGGGCCACGAAGCTGGTGAAACCGCCGGCGATGCCGAGCACAAAGCCGATGGCCTTGGGCGGCGGCGGCGCATCGCGCCGGGGCGGGAACAGCAGGCGTTGGGCCAGGAACGCCAGCGTCAGGCCACCGACCACGGCGGCCACCGTCTTGGCCGACAACAAGCCGAACAGCAAGGTACCGACGAGCGTGCCGATCAGCCCGGCCGGCAGCAGCAGGCGCAGCAACTCGCGGTCACGCTCGCGCCAGAGCTGCTGGATGCCGGTCACGTCCATCACCAGCAGCAGCGGCAGCATGATCGCCGCGGCCTGCGGCACCGGCAACGCCAGCGCCATCAGGGGCGTGGCCAGCGCGCCGAATCCCATCAGGAAGCCGCTCTTGGACAGCCCCATCAGCAGCACCGCGGGCACGGCCACGGCGTAGAACCAGGGGTCGGTGATGAACATTCAGGGCCCTGTGGACAGACCGCACAGACTGCACAATTGTCGGACCATGTTCACCCCTTCCCAGCACGATGTGCGCCGCTTCTTCTGCGAAACGCACGGCAAGCAGCGGCAGGCCCTGCCTTTGACGCCGATGGAGTTGCTGGCGGCAGAGTGGATTGCCGAGCACCCGGAGTACCACGCCGAACTGGCGGATGTCGACGCGGCGCTGGCGGCGAGCTACACCGTCGAAGAGGGGCGCAGCAATCCGTTCCTGCATTTGTCGATGCACTTGACGATCACCGAGCAGGTGGCGATAGATCAGCCGCGCGGCATCAAGCAGGCGTTCGATTTGTTGGCCGCGCGGCTGGGGTCGGCGCATGACGCGCAGCATCGGGTGATGGAGTGCCTGGGCGAGATGATCTGGTCGTCGCAGCGTTCCGGGTTGCCGCCGGACGGGCACGCGTATTTGGACTGCGTTCGGCGGCGGGCTATGCGGTAGGTTCTTCTGTGTGCCACATCGGCGCCGGGAATGCCCCGGCGCTGGCGGCGCTGGAGATCCTGAAGGCCAGCGGGCGGTTGCAGTTGCAGACCGACCGCCCCTTGCGCCGCACAGGGGCCAGCGCGCGATGGCCTGCCTGCAGAGGCGACCAACCGTGGCCCCGGCCTACTCCATCGCCGCCTTGCGCAAAGTTTCGACCACCGGCCGGCGCAGCACTTCGCGCAGGCCCCACCAGCCCGCCGCCAGCGCCAGCACCGCGCCGGCGGCGCCACCGGCCAGCGGCACCCACCACGACGCGGTCCACTGGAACTCGAAGGCGTAGCGCGCCAGCGCCCAGCCCACGACCATGGCCGCGATCGAGGCCAGCACGCCGGCCAGCGCGCCGACGCCGAGCAGCTCGGCGCGCTGCACCTGGGCCAGCAGCGTGCGGCCGGCACCCAGAGCGCGCATCACCGCGAATTCGCGCGAACGCGCCTCGCGGGTGGCGCTGACCGCGGCAAACAGCACCACCAGGCCGGCCGCCAGCGTGAAGGCGAACAGGAACTCGACCGCGCGGATCACCTGGTCGAGCACGCGCTGCACCTGCCCGATCTGCGCCGACACGTCGACGGTGGTGATGTTCGGGTAGTCGCGCGCCAGCGCGTTGTCGAAACCCGCTTGCTCCGGGGCGCGGAAGGCGGCGATGGTGGTGGCGGGCAAGCCCGGCATCTCGGCCGTGGGGAACATGACGAAGAAGTTCACGCGCATCGAACCCCAGTCGACCTTGCGCAGGCTGGTGATGCGCCCGCTGCGCGGGAGGCCCGCGATGTCGAAGCCCAGCCGATCGCCGAGCTTGACGCCCAGCGTCTTCGCCAGCCCCTCTTCGACGCTGAGCGCGTCGGCCTCGTCGGCACGCCACTGCCCGCCGACGACGCGGTTGTGGCCGGGCAGTCGGGCGTCATGGCTCAAGTTGAACTCGCGCTCGACCAGGCGCTTGGCGCGATCGTCGCTGAAGCCGTCGGGCGCGATCGGCCGCTCGTTGATCGTGACCAGCCGGCCGCGGATCATCGGAAACCAGTCGTACTGCGCCACGCCGGCCGCCGCCAGCATCTGCCTGAACGCCGCGCCCTGCTCGGGCTGGAGGTTGATGACGAAGCGGTTCGGCGCATCGGGCGGCGTGGCCGCGCGCCAACTGGCGACAAGGTCGGTGCGCAGCAGCACCAGCAGCACCAGGGCCAACAGCCCGACCGCCAGCGCCGACACCTGCAGCACCGCGAACGCCGGCCGGGCGGCGATCTGCCGCGTGGCCAGCACCAGCCAGCGTGGCGCGCGGGTCTCCGGTACCGCGCGCTTCAAGACGATCACCGCGATCCACGACAACAACGCGAACAGCGCTGCCGCGGCGGCAAAGCCGCCGACTGCGATCAAGCCCAGCTTCGAGTCGGCCGACACCGCCAGCAACAGCGCCGCAAAGCCCAGCGTGCCGGCACCGAGCACGACCAGCGACGAGGCCTTCAAGCCCCCGACATCGCGGCGGATCACACGCAGCGGCGGCACGCGTGCGAGCTGCAGCACGGGAGGCAGGCCAAATCCCACCAGCAGGGTCAGCCCGACACCCGCGCCGAACAGCGCCGGCCAGGCGCCCGGCGGCGGCAGCTCGACATTGAGCAAGCCGGCCAGCAGCCAGACGAACACGTAGTGGACGCCCAGGCCGAGCGCCACGCCCACCGCACTGGCCAGCGCGCCGACGAGGCCGAACTCGAGCGTGTACGACAGCGCGATGGAGCGCTGCGGCTGGCCGAGCACGCGCAGCATCGCGCAGTCGTCGAGGTGGCCGTTGGCGAAGTCGCGCGAGGCGATCGCCACCGCCACCGCGGCCAGCAGCGCGGCCAGCAGCGCGACGAGGTTCAAGAACTTCTCGGCGCGGGCCAGCGTCTGCTTCATCTCGGGGCGGCCCGATTCCATCGACTCGACGCGCACGCCGCGCAAGGTGCGCTGCGCGACCTCGGCTTCGGCCCAGCGCACGAAGCCGGCCACGTCGGCGTCGCGGTCGATCGGCGAGGCCACGGCAAGCCGGTAGGTCACGCGGCTGGCGGGCTGCACCAGACCGGTGGTCGCCAGGTCGGCGTGATTGAGCATCACCCGCGGCGCGAAGCTCATGAATCCGGCGCCACGGTCGGGCTCGACGACGATCAGCCGCGCGATCTTCAGCGCGGCGTCGCCGAGCAGCAGCGCGTCGCCCACCTTCAATTGCAATCCATCGAGCAGGGCCGCATCGACCCACACCGCGCCCCGCTCGGGCGCACCGGCGGCGTCGAGCGTGCGAGCGCCGGGGCCGTCTTTCAACTGCAGGCGGCCGCGCAGCGGGTAGGCCTCGCTGACGGCCTTCACGGCCACCAGCCGCGACGCACCACCCTGCGCCTCGGCCGCGCGGCCCATGCTCGGGAAGCTGGTGGTGGTGGCCACCGACAGCGCGCGCGCGCGGGCTTCGTCGACGAAGGCCTGCGGCGGCGGCTGGTCGCTGGCGACGATGGCGTCGCCGCCGAGCATCTGCCGCGCATCGCGGGCCAGGCCGCGGTCGAGCCGATCGGCGAAGAAGCCGACAGCGGTGAGCGCAGACACGGCCAGCGTCACCGCCACCAGCAGCAGGCGCAACTCGCCGGCGCGAAAGTCGCGCTGCGTCTGGCGCCAGGCCAGGGACCAGAGGCTGGGGCGTTGCGGGCGGGGCATGTCGTGGTGGAGGGTGTCGATGGCGTGACGGTACCCGATCGCCGCGGACCCTGCCGACGCGGCATGAACGCATGCATGAACGCAGCGTGCAATGGCCTGCAATACCGCCGCCGCCGCTTTGCGCTCCAATCGCATCATGAACACCCCCCTGCCCCCCGTCTTCCTGTCACACGGTTCGCCGATGACCGCGCTCGAACCGCGCGAAGCGGGCGCCTTCATGCAGCGCCTGGGCCCGGTCATCGACGCCGGCTTCGGCCGGCCGCGCGCGATCCTCGCGCTGTCGGCGCACAGCCTGGCGCGCCAGCCGGCGCTGCTGGCCGCCAAGCGCCACGCCGCGGTGTACGACTTCGGCGGCTTCGACCCCCGGCTCTACACGCTGCGCTACGACGCGCCGGGGGCGCCGGACCTGGCGGCGCGGGTGGCCGCGCTGCTGGCCGAAGCCGGCATCGCGGTGCAGACCTTGCCGCAGGCAGGCCTCGACCACGGCATCTGGACGCCGCTGCGCTACGCCTGGCCCGACGCCGACATCCCCGTGCTGCCGCTGGCCTGGGTGCCGACACAAAGCCCGGCCCGGCTGTTCGCGCTCGGACTGGCGCTCGCGCCGCTGGCCAGCGAGGGCGTGCTGGTGATGGGCAGCGGCAGCATCACGCACAACCTGGGCCGCGTGTTCGCGGGCGGGCTCAATGCAAAGGTCGATCAGCCCGAAGTCTCCGAAAGCGCCGCCTTCCGCCACTGGATACACGACCGCGCCCAGGCACGCGACTGGGACACCTTGTTCGACTACCGCCAGCGCGCGCCGCATGCATTGGACATGCACCCCAGCGACGAGCACCTGCTGCCCTGGTACATCGCGGCCGGTGCCGGTGGCCGCGAGCACGCACCGCTGCGACTGCACGAGAGCGTGACCTACGGCGCGCTGGGCATGGACGCCTACGCGTTCGGGCCGTCGGCGCCGGCGCTGGCCGCGGCCCTGGCCGGCGCCACAATGGCAGCGTGACGCCGCTCGACTCGCTCACCACCCCGCACCTGGTGCTGCGCGCCAGCGACCCGGCCTTCGCCGAAGCCGCCGCCGGGTTCTACCGCCGCAACCGCGAGGCCCACACGCGCTGGAACCCGCCGCTGCCCGAGTCGATGTTCAGTGTCGACGGCCATCGCGCCAGGCTGGCCGAAGCCGCGGCGGCGGCCACCGCCGGCACCGGCATCGGCTGGTGGCTGTTTGCGCCGGGCGAACCCGGCGTCGCACTCGGCCAGATCCACTTCGCGCAGATCGCGCGGCGCGCGTTCTGCAACGCCATGCTCGGCTACGCGATCGACAGGGCCCACGAAGGCCGCGGCCTGATGCGCGAGGCGCTCGCCGCCGCCGTGGCCGACGCCTTCGGCCCGCGCGTGGGCTTGCACCGCGTGCAGGCCAACGTGCGGCCTGAGAACACCCGAAGCCTGGCGCTGCTGGCGCGGTTGGGCTTCGAGCGCGAAGGCTTGGCGCGCGAGTACCTGTTCATCGACGGCGCCTGGCGCGACCATGTGATGACTGCCAAGCTCAACCCGGACTGGCCGGCGCATGAGGCGCCACCGCCAGGCTGAACTACTTGAGCGTCACCCAGCGCAGCTCGAGCACGTCATTGGGCCAGCGCACCGCATCGACGTACGGCCGCATGACCCAGTTTTGCTGGAGCCGGTAGAGTGGAATCATCGGCAGGTCGGCGTTCATCAGGCGCAAGGCGTCGCTGGCCATCTGCTGGCGCTTGTCCAGGTTGGGCTCGACGCGCAGACCGTCGATCAGTAGGTCGAGTCTGGGGTTGCTGTAGCGGCCGGCATTGAAGGCGCCCGCGGCCAGCCCGTCGTTGCTGCGCACGGTGGCCTGCAGCATGCCCCAGGGGTCGGGGCCCGGGCTCCAACCAAACTCGACCAGGCTGCCCGTGCCCTGGCTCAGCTTGGGGAAAAACACCGAACTCGGTGACGTGACCAGACTGGCGCGGATGCCCACCCGCTCGAGCATGGCCACCGCAGCCTGGCACACCGACGCACGCCAGGCGACGTTGACACAGTCCATCTGCAGCGAAAACCCGTTCTCGTAACCGGCCTGCCTGAGCAAGGCGCGCGCTGCACCGGCATCGGCCTTGGGCCGCGTTTCGAACTCGGCCACATAGCCGTCCACCAGCGGCGAGACGAACGAGCCCGTGACCTTGCCTTCGCCGCGCAGCACCTGGCGCACGATCAGGTCGGTGTCGATCGCCAGTTGCAGCGCCCGGCGCACGCGCACGTCCTTGAACGGATTGCGGCCCTTGACATCGCTGCCCGGCAGCTCGGCGCTGTGCTGGTTCAGAGCCAAGTATTGCGTGCTGATGGTGTCGCCCTGGCTGACCTTGAGCGTCTTGTCGGCCTTCAGCCGCGTCACGTCCTGGAACGGCGGGTCGATGACGAAGTCGACCTGGCCCGAAGCCAGGGCCGCCAGCCGCGTCGCATCGGCCTGGATCACCTGGTAGCTCACCTCGTCGAGATTGCCGCCACCGGCCGCCGTGCCCTGGCCCCACCACGCCGGGCTGGCCTTGAGCATGGTGCGCACGTCGGCCTCATAGCGTTGCAGCACGAACGGGCCGGTGCCGTTGGCGTTGCGCACCGCGAAGGTTTCCTGCTTGGCGTTGTAGTCCTGCGGGCGAACGACATTGTTCTTCTCGCACCAGGGCTTGCTCATCATCGCCACCAGCTACAGCTTTTCAGGCAACACCGCGTCGGGCGCGGCGGTGGTCACCTCGATCGTCGAGGCGTCGACCTTCTTCGCGCCACTGATGCCCAGCATCTGGTTCTTGCGTTGCGAGGCCTTGTCCAGGGCGCGCTCGATCGAGAACACCGCGTCGTCGGCGGTGAACGGCGCGCCGTCGTGGAACTTGACGCCCTGGCGCAGCTTGAAGCGCCAGGTAGTGGCATTGACCATTTCCCACGAGGTGGCCAGCGACGGCGCCAGCTTGAAGTCCTTGCCGCGGTTGACCAGGCCTTCATAGATTTGCGTCACCACCCGCGACTGGTACAGCAGGGCCAGCGCGTGCGGGTCCATGCTCTGCGGGTCGAACGCGCTGGCCAAACGCAGGGTCTTGCTCTGCGCGGCGGCGGGCACAGGCACGGCGACGCATGCGAGGGCAAACGCAAGCGCGGCAAGGGTGCGGTGGTTCACGGCGTCGTGTCCCTCAAGGCTTGGGCAGCGTACCTGACACACCCTGCACGAACCAGTCCATCCGCGCAATCGCCTCGTCAGCGAGCGCGCCGCGCTGTTGGCGCACGACGCCGGCCTGGTCGACCAGCCGGCCGATGAACGGGCCCGCCTGGCCTGCCACCAGTTGCCTCTCGCGTGCAGCCAGCTCCTTGCGCACAGCGGGCGGCAGCGTGGGCGCGACCGCGGCCAGCTTGACCATGCCGTCCTTCATGCCGCCCCACACCGGCCGCGCCTGCCAGGTGCCGGCGAGCACGCTCTGCGCCACGCGGGTGTAGTAGCCGCTCCAGTCGGCCGTCACCGCGGCGAGCTGGGCGTTCGGTGCGTGCGCGCGCATGTCGCTCTGGTAGCCGATCAGCTTGACGCCCTTCTCCTCGGCCGCCTGCGGCACCGCCGGCGAGCCGCTGTGGTTGGTCAGCACATCGGCGCCGGCGTTGACGAGCGACAGCGCCGCCTCGCGCTCCCTGGTCGGGTCGAACCAGGTGTTGAGCCAGAGCACGCGCACCGTGGCCTTCGGGTTGGCGGCCTGCATGCCGAGCGTGAAGGCGTTGATGCCCTGCACGACTTCGGGCACCGGGAAGCCGGCCACGTAGCCGGC
>JANMSR010000316.1:0-4202 GCA_031389565.1 Burkholderiales bacterium
ACAGGGTCGCGAGCGGCTCATCCCCGACCTGCCGGCTCCAGTGTCCGTGCACCTGGGCATCGAACGCCGCGCCGGCGGGCAACTGGTCGGTCGAATAGAAATGCGCCCCCGGCCGGAACACGCGGCTCGTGCCGTCCTGCAGGCCGATTTCCATCGTGCCCTTCAGGATGAAGACCCACTGCGGCGTTTCGGTGCAGTGGAACGGGCTGCGAAACCCGACCGGGCTTTCGCGCAGTTGGCAACCGCCGCTTGGCATCAACGGCGACAGTCGGGCCATCGGTTTGCCTTCGCTCAGCGCGATGGTTTGTTCGCGCCAGCGGGCGCGGCCGTCGGGGCCTGTTTCGAGGATGACCTGGGTGAAGGCGGGGGCGGTGTCCATGGCGGGCTCCAGGGTGTTCGTGATCGCGCGCACGAGCCGCTCCGGTGCCGCGGCGATGTCCAGCGTGAGCGCATTCTCGTCGGGCTGCGGCGGCTCGAGCGTGGCCAGTTGGCTCGGCAGCAGCGAGGCGGGCATGTAGTGCCCCTGCCGCGAAGCCAGGCGCTCGGCCAGCAGCGCCGGCGATCCGGCCAGGTGCACGAGTGTGAGATCGGGTGCCCCGCGCCGCAAGGCGTCGCGGTAGCCGCGTTTGAGCGCCGAGCAGGCCAGCACCACACGCTCGCCGCGTGTGCGCCCCAGGGCCAGGCGCTCGGCGAGCGCGTCGAGCCAACCGGCGCGGTCGGCATCGGTGAGGGCGATTCCGGCGGCCATGCGCTGCACGTTCGCTGGCGGATGGAAGTCGTCGCCATCCAGAAAGGTGGCTGCGAGTTCGCGCGCGAGCCGAGTGCCGACCACCGTCTTGCCACAACCGGCCACGCCCATCAGGACGATGGTGCTGGCGCTCAACGGCACTCGGGCACGGCGCTGGGCAGCGGCTCGCCGGCGAAGTGGGCTTGCAGGTTGGCCAACGCGCGCGCGGCCATCGCGTGGCGCGTTTGCGTGGTGGCGCTGCCGATGTGCGGCACCAGCACCACGTTGTCGAGCGCGCGCAGCGCCTCGGGTACCTGCGGCTCGTTCTCGAACACGTCCAGCGCGGCGCCGGCGATCGTGCCTGCTTGAAGGGCTTCGATCAGCGCCGCTTCATCGACCACCGAGCCGCGCGCCACGTTGACGAGGTAGCCGTCGGGGCCGAGCGCGCGCAGCACCTCGGCGTCGATCAGCTTGCTCGTGGCTGCGCCGCCGGGGGTGATGACGACCAGGAAGTCCGACGCCGCGGCCAGCTCGCGCGGCGTGGCATGGAAGGTATAGGGCAGGCCGGCCTTGGCGCTGCGTGCGGTATAGCCCACGCTCATGCCGAACGCCAAAGCGCGCAGCGCGATCGCCTGGCCGATGCGGCCCATGCCGACCACGCCCAGCCGCGCGCCCGACATCTTGCGGGCCAGCGGCATCGGCCCGGCGGGCCATCTGCCCAGCCGCACATGCTGGTCGGCCTGCGGGATGCGGCGGGCGATGTTGAGCATCAACGCCAGCGCCAGGTCGGCGACGTCGTCGTTGAGCACGTCGGGCGTGTGCGCCACCATCACGCCGCGCGCCTTGGCCGCGGCCACATCGACGCCGTCGTAGCCTACGCCCATGATCGAGACGATCTCGAGCGCAGGCAGCCGGTCCATCAACTCCGCGCTGACCTTCGATTCGCCGCTGCCGCAGATCGCACGGATGCGCGGCGCGATGCGCTCGAAGGCTACCGGGTCTTGTGCAATCAGGCGGTCGTGCACCGTGAACGCCGATTGCAGCGGCTCGAGCAGGAAGGGCGCCAGTCGCGCCACGGTCAACAGGTCAGGAGGTGACGCCACGGGGGCCCTTTCGCGCAGTCACGCCATTCGTATGATGACCGTACGATAGCGCACCCGCCGCTGCCGCATACGCCACCATGACCGACACCGACACCGTCCCTGCCTCCTCCCGCTCGGCCGTCGTCACGGGCGCCGGCAGCGGCATCGGCCGCGCCTGCGCGCAGGCGCTGGTGGCCGACGGCTGGCGCGTGGCCTTCGTCGGCCGCCGCCGCGACGCGCTCAACGAGTCGATCGCCGCTTGCGCCGAGGGCCGCGACCGCGCGATCGCCGTGCCCACCGATGTTGGCGACCCGGCGTCGGTGGCGGACCTCTTTGCCACCGTGAAGCTGCGCTGGGGCCGGCTCGATCTGCTGTTCAACAACGCCGGCGTGTCGTCGATGAGTTCGCTGCTTGAAGACTTGCCGTTCGACCAGTGGCAGGCCTCGGTGGCGGCCAACCTCACCGGCACCTTCCTGTGCACCCAGCAGGCGTTCCGGTTGATGAAGGCGCAAACGCCGCAGGGGGGCCGCATCATCAACAACGGCTCGATCTCGGCCCACGCGCCGCGGCCGAACTCGATCGCCTACACCGCCACCAAGCACGCCGTCACCGGCATCACCAGGACGGCGTCGCTCGACGGCCGCAAGTACGGCATTGCGGTCGGCCAGATCGACATCGGCAACGTGGCTTCCAACATGACCCAGAAAATGGTCGCCGGCGTGCCGCAGGCCGATGGCAGCATCAAGCCCGAGCCGCGCATGGCGATGGACAGCGTGGTCGCGACCTTCATGACCATGGCCCGGCTGCCGCTGGACTCCAACATTCTGAATGTCACCGTGATGGCCAGCGCGATGCCGTTTGTCGGACGCGGCTAGCGCCATGCCGAGGCCGTGACGCCGGGCCAGGCGATGCTGATCATGGCCCGGGTGGTCGACACCCGTCGGCGCCGGCGATGGCTCTGCCGTCGGCGTGACCGGCGGGCTGCTCGAAGGCCTGCCGACACGCGCCGAGTCGGCGGGTGCCGCCCTGCCTTAGGGGAAAACGAGCGCGCGCCCAGGCCTCGAATCGGCAGACACTTCCCGGCCAATTGGTCAGACCAATTGGCCAAATGCCGCCCATGCCCCTGCAGACCATCGAGCCGCGCCGGCTCTACCGCCAGATCGCCGACCAACTGCGCGCGTTGATCGCGTCGGGCGAGTTCGCGCTCGGCTCGCGCTTGCCGCCCGAGCGCGACCTGGCCACGCAGCTCGGTGTGTCTCGCCCATCGGTGCGCGAGGCGCTGATCGCGCTCGAGGTCGAGGGCCTGGTCGAGGTGCGGATGGGCTCGGGCATCTATATCACCGCGCAGGAGCCCGCGGCGCAGCCGCGCGGGGTCGACGCGTCGCTCGGGCCGTTCGACATCATCCGCGCGCGCCAGATGATCGAGTCGGAACTGGCGGCGCTGGCGGCGCGCCGGAAATCCCCGCTGTCGCTGAAACGGTTGCGGGCGTCGGTCAAGCTGATGGAGGACGACATCGCGCGCGGCGTGATGCCGATCCGCGGCGACCGCGATTTTCATATCGCGCTGGCCGAGGCCAGCGACAACCCGGCCCTGGTGCGGGTGGTGACCGAGCTGTTCGACGAGCGCAACAACCCGTTGTTCAAGCAGCTCGGGCGGCACTTCGAGAACGCGCGCAGTTGGCGCCAGGCCGTCGCCGAACACCGCGCCGTGGTGCGCGCCGTGGCGGCGGGCGACGTGGCCGCGGCGCGGGCCGCGATGCGCAGCCACCTCGGCAACTCGCACGACCGCTTTGCCGCGGCGTGGGTCGACGCGGCCCCGGCAAGGCAGGCCGCATGACGATGAGTGCCGACTGGCCGCTCCCGCGGCGCTCGTTCCCCAAGGGCCACCCAGGGGCCCGTACCGGCCCCCGGGGGACCAGCGCAAGGCGCTGTAGGAGGTCCACATGACCGTCCTGGCTTGCACCCTGCATGGCGCGCTCGACCTGCGGCTCGAACGGCGTGTTCCGCGCCCGCTCGGCCTGCACGACGTGCGCCTGCGCCTGGGCGCGGGCGGTATCTGCGGCTCCGACCTGCACTACTACCAGCACGGCCGCGCGGGGGCCTTCGTCATCCGCGAACCGCTCGTGCCGGGCCACGAAGCGTCGGGCGTGGTCGAAGCCGTCGGCACCGAGGTCGCGCGCGTCAAGGTCGGCGACAAGGTGGCGATCGATCCGTCGCACCCTTGCGGCCGTTGTGACTACTGTCGCGCCGGCCGCATGAACCTGTGCCGCGAGATGGTCTTCGTCGGCAGCGCCAGCGTGGTTCCGCATGCGCAGGGCATGTTCGCCGAGGCCTTCGTGATGGCCGAGCGGCAGCTCACGCCCGTCGACGAGGCGGGCATCTCGCTGGGCGAG
>JANMSR010000357.1:0-2215 GCA_031389565.1 Burkholderiales bacterium
TGGGCGACTTCCGCGCCCCCGACGTGCTGCGCTTCGGCCTCACACCGCTGCACCTTCGCTTCGTCGATGTGTGGGACGCGGTCGAACATCTGAAGCAGGTGCTGGACAGCGGCGAGTGGCGCGAGCCGCGCTTCAATCGAAAGGCAGCCGTGACATGAGCAGTGAAAATATCGTCCGCGAAGAGAGCGCCCAACTCGACTTCTCGCAGGACATGAGCTACGGCGACTACCTGCACCTCGACGCGGTGCTCGGCGCCCAGCACCCGCGCTCGCCGGATCACAACGAGATGCTGTTCATCGTCCAGCACCAGACCAGCGAGCTGTGGATGAAGCTGATGCTGCACGAGCTGCATGCCGCCATCGCGGCGCTGGCCAACGACCAGCTTGGCACCGCGTTCAAGATGCTGGCCCGCGTTTCGCGCATCATGGAGCAACTGGTGCACGCCTGGGATGTGCTGGCGACGATGACGCCGCCCGAGTACTCGGCCATCCGCCCGTTCCTGGCCAACAGCAGCGGCTTCCAGAGCTGGCAATACCGCTGCATCGAATTCAGCCTGGGCAACAAGAACGCCGCGATGCTGTCGCCGCACCAGCACCGCGCCGATCTGCTGGCGCAGGTGCAGGCGGCCTACGCCGCGCCGTCGCTGTACGACGAGGCACTGCGCCTGCTGGCCCGCCGCGGCATCAGCGTGCCGGCCAGCCACACCGAGCGCGACTGGATGCAGCCCTACGCCGCCAGCCAAGCCGTCGAAGCGGCCTGGCTGGTCGTCTATCGAGACCCCGCGCAGCACTGGGACCTGTACCAACTCGGCGAAGAACTCACCGACCTCGAAGACGCCTTCCGTCTCTGGCGCTTTCGCCATGTGACGACCGTGGAGCGCGTGATCGGCTTCAAGCGCGGCACGGGCGGCACCAGCGGCGTGGGCTACCTGCGCAAGATGCTCGACGTGGTGCTGTTTCCCGAGATCTGGACGCTGCGCACCGCGCTCTAGTTGTGCGCACGGCGTGACGCGCTATCGTCGCCGTATGTCCGAGACCGCCACCACCACAACCCCCTCCCTGCGCCTGCTGGCCGCCACCGTCGCACCGTTCGTGGTGCTGACCGCGGTGCTGCTCACGCTGGCCTATCTGTGGCTCGACCCGGCGCCGCCCAAGCGCGTGGTGCTGGCCACCGGCGTCGCGCAAGGCGCGTACAGCGAGTTCGGCAAGCGCTACGCGGCCGCGCTCGCCAAGCACGGCATCCGCGTCGAACTTCGGCCCACGCAGGGCGCGGCCGAAAACCTGGCGCTGCTGCGCGATGCCCGCTCGGGCGTCGACCTGGCTTTCGTGCAGGGCGGCGCCGATGTCCAACGCCAGGATGGCGGCGAAGCCGGCGATGGCCTCGCCTCGCTGGGCAGCATGTTCTACGAGCCGGTGTGGCTGTTCTACCGCGCCGCGAGCGCGCAGCAGTTGTTGCAAGCGCCCAGGCTCGACCGCCTGGCCCAGCTCGCGGGGTGGCGCGTCAACATCGGCGCACCGGGCAGCGGCGTGCCGAACCTGGCGCGGCGGCTGCTTGAGGCCAACCGCATCGACGCGGCCACCATCACCCTGCTTCAGCAGCCGCAAACCCCCGCCGTGGTCGACCTGCTCGAAGGCAAGATCGACGCCATCGTGCTGGCTTCGGCGCCCGAGTCGCTGATGGTCCAGATGCTGCTGCAAACCCCCGGCGTGCAACTGTTCGACTTCGCCCAGGCCGACGCCTACACGCGCCGCTTCGGCTTCCTGTCGGCCGTCACGCTGCCCCGCGGCGTGGTCGATCTGGCGGGCGACCTGCCAGCGGCCGACGTGCACATGGTGGCGCCCACCGCCACCCTGGTCGCGCGCGAGGGCCTGCACCCGGCGCTGGCGCAACTGTTCGTGCAGGCCGCGCAGCAGGTGCACGGCCAGGCCGGCTGGTTCCAGCGCAA
This sequence comes from Burkholderiales bacterium, assembly GCA_031389565.1. Lineage (GTDB taxonomy): Bacteria > Pseudomonadota > Gammaproteobacteria > Burkholderiales > Burkholderiaceae_C > CADEEN01. The sequence continues at coordinate 1,946 of JANMSR010000357.1, forward strand.
AGGCGACTTCCCCAACGCGCGCGACGGCGAGCGCGAACTCGCCGCCGAAGCGCAGCGCTTCTACCGCAGCGGCGTGCCGTGGCTGCAGCGCTACCTGCCGTTCTGGATGGCCAATGTGATCGACCGCATGTGGCTGGCCCTGCTGTCGATCGTGGCCGTGCTGATCCCGCTGACCCGCGTGGTGCCGCCCTTGATCGAGCTGCGCATCCGCTCGCGGGTGTTCCGCTGGTACGGCCAGTTGCGCCAGATCGAGGCCGCCACCGGCGCGCG
>JANMSR010000401.1:0-1584 GCA_031389565.1 Burkholderiales bacterium
GGAAAACACCATGCCGTGGAAACCGGCATAAGGCTGGTTCAGTTCGGGGAAGCGCGTGGCCTGGCTCCAGTCGAAGTGCCCGCCGTCGATGAGCACGCCGCCGACCACGGTGCCGTGGCCGCACAGGAACTTGGTGGCGGAATGGAAGATGAGGTCGGCGCCATGCTCGAACGGGCGCATCAGGTACGGCGTGGTGAAGGTCGAATCGACCAGCAAGGGCACGCCGGATTCGTGCGCGATGGCCGCCACTTCGGGCAAGTCGAGCACATCCAGGCCGGGGTTGCCGAGCGTTTCGCCGAACAGCAGTTTGGTCTCGGGCCGGATCGCCGCGCGCCAGCCGTCGATGTCGCCGGGCTTGACGAAAGTGGTCTCGATACCGAAGCGCGACAGCGTGTAGGCCAGCAGATTGTGCGAGCCGCCATACAGCGCCGAGCTGGAGACGATGTGCGAGCCGGCGCCTGCCAGCGTCGTGATCGCCAAGTGCAGCGCCGCCTGCCCGCTGGCCGTGGCAATCGACCCCACACCACCTTCCAGCGCCGCCATGCGCTCCTCGAACACGGCATTCGTCGGGTTGCTGATGCGGCTGTAGACATGCCCCGAGCGCTCCAGGTTGAACAGCGATGCGGCGTGCTCGCTGGACTCGAAAACGAACGAGGTCGACAAGTGAATCGGCAGCGCCCGCGCGCCGGTCGCGGGGTCGGGCGCTGCGCCGGCGTGCAGCGCCAGGGTGTCGAAACCGGGGTCGGCGGGGCCGGGCATGGTGCACTCACTTGCAGCGACGGGCTGTCGGTGCCCGGCATTGTGTGCTATGTTTTTCTTGCCACCACAAACCGGAGATGGCCATGAAAGCCAGCGATATCCTGCACGTCAAGAGCGGCACGCTGTACACCGTGAGTCCGCAAGATTCGCTGGCCGAGGCCCTGCGTACGATGGCCGCCATGGACATCGGCTCCCTGGTTGTGATGGACAAAGGCGAGCTTGTCGGGATGCTGACCTTTCGTGAAGTCATCCAGGCCGTGGTGCGCAACAGCGGCGAGATCGGCGCAACGGTCGTACGCACGGTGATGGACGACTTCCCGCTCACCTGCACCCCCTCGACCGAACTCGACGAGCTGCGGCGCATGATGCTGCAACGCCATGCGCGCTATATGCCGGTCATGGACCGTGGCACCCTGATGGGCGTGATCTCGTTCTACGACGTGGCCAAGGCGGTGGTCGATTCGCAGGACTTCGAGAACCGCATGCTCAAGGCCTACATCCGCGACTGGCCGGTCGAGGAGACGGAAGAGGCGAAGGGCGATTGACTTTGTTTGCTCGCGTGGTGGGTGCGTTCATGCATCAGCGCGAGCAAAGCCGCAGGCGGGCCGCCGGCAGCGCTTCGATGCAGCGGCCTTCGCTTCGCTCAGGCTGCCCTGCGCTGCTCGGTCCCGTGGCCCCGTCGCATAACGAATAGCGTTTATCTGACGCCCAGCCGAAGCTGGACGAAGGCACGGCGCTACATAGCGTCAGATAAACCGGGTTGAACTGAACCGCCGGGCTGGCGGTGGAATGGGCAGTGTAAGTTTCAGCGGCGGGTTCGGGCAA
>JANMSR010000409.1:0-1848 GCA_031389565.1 Burkholderiales bacterium
TCACCGACCACGGCGCAGCGCAGGCCCGTCTGGTCGACGATCCGTGCGGCCAGCGCCTCTGCGAGCGTGCTCTTGCCGGTGCTCTCGGCACCGACGATGGCAATCACCTTGCCGGTCATCGAATTGCGCGCGCGGCCCACGCGCGCCAACCCATCAGCGCCAGCAGCAGGAACAAGGCGTAGAGCACGACGGTCAGCCACAGCCCTTTGTAGGCGAACAGTGCGATGCTGGCCGCATTGACCGCCACCCACACCGGCCAGTTCTCGACGTACTGGCGGCCGAGCAGCCACTGGCCGGCGACGCTGCCCGCGGTGGGCAACGCGTCCCAGAACGGCACGTCGGTGTCGGTCACGCGCCGCAGCAGCAGGCCCAGCAATGGCCATGCGGCGAGCGTGCCCGCGGCGAGCGCCCAGCGCGCGCGCGTGCCGAGGTAGCGGACTTTCAATGCGGCACCGTCGGCCTGCTGGCCGTAGCGCCATTGCCACCAACCCCAGGCGGCGATAACGACGAAGAACACCTGCAGCCCGGTCTCGCCATACAACTTGCTGTGCGCGAACAGCAGCCCGTAGGCCAGCGACGACAGGATTGCCAACGGCCAGGCCAGGATGTGCACGCGCATGTTGCACACCACCATCCACAACGACAGCACGAAGGCGCCGATCTCGAGCCAGGTGACGGGGCTGCCGAGTAGGGTGAACGCGGCCGCGAGCAGCGGCTCGAAGATCGCCATCGAGATCTCAGGCCGGCGCCGGGCCGCCCCAAGCGGCCTGAGCTCCCCTGAGGGCCACGCAGGGGCCCGTACGGGCCCTGGGGCGCGAGCGAAGCAAGCTTGGGGCTGACATCTCAGCGCCGCGGCGTGATCTGCACCAGGATCTCGTCGGGCTTGACCATGCCCAGCTCGCTGCGCGCCTTCTCTTCGACCATCTCGAGGCCCTCGCGCAGGTCACGCACTTCGGCTTGCAGGCGGGTGTTGCGAGCACGCGCGGCGTCGTTGGCAACCTGCTGGCGACTGAGTTGCAGCTCGAGGTTCATTGCGTGCGGCTTGCCGCCGCTGCCAAACCAAAGCTGCGCCTGCACCAGCGCCAGCAGTGCGAGCAGGGCAACGGTGCTCCAGCGCACGGTCAAGGGTGATGTCAGCGTAGGTTGTAGAACGCCGCGCGGCCGGGGTAGCTGGCCACGTCGCCGAGGTCTTCTTCGATGCGCAGCAACTGGTTGTACTTGGCGATGCGGTCGCTGCGGCTCATCGAGCCGGTCTTGATCTGGCCGGCGTTGCTGCCCACCGCGATGTCGGCGATGGTCGAGTCTTCGGTTTCGCCCGAGCGGTGGCTGATCACGGCGGTCCAGCCGGCGCGCTTGGCCATCTCGATGGCGGCGAAGGTTTCGGTCAGGGTGCCGATCTGGTTGATCTTGATCAGGATCGAATTGGCCACGCCGCGCTCGATGCCTTCCTTGAGCAGGCGGGTGTTGGTGACGAACAGGTCGTCGCCGACCAGTTGCACCTTCTTGCCCAGGCGATCCGAGAGGTGCTTCCAGCCGTCCCAATCGCCTTCGTGCATGCCGTCTTCGATGCTGATGATCGGGTACTTGTCGCACCAGGTGGCGAGGATGTCGGTCCACTCCGGCGCGGAGAGCGTCAAGCCTTCGCCTTCCAGGTGGTACTTGCCTTCCTTGTAGAACTCGCTGGCCGCGCAATCCAGGCCGATGGCAATCTGGCGCCCGGGCTCGTAGCCGGCCTTGTCGATGGCTTCCAGGATCAACTCGATGGCGGCCTCGTGGCTGGCCAGGTTGGGCGCGAAGCCGCCCTCGTCGCCGACCGAAGTCGGCATGCCCTTGGCGTCGATGATCTTC
>JANMSR010000232.1:0-2528 GCA_031389565.1 Burkholderiales bacterium
GTCGCTGGGCCATGCCCTCCACGCTGCACTGGAACGTGTACGCCGGTTGCTCGAACCCATGACGAGCCGCTGGCTGGGCAGCCCGCTGGACGACGCGCAGGCCGCCGTCGCCGGCCTCGCCCCCTTCGAACGCGAAGCCGACACGTTGATTTCCCGCCAACGCACTCACCGCGCGCAGGCTGTCGTGCGCGCGACGCTGCTGGTGCTGGTGGTGCTGATCGCGTGGGCGGCACTGGCGCAGGTCGACGAAGTCACACGCGGCGATGCGCGGGTGATCTCGTCGCGGCAATTGCAGATCGTGCAGTCGCTCGACGGTGGCGTGGTGATCGAGATCCTGGTCAAGGAGGGCCAGGTCGTCGAGGCCGGGCAGTTGCTGTTGCGGGTGGACGAAACGCGGGCCACATCGGGCGTGCGCGAAAGCGCCGCGCAGGGCGTGGCGCTGCGCGCGCGTGCAGCGCGCCTGCACGCGCTGGCCGAGGACAAACCGTTCGTGCTGCCGGCGGCGAGCAATGACGAGGAGCGGCGCACCATCGAAGGTGAGCGCCGACTGTACGAATCGCGGTTGTCGGAGTTGTCGACGCTGTTGTCGATCAACCGCCAGCAACTGGTGCAGCGCCAGCAGGAACTGGTCGAGATGCAGGCGCGCCGCAGCTCGGCGCAGCGCAGCCTCGAGCTGGCGCAGCAGGAACTGGCGCAGACGCGGCCGCTGCTGGCCACCGGCGCGGTGTCGCAGGTCGACATCCTGCGGCTCGAGCGCGACGTGACCAAGAACCGCGGCGACGCCGAACAGGCCACCGCGCAGATCGCGCGGGTGCAGGCCGCGATCGGTGAGTCGCAGCGCAAGGCCCAGGAGACCGAACTGACGTTTCGCGGCGAGGCACGGCGTGATCTGGCCGAGGCGATGGGCAAGCTCAATGCCTTGAACGAAGGCGCTGTAGCGCTCGCAGACCGCGTCTCCAAAGCGCAGGTGAAAAGCCCCGTGCGCGGTCGCGTGCAGCGCCTGTTGGCCAATACCGTGGGCGGCGTGGTGCAGCCGGGCAAGGACATCGTCGAGATCGTGCCGCTGGACGACACACTGGTGCTCGAAGCGCGCGTGGCGCCCAAAGACATCGCCTTCATCCGCCCTGGCCAGGCGGCCACGGTCAAGTTCAGCGCCTACGATTTCTCGATCTACGGCGGCCTGGACGCCCATGTCGAGAACATCAGTCCCGACACCGTGATCGACGATCGCGGCAACGCGTTCTACCTCGTGCGTGTGCGCACCCAGAAGGCCGGCTTCAACGACAAGCTGCCGATCATTCCGGGCATGACGGCCGAGGTCGACGTGCTCACCGGCAAGAAAACGGTGCTGGCCTACCTGCTCAAGCCGGTGCTCAAAGTACAGGCCTACGCACTGCGCGAGCGCTGAGCCCCTTGCCCGGCCGGGCCTCAAGTTCACCGCCGCGCTGCCGATTCAACGCAGCAGGGATGGCCCGTAAAACGGTCGTCCCAGTGCAATTGGCGTCACAAGTCGTTGCATTCAGTGACACCGATCACGGTGGCGGCCGTTGCGCATGAGGGCAACGCGACGACGGCCGCTATCCTGCCTGCGCGCGTTTCAGATCCCCCCTCGAAAGCGGTTCCATGTCCAGTGAGTTCGTATCGCCGCGCGGCATCGTCGTCAGCCTCTGGGGCAAGGCCTATGTGCGCGGCGCCAATGGCCAGTGGCGGCTGCTCAAGCTCGGTGAACGGGTGCAGCCCCAGGACAGCCTGCTGACCGAGCAGGACTCGATCGTGATGATGATCGACAGCCAAGGCGTGGTGCATCCGCTGGCCGCGCCCTTGGCCACCGAGGCCGACCGCGTGATCGCCGCGCTCGACAGCGCCGACCCGCAGGCCGCCCCCGCGGTCGGCCTGGCCGGAGGCGACGGCGGCGGCTTGCAGGCCGGCCTGCGCGTCGAGCGCATCGTCGAAGCCGTCGCGCCCGTGGCGCTGGCCACGGCACTGGCCGCCACGCCGGTCGGCTTCGGCCGCGCAACCCAGAGCGATCCGTCCGAGCTCAGCAACGCCGCCGCGGTCACCGCCCCGTCGTCGAGCATCGCTGCGATCGAACAAGGCGTCGGCATCGCGCTCGGTCTGTCGGTGCCGGGCGGCAGCGGCCCTTTGCAAGTCGTCGTCACCCAGGTGCCGGCGATCGGCCAGATCGTGACCGCCGCCGCCACGCCGGTGCTCGCCGGCACCACCCTGGCCGCCACCGACCTGCCCGGCCTGCGCTACCTGCCGCCGGCCGACTACGACGGCCAGACACCGATCGCCCCGTTTGTCTACAGCGTGAGCAACGGCCCGTCCACGGCCAGCGGCAGCACGGTGATCAGCGTGACCGCCGTGAACGACACACCGGTGGCCAGCAACGGCGCCGCCAGCGGCAACGAAGACGGCACCCTGGCCGTCTCGCTCGGCGGCAGCGATGTCGACGGCACGCTGGCCAATGTGCGCGTGACCGCCCTGCCCGGCAATGGCGTGCTGCTGCTGGCCGACGGCGCGACCGC
>JANMSR010000434.1:0-4951 GCA_031389565.1 Burkholderiales bacterium
AACCCGCGCACCGGCGAAGCGATCCCGATCAAGGCCCGCAATGTGGTCACTTTTCACGCCAGCCACAAATTGAAGGGCCTGGTGCAGGGCGACATCGGCGCTGACGAAGAGTTCGAGTAAAGTCTGAGCTTTCCCAATGAAAGCCATTGATTTCAATGGAGAAAGCGCTCCCGGCCATCCCTGCCAAACGCTACTTCACCATCGGTGAGGTGAGCGATTTGTGCGGCGTGAAGCCGTATGTGCTGCGCTATTGGGAACAGGAGTTCACCCAGCTCAAGCCGATGAAGCGCCGCGGCAACCGCCGCTACTACCAGCACCATGAGGTGCTGCTGATCCGCCGCATTCGCGACCTGCTCTACGAACAGGGTTTCACCATCAGTGGCGCCCGCAACCGGTTGGCTGACAGCGCCGGCGTGCCGCGCGACACCCTGATCGATCTCGCCGCCGGGTTCGACGACGATGCGCAAATGTTGGATCAGGCTGGCAGTGGACCCGCCGCCACCCCCGCGGCGATGCCACTGCCCTGTACGCTGGCACTGTCGCCGGGCGAGATTCGCGGCGAGTTGCTGGCCATCCGCAGCCTGCTGGCGTCCTGAGGCGCCAAGTGCTGCGGCTATACTCTGCGGCAACGTCGGGGTGTAGCGCAGCCTGGTAGCGCACTTGCATGGGGTGCAAGGGGTCGCGAGTTCGAATCCCGCCATCCCGACCATTGTTGTAGAGGGTCAGCCGGTTAGTGTCGGCTGACCCTTCGTACTTCTAGAGCGCGTGGGATACCGCTGGGGATACCTGCCGATGATCGCGCGTGTCGGGTTCGATGCAGTTGACTTGTTGAGCGCTGGCCGTTTCAGTGCTCACAAGCGTCAGGCTTGCCTTTGACGGGAGTCCGGCACCTGCCGGGCGTCGTGAGTCTCAGGGGTGGTGCCGGCGAGAAGAGTCGAACTCCCGACCTTCGCATTACGAATGCGCTGCTCTACCAACTGAGCTACACCGGCGCTTTGAAAGCGGCGAATTATAGAGGCTACACGTAGGTGATCGAGCCCGGGTCGCCGTCGAGGTGGGGCAGGGTGTTGAACGTGATCAGGGTGTGGCGTTTGGGGCTGACCTTGAACTCGCTGAGCGCGCTGTTGCGGATGTGCAGGTTGAGGTCGATCGTGGCCTCGGCGCCCAGGCCCAGCACATGGCCGACGGCCGTAGCGATCGGGCCGCCGCTGGAAACGATGAGCACCGTGTCGCCGGCATGCTCGTTGCGAACCCGGTCCAGGGCCTGCACGACGCCGGCAACGAAATCGGCATGCGCCGGCAGTCCGGCCGGCGGCGTGGCACCGGCCATCCATTGCAGCAGGCCCAGGCGCAGCCGGCGAAAGTGCAGTCGCACCTGCTCGGGGGTTTCGGCCGGGGCGATCGGTGCCGGGTGGATGGCGTGCACCAGTGCTTGGCTGTCGTATTCGTTCAGTCCCGGCAGCGCGAGTGCGTCGTGCCGCACTTGCAGCCCCTCTTCGATGCCGGCCAGCGTTTGGGCATGGCGCCGTAGCGTGCCGGTGAGCACGGTGTCGAAGCGCGTGCCGCGGTCGCGAAACCACGCGCCCAGGCGTTGGCTTTGCCGCTGGCCCAGGGGGCTCAGTTGATCGTAGTCGGCTGCGCCAAGTGAGGCCTGGCCGTGGCGCGCGAGGTACAGGGTTCCCATGGTGGCTGGCATTGTGAGCGCCGGCCACGCATGGCCCTGTGGCCTGCGTGACCGGCCGGCTGGCGTGGGCACAATGGCGGCAATCTCATGGCCCAACAGGAGCGCCCAAGATGCCCGCTGCCAGAATTCTCGTCGCCCAAGGTGGCGGCCCCACCGCCGTGATAAACCAGTCGCTCGTCGGGGTGGTGCTGGAGGCGCGCCGCCACGGCCAGGTCGAGCGCATCTACGGCGCGCGCCACGGCGTGCGCGGCGTGATCAACGAAGATTTCGTCGACCTGGGGCAGGAAACCACGCTGCACCTCGAGCGCGTCGCCGCCACGCCGGCCTCGGCCCTGGGCTCCACGCGCGACAAGCCCGACCTGGCCTACTGCCGCAAGATGCTCGCGGTGCTGCGCGCGCATGGCATCACGCACTTCCTCTACATCGGCGGCAACGACTCGTCGGACACCGTGCGCATCGTCGCCGAGGAAGCCAACAAAGCCGGCTATCCGCTGCGCGCGATCCACGTCCCCAAGACGATCGACAACGACCTGATGGGCAACGACCACACGCCCGGCTTCCCCTCGGCCGCGCGCTTCGTGATGCAGGCCTTTGCCGGCGCCAACCTCGACAACGCTGCGCTGCCCGGCGTGTACGTGGCCGTGGTGATGGGCCGCCACGCCGGCTTCCTGACGGCGGCCTCGGCCGCGGCGCGCAGCCAGCCCGACGACGGCCCGCACCTGATCTACCTGCCCGAGCGCAGCTTCGAGATCGCCAAGTTCCTGGCCGACGTGAAGGCCGTGCATGCCAGGCTCGGCCGCTGCGTCGTGGCCGTGTCCGAAGGCATCCACGACGCTGCAGGCGAGTCGATTGCCGCGAGCTTGGCCACCCATGTCGAGCGCGACGCGCACGGCAACGTGCAGCTCTCGGGTACCGGCGCACTGGCCGACCTGCTGTGCGACGAGATCAAGGCCCAGCTCGGCATCCAGCGCGTGCGCGGCGACACCTTCGGCTACCTGCAGCGCAGCTTCCTGGGCTGCGTCAGCGACGTCGACGCCCGCGAAGCACGCGAAGTCGCCGAGCGCGCGGTGCAGTTCGCCCTGCTCGGCGAGCGCAACGGCTCGGTCGCCATTCGCCGCGTCGGCAACTATGCGATCGACATCGTGTTGCAGCCGCTGGAGGCGGTCGCTGCAAAGACGCGGGTGATGGACGATGCGTTCATCGCGGCGGCGGGCAATGACGTGACGCCGGCCTTCCTCGATTACCTGCAGCCACTGCTGGGCAGTGGGTTGCCGCAGGCGGCACAGTTGAGGGCGGTGGCGGTGGCCAAGGTGATGGCGCGGCGTTGACCCGTTGGACAGGCAGTACGAGCAGGAACCACGACACGGTCGCGCTCAAGCCTGCGCCAACCCCCGCTCGACAATCTCGCGCACGCCACTCGACAACTCAGCTCTCGCGGCGACACGAACGATGGCTTCGCGCGCCGCGGCGCGGTACGGCTCGGCCAGATGGCTCCACCGGTCCATCACCCGCGCGATGTGCGCCGCGAGCTGCGGGTTGATGGCGTCGATCTGCATCACCTGGTCAGCCCAGAACACATAGCCGGCCGCGTCGCTGCGGTGGAACCCGGCCGGGTTGGCGCTGCAGAAAGCCTGGATCAGGCTGCGCGCGCGGTTCGGGTTCTTCAGCGTGAAGTCACGGTGCTGCATCAGCCCCTTCACGCGCGCGAACACGCGGCCGTCGGCGCGCTCGGGCATGCGTGCTTGCCAGGTGAACCACTTGTCGATGACCAGGGCCTCGTGGCGGAACTGGGCGTGGAAATTCGCCAGCGCACGGTCGGCCAGTTCGGCGTGGGATTCGGTCAGTGCCGTCAGCGCACCGAGGCGCTCGGTCATGTTGCCGGCGTCCTTGACGCGCTGGAAGGCGCGGCCGGGCCAGGCCGTGTCACCGCTGGCGGCGGCGGTCAGGCACAGCATCGCCAACGCCAGGTTGGCCAGCGCGCGCTGGCCGGCGCTCACCGGGTCGGGGGTGTAGCCGCCCAAGACCCGGTGCGCTTCGAAGGCCCAGGCCCAGTCGTCGTGCAGGTCGCGCGCCAGTTGCGCGAGCATCGCTTCGCGCACGGTGTGGATGCGCTGCGGGTCGACGCTGTCGAGCTGTTCGGCCAACGCGTTTTCGTCGGGCAACTCGAGCACCAGGGTCTTGAACGCGGCGTCGAGCTGCGGGTGGCGCAACACCGCACGCATGGCCTCGAGGAAGGGCGTGTCGAGCGTGGCTTCCCGCTCGCCGCGGATCGCGGCCAGCAAGCGGCTCAACGCCAGCCGCTGGCCGGCCTCCCAGCGGTTGAAGGGGTCGCTGTCGTGCTGCAGGAGCACCAGCAGGTCGGCGTCGGACAGCGGCTCGGCCAGGATCACCGGTGCCGAAAAGCCGCGCAGCAATGAGGGTACCGGCTCGCTATCGATGTTGACGAAGGTGAAGAAGCTCTTGGCCTCGTCGAGTACCAGCACGCGCTCGGTGGCGGGCTGTCCAAGCTCAGGCAGCGGCTCGTCTTCGAGCTGCAGTGCCATCGCGCGGCCATCGCGGGCCAGCAGGCCGACGGCCATCGGAATCACATACGGCAACTTGGTCGGCTGCCCCGGCGTCGCCACGCCATGCTGCTCCAGGCCCAGCGTGTAGCTGCGGCTCGGTGCGTCGTATCGGCCGCGCGCCGTGACATGCGGCGTGCCGGCCTGCGCGTACCAGCGCTTGAAGGCATCGAGTCGCGTTGCCAGTGCCGAACCCGGGTTGGCGTCGGCAATCGCCTGCGCGAAATCGTCGCAGGTCACGGCCTGGCCGTCATGGCGCTGGAAGTACAGCGCCATGCCGCGCGTGAAGCCGTCGCGGCCGACGAGGGTGTGCATCATGCGCACCACCTCGGCGCCTTTTTCGTAGATCGTCGGCGTGTAGAAGTTGTTGATCTCGACGTACGCGTCGGGCCGCACCGGGTGGGCCATGGCGCCGGCGTCTTCGGGGAACTGGCGCTCGCGCAGGGTCTTCACATCGGCGATGCGCTTGACGGCGCGCGCCGTGGCCGTGCCGGCCATGTCCATGCTGAATTCCTGGTCGCGAAAGACCGTCAGGCCTTCCTTGAGCGACAACTGGAACCAGTCGCGGCAGGTGATGCGGTTGCCGGTCCAGTTGTGGAAGTACTCGTGGCCGACCACGCTCTCAATGGCCGCGTAGTCGTGATCAGTGGCGGTGGCCGGGCTGGCGAGCACGAACTTGGTGTTGAAAATGTTCAAGCCCTTGTTT
>JANMSR010000446.1:0-2449 GCA_031389565.1 Burkholderiales bacterium
TGCCGCCAAACCGACTTCATCCGCGCCGTGGCGCAGAGCGGCAAGCCGGTGAACATCAAGAAGGGCCAGTTCCTCGCGCCACACGACATGAAGAACGTGATCGACAAGGCCCGCGCGGCCGCCCGAGAAAAGGGCCTGCCCGAAGACAGCTTCCTGGCCTGCGAACGCGGCGTGAGCTTCGGCTACAACAACCTGGTGTCCGACATGCGCTCGCTGGCGATCATGCGCGAGACCGGCGCGCCCGTCGTCTTCGACGCCACCCACAGCGTGCAGTTGCCCGGCGGCCAGGGCACGAGTTCCGGCGGCCAGCGCGAGTTCGTGCCCGTGCTGGCGCGCGCGGCCATCGCGGTGGGCGTGGCCGGCGTGTTCATGGAAACACACCCCGACCCGGCGAACGCGATGAGCGATGGGCCGAATGCCGTGCCCTTGAAGCACATGAAGGCGCTGCTCGAGCAGTTGCTTGCGCTCGATCGTGTGGTCAAGAAACAGCCATTGCTGGAGAACGATTTCTCGTGCTGATGCGTCGCATTGTGATTCAGCTGTGTTCGGCGTCTGAATCAAACAGTGCGAGGGCAGCAACCTGCGCAAGCACGACGTACCGTTTAACGAGGCCATCGGCGTGTGCACGAAAGGCGACTCGACATGAAAAGAGCAGCTACATCCAAGACTGATCAAGATATCCCCGATGTGCACGCGTGAACAACTCGGCATAGTCGTGCGCGGCAAGTACGCCGCGCGATTTACAAGAGCAAGCAACGTCGTCGTGATCGATCCTGCGCTGACGAAGGCGTTCCCGAATTGTGAAGTTGTCAACAATGCATTGCGTGGTCTGCTGGCTGTAGCCATCTCGGCAACACGCCTGACACCTCGCCTGAAGCCGCCGGCCCGCAAACCGGCTACCGCGTGGCGGTGACCTTAGGCCCGCCGAATCAGATCACTTGCGATGCAGAGGTTCGAATGGGACGAATCGAAGGCCGCGCTCAACTTGCGCAAGCATGGCGTCTCCTTCGCGGAAGCCGCATCGGTGTTCAGCGACCCACTCGCCTATACGTTCGCGGATCCAGACCATTCAGTCGCAGAGGAACAGCTCTTGACCTTCGGCTACTCACGCGCTGGGCGGGTACTGGCAGTCATTCACTCAGAACGCGGCCGCACCATCAGAATCATCAGTGCCCGCAACGCAACCCGACATGAGCGAGGAACCTATGAGCAAGGCTAAAGACGAAATGCGCGCCGAGTATCGGCGTGAGGATCTGGGCAAGGGTGTGCGCGGCAAGTACTTCGACCGCGTCTCGAAGGGCAGCAACCTTGTCTTGCTGAACGACAAAGTTGCCAAGGCCTTCCCCAATGCCGAGGCTGTGAACGAGGCGCTGCTCGGCCTGTTGGCGCTGACGGAGCAAACGGCACGCCTGACCGGTCGCTCGAAGCGCGTGCCTCGCAAGCGGGTCGCGGCGTAGCGCCATCGTCGGCCTCTCGACCATCCTCTCCAAGGCGACTTTGCGCTGTCGCGCAGAAGCCGGTCAGAAGTCGTTGGAGTAGTATTCCTTCCATGCAAATCAGCACTGGCACGGTGGTCGGCGGCAAGGTCGTCGTCGAAGGCGTCCCGCTCGTTGAAGGCGCGGTTGTTACCGTGCTCGCCCGAGAGGCGGAACAGCCCTTCTCGCTGTCGATGCAAGACGAGGAGGAACTCCTCGCTGCCATGGCCGAAGTCGAACGCGGTGAGTTCATCTCTGCCGAGGAACTGCTCGAGAGCCTGCGAAAACACGGCTGAGCATGGCGCTACGCGTCAAAGTATCGGCTCGTGCGGCATCGCACATTCACAAGGCAGCGCAGTGGTGGGCTGAGAACCGGCCTGCCGCTCCGGGCGCTGTGCGCCAGGACATCGGCGACGCTCTTGCCTTGCTCGCGCAACAGCCGGGCATTGGTGCAGCCTACGACGGCGCCAAGACCAAGGACGTTCGCCGCCTTCTCGTTGGCCGCATCCGGTACTTCATCTACTACCGCCCGACGCATGACACGCTCGAAGTCCTTGCAGTCTGGCACGTGAGCCGTGGCAAGCAGCCTTTGTATTGAAATTCAGCATGTGGACAATGCTGGCAACTTCCGAACGGCCAGCATCCGGAATCGATCGAATGACCGCCTACATCATTGCCGACGTCACCGTCACCAACGAAGCGCAGATGGTCAAGTACCGCGAATGGAGCACGCGCGCGATGCAGGAGTTCGGCGCCGAGGTGCTGGTACGCGGCGGGATGCCCGCAGCCCTCGAAGGCGCGTGGACGCCGCAGCGCGTCGTCGTGTTGAAATTCAAGGATCGCGCCACCGCGCAGGCCTACTACGATTCCGCAACCTACACGCAGGCGCGCCGGGTGCGCGAAGGCGCCGGCAACATCGACATGATTCTGGTCGACGGCGTGAACTGATCCAATGAAACTTCCCCAGAAAGACA
>JANMSR010000548.1:0-3632 GCA_031389565.1 Burkholderiales bacterium
CTGGGGCGGCTTCGTGCTCGCCTTCATTTTCGGCCTGGTCGCCAACAAGACCAACTTCTGCGTCATGGGCGCCGTGTCCGATGTCGTCAACATCGGCCACTGGGGCCGCATGCGGATGTGGCTGCTGGCGATCGCGGTGGCCATGCTCGGTGCCGGCTGGCTGAGCACCAGCGGCCAGGTCGATCTGGCCAAGTCGATCCCCCAGCGCCCCACGCTGGCCTGGCTGTCCTTGCTGGTGGGTGGCCTCAGCTTCGGCGTCGGCATGACGCTCAGCGGCGGCTGCGCGAACAAGAACCTGGTGCGCGTGGGCGGCGGCAGCCTGCGCTCGGTGGTGGTGCTGGTGTTCATGGCGATCGCTTCGTACATGACGCTGAAGGGCCTGTTCGGCCAGTGGCGCGCCAGCCTGCTCGACCCGGTGTCGCTGAACCTCGCCGACTTCGGCTGGAAGGACCAGAGCCTGGGCACCGCAATGTCCAGACTCACCGGCCTGAGCCCGGCCACGGCCCAGCTTGCGACCATCGCGGTGCTGGTGCTGGCGCTGCTGCTGTTCGTCTTCAAGGACAAGCGCTTTCGCGCCAACCGGTTGCAGATCTTCGGCGCCGTGGTGATCGGCGCGCTGGTCGTCGCCGGCTGGTACGTGTCCGGCCACCTCGGCTTCGGCGAGAACCCCGAGACCCTCGAGTTCGGCTACTTCGCCACCAACTCGCGCACCCTCGAGTCCATGAGTTTTGTCGGACCGATGGCCTACGGCCTGGAGTTGCTGCTGCTGTGGACCGACAAGTCGCTGCACGTCACGTTCGGCATCGCCAGCGTGCTCGGCGTGGTCCTCGGTTCGGCCGCCTATGCGCTCTACGCGCGCAGCTTCCGCTGGGAAGGGTTTGCCTCGCTGTCCGACCTGCGCAGTCAGCTCTTCGGCGCCGTGCTGATGGGCTTTGGCGGCGTCACCGCGCTGGGCTGCACTATCGGCCAGGGCATCAGCGGCTTGTCGACGCTGGCCGTCGGCTCCTTCATCGCAGTGGCGGGGATCGTGGCCGGCTCGGTGGCGACGCTCAAGTTCCTGCTCTGGCGCGAAGACGCTTAACGGGTCGCACCGTAGTACAAGTTCTGCGGATGCCGCCCGTCGGCGAAGAAAACCCAGCGCTCGGCCAGCAGGCCCAGGTACTGCAACGCGAACAAGACCGTCAGGCCGATGCCATCGAGACGACCCTGGGTGGCCGCCAACACGCTCGCCGGCAGCGCAAAGGCCAGCACGGTGCCGGCCACGCGCACGCCGCGCACGAAGCGCGGGCTGCGGCCATGGAAGAACTCGCGCGTGTTGAACGAGCCGCCCATCGCCCCCTGCGACTTCTGCACGATGCGCGGGTGGCGCACGCCGATCGCGGTCCGCAAGGTGGTCTTGGGTGCGAGCCGGGCGTTGCGCCACAGTGTTGCGCCACGGACCAGCGCGCCGAGCACGGTAGCCACCAGCGCCAGCTTGCCGAACGGGCCGGCCAACGCCGGCTGCGTGAACGCGGCCAGCGTCGTGGCCAGCGTGAGGCCCGAGGCGATGCCGAGCGCGGCAAAAGTCAACGGCGTCAGCGGGCTGGCCCATTCGCGGATCACGGCCACCGCCGCGTAGATCATGCCGGTGCAGAGGTACAGCGCGAAGGCGAGCAGCAGCGCGGCGCCGCCGAGCAACAGGGTCGGCGCGCCCGCCCAATGCGCCCAGCCCCAGCCAAAGACCACGGCCATGAACACGGGCAGCGCGATGACCTCGCGCGACAGCCAGGAAGTGCGCCACATCGAGATGGCGCGCCAGGCGCGCATCGGACGACCGAGGTGAAAGGCCGCGGCCACCAGGCCCGCGGCGCACACAAACAGCACCAGCGTGGCACCCGCCAGGAAGAAGGCAAGCCCGGGGTGAGGCACCAGGCCAAGACGCGCTGCCGCATCGACACCGACGAGTGCGAGCAGCAGGCCCTGCCCTGCGCCGGCCAGCGTGGTGAAAATGATCATCGACCAGGCGGGATGCATCTCAATGCTCCCAATCGGCGCCGAGCGGCGCGCCGGTGCTGTGGCCGGGCTCACGGCCCTCGACGCGCAAGGGATTGCGCTCACGCACCAGTTGCTCGGGGTCGATGCGGTTCTCGGCCTTGTGGCGTGGCAGGTAATGGTTGGCCGGCAAGGTGCCGGCCTCGGGCATCAGGGTGTAGCCGCCGCGCTCGTGGATCGCCACTGAGACCTCCGACTCGGGGTCGTGAACATCGCCGAACAGGCGCGCGCCGGTCGGGCAGGCCATCACGCAGGCCGGCTTGCGCTCGGCCACCGGCAGCGCCGGGTCGTAAATGCGGTCGACACACAAGGTGCACTTGGTCATCACCTGGCGTTTCTCATCCAGCTCGCGCACGCCGTAGGGGCAGGCCCAGGCGCAGTAGTTGCAGCCGATGCACTTGTCGTAGTCGACCAGCACGATGCCGTCAACTTTGCGCTTGTAGCTCGCGCCGGTGGGACACACCGGCACGCAGGGCGGGTCTTCGCAATGCAGGCAGCTCTTCGGGAAGTGCACCGTCTGCATGTTCGGGAACTCGCCGACCTCGAAGGTCTGCACGCGGTTGAAGAAGGTGCCGGTCGGGTCGGCGCCGTAGGCGTTGTCGTCGACCAGCGGGCCGGCGGAACCTGAGGTGTTCCATTGCTTGCAGCTCGTCACGCAGGCGTGGCAGCCGACGCAGACATTGAGGTCGATGACCAACGCGAGCTGGGTCACAGCGCGCCCTCCTGATGCACCAGTTGGGTCATGCCTGGTCTCCGGAGTCGATCGCGCGGCCGGCAAACCAGGCGCGCCAGCGCGGCGCTTTGGGCTTCATGCCGGGCAACGCCGGCACGCTGCTGAACTGCGGCCAGGTCTGCTGCGGCTCGTCGGCCGCGGCCTTGCGGATGCGCACGCGAACGTCGTACCAGCCGGCCTGGCCGGTGATCGGATCGGAGTTGGAATGGCGCAGGCCGTTCACGTCGGCCGGCAGCTCTTCGCTGATCAGGTGATTGAGCAGGAAGCCTTTTTCCGATTCGTTGGCGTCGTTGGACAGCGCCCATGCGCCCTTGGATTTGCCGATCGCGTTCCAGGTCCAGACCGTGCCGGGCTCGACCGCTTCGCTGTGCCTGCAAATGCAGCGCACCTTGCCCCACATCGATTCGACCCAGATCCAGTCGCCATCGGCAATGCCTTGCGCCCCTGCCGTTTGCGTATTCACGTACAGCTCGTTGTGGGCGTGGATCTGGCGCAGCCAGGCGTTCTGCGAGTCCCACGAGTGGTACATCGCCATCGGCCGCTGGGTCACGGCGGCCAGTGGAAAGGCCTCGCGGTCGCTGGCCTGCACTTCGAGCGGCGGGTACCACGAGGGCAGCGGGTCGAAGAAACGCTCGACCCGCGCGCGCAGCCGGTCCGGCGGCTGCCGGCCCGCCGTCTTGCCCTGCGCGGCGAGGCGAAAGCGCTGGATGAACTCGGAGTAGAGGTGGATCACGATCGGGTCGTTGTCGCGGCGCAGACCGACCTCTTGTGCCCACTCGATGTAGCCGCGGTTCCAGTTGCGCATGTACTGGTGCCCGAGCGGCATGGCATGGTGGTGGACGCAGTTGTTGGCGGCGTACATCGCCCA
>JANMSR010000257.1:0-9086 GCA_031389565.1 Burkholderiales bacterium
CGAGAGCTCGGCACTGCAGATCCTGCGCATCATTCAGGAAGAGGCATTGAAGGACAACACCGCCGCGGTGCATGCCCAGGTGCCGGTGGAGGTGGTCTCGTTCCTGCTCAACGAGAAGCGCACCGAGATCACCAAGATCGAGCTCAAGCAGCGCGTGACCGTGCTGCTGGTGCCCAACAAGCACCTCGAAACGCCGAACTACAAGCTGGAACGCCTGCGCCACGACGACCCGCGGCTGGAGAACCTGCAGGCCAGCTACACCATGATCGAGGAGCCGGAAGACGAAGTCGGCATCACCCGTCGTGAGAAGGCCAAGGCCAAGCAGGAGCCGGTCATCAAGGGCGTGCTGCCCGAGACGCCGGCGCCGGTGGCCGTGCCCAAGCCGGCCCCTGTGTTGGCCCCTGTCGCGGCGACGGCGCCGGTGCCCCTGGCGTCCGCGCCGCAGGCGGCCGGCGGTGGCTTCTTCAGTTGGGTCAAGAAACTGTTCGGCAGCGGCGATGCGGACACGGCGAGCTCAGGTGCGCCCGTGCGCACCGCCGCCGCTACGGCTGCGCAGGGCAAGCGCGAAGGTCGAGGCGATCGTGGCGAGGGCCGCGGACGCCGCGATGGCCGCCGCGATGGCCCGCGCGAAGGTGGGCGCGATGGGGGTCGAGAAGGCGGACGCGGCGGCCGTGGCGAAGGCCGTGGTGAAGGCCGGACCGAAGGGCGCACCGACGGGCGCAGTGAAAGCCGCGGCGAAGCGCGCGGCAAGGCCCCGCGCGATCGCGACAGCAACCGTCGCGACGCCCGCCCTGCCAGCAGCGAAGTCGCGATGAGCGCCGAGGCGGCGGCACCGGCGGCAGAGGCCCGCACGCCGCGCGGCGAGCGCAATGAAAGCCGCCGTGGTGGCGGGCCGCGTGCCGAACGCGAACCGCGTCCGGCGCCGGCCGCCGAAGAGGCGATGCCTGCGGCGCAGAGTTTTGTCGACACCCTGCCGGTCGCCGCGGGCGATGGCGCTGCTGCCACCGAGGGCGGTGAGCGCGACGCCACGCGCCGGCGCCGTCGGCGTGGGGGCCGCGGTCGCGGCCGTGACGAGGCTGGCGCCGAGGATGTGAACGCCCCGGCTGACGACAGCCCGGGCAGCGAACAGGCCGCAGAGTTCACGCCGATCGCCGCCGAGTCCGTCGAGGCCCAGGCTCCTCACGCTGCGGAGCACAAACCTATCGACGTGCAGCGCGCCGATGCCGAGGTGGCCCCGCCGGTGGCCGCACCGATCACACCGATCACACCGGCCGCGCCGGCCGTCGCCGCAGCACCTGCCGCCGCGCCGTACCGATTGCCCACTGATTCGTTGGCCGCCTTGGCCAACGAGGCCGGCCTGCAATGGGTCAACTCCGACACCGAGAAGATCCGCGCGGTGCAGGAAGCCATGGCCAGCGAGCCCAGGCCGACCCACACGCCCCGCCAGCCCAAGCCGAACGCGGTGGTCGACGACGGCCCGCTGGTGCTGGTGGAAACGAAGAGGGACCTGGCGCAGATCCGGCTGCCGTTCGACGGCTCGCCGCCCGCCGCGCAGTGAACGCAAGCGGTGCCTTCGGGCGCCGTTTGCCTTCAGGCCGCGCCGAAAACCACGCCCTGCACGCTCGCGCTCAGGGCAGGCGTTCGAGTGCGTGCTGGTAGGCGCTGGCGTGCATCAGCTCGTCCCAGGGCAGCGGCGCGCTTTGTGGCAGCAGGTCCAGGCGCCGCTGCTCGCTGTCGGGCTGGCCCTGCCAGCCGCCTTGCCGCTCGGCCGCTAGCAGACCGTCGAGCAGCGCATCGACGGCGGCACCGCCGTCGATCGACTGGTTGCACAAAAGCACCAGGTCACAGCCGGCGTTGAGTGCCGCCAGCGCGGCGTCGAGGTGGCCGCCTGCCACCTTGGCACCTTCCATGCTGAGATCGTCGGAAAAGATCGCGCCGGTGAAGCCGAGTTCGCCGCGCAGGATGTCTTCGAGCCAATGGCGCGAGAAGCCGGCCGGCAAGGCATCGACCTTGGGGTAGATCACATGCGCGGGCATCACGCTGGCCAGCGTGGTCGACAGCCACTCGTAGGGCTTGGCGTCGTCGACCAGGATGGCCTCGAGCGTGCGCTTGTCGACGGGCAACTCGTGGTGGCTGTCGCCGCGCGCAAAGCCGTGGCCGGGGAAATGCTTGCCGCAATTGGCCATGCCCGCGCGCAGCAGGCCGTGCATCAGGCTCTTGGCCAGCAAGGTCGCCACGCGGGCATCGCGGTGGAAGGCGCGGTCGCCGATCACACCGCTCGGGCCGTGGTCGAGGTCGAGCACCGGGATGAAGGACAGGTCGACGCCGCAGGCGCGCAGCTCGGCGCCGAGCACGTAGCCGGTGGCACTTGCCGCGTCGGTCGCGGCGAGGGCGTCGCGCATCCATAGCTCGCCCAAGGCACGCATCGGCGGCAGGGGGGTGAAGCCATCGCTGCGAAAGCGCTGCACGCGACCGCCTTCATGGTCGACGCAGATCAGCACGTCGGGCCGCAGCGATTTGATTTCCACGGTGAGTTCGGTCAACTGCTGCCGATCGCGCCAGTTGCGCGCGAACAGGATCAAGCCGCCGGTGAGCGGGTGCGCGAGGCGGCGGCGGTCGTCGGCATTCAATGCGAGACCGGCGATGTCGAGCACGACCGGGGCATGGGCGGTGGTGGGATTCATGGTGCGATTGTGCGGTGCTCGACGACCACGAAGGCTGTGGCCACATCGGATTCGTCACTGACGCTGACATGCGCCGCCAAGCCGCGCGCGGCAAACCAGGCCGCCAGCGCACCATGCAGGCGGATTTGCGGCTGGCCACTGGCGGCCTTGATGACTTCACAGTCGCGCCAGGTCATCGGCATGCGCATGCCCAGGCCGATGGCCTTGGCAAACGCCTCCTTGGCCGCAAAACGGGTGGCCAGGTAGGCCACGCCACGCGCCTCGACCTTGGCCCGCCGCAGACGAAAGACTTCGATCTCGTGCGGCCCCAGCACCTTCTCCGCAAAGCGCTCGCCGCGCCGAGCCAGCGTGCTCGCGACGCGGCGGATATCGCAGATGTCGGTGCCGATGCCGTAGATCATGCGCGTGACCGATTGGAAATCGTTCGCGATTCAAGGGTCATTGCTTCGGCTGACTGCACGCATTGCCGGGGCGCGACCCGGCGCCGACTCGGCCGGCGAAGAACGCGCTCAGAACGCATACGCGCGCTGGATGCAACGCTGGTACTCGCGCACCGCCTCTGTGTAGCCGAGTTCGAGCGCGTCGGCGATCAGGGCGTGTCCGATCGACACCTCCTGCACACCGGGTACGGCGCGCAGGAAGTCGGTCAGGTTGGCACGGTTGAAGTCGTGGCCGGCGTTGATGCCCATCCCCACCGCCAGCGCCGCTTCGGCGGCCGCGCTGTAGCGCGCCAGTTGCACGGCCTGGTCGGCCGTGCCGTGCGCTGCGGCATAAGGCTCGGTGTAGAGCTCGACACGGTCGGCGCCGATGGCGCGCACGGCAGCCATCAGCGCGGGTTCCGGATCCATGAACAGGCTGACGCGCACGCCCAGAGCGCGGGCCTCGGCGACGAAGGGCGCCACACGCCCAAGGTCGGCCAATGCAAAGCCATGGTCGCTCGTGAACTGACCAGGCGCGTCGGGCACGAAGGTGCATTGCTGCGGACGGTGTTCACGGATGAAACCCATCAGGTTGTCGAACGGGTTGCCTTCGATGTTGAACTCGGCATGCGGCCAGCGCTGCAGCAGCGTCGCCAGTTCGGCCACATCGCGGGCGCGGATGTGGCGCTCGTCGGGACGCGGGTGCACGGTGATGCCCTGCGCGCCGGCTTCGAGGCAATGCTCGGCCGCACGGGTCACGCTCGGGATGCCGAGGTGGCGCGTGTTGCGCAACAGCGCCACCTTGTTGACGTTGACCGACAGCGCACAGCGCGCGTCGCGGGGCTGGGCTTCGGGGGCGATCAGCGGGTTCATGGGTCAGAGCAATGGCTGCAAGTCCAGCAGCACCTGGCGCGTGCGCAAAGGCGCCGCCCCCAGATGATAGGCAAGCAGCTCGCGCAGCAGGCGGCGCAGCGCATGGGCCGGGCCGCTGCACGCGCGCTGCAGAGCGGCCAGGTCGTCGGCGTCGAGCGCCGTCTGCAGCGCCAGCAACTCCTTGCCGGCGACGCTGGCGGCGTCGCCGGTGGGGGCTTGTGTCAGGCCGGCGTCGGCACGCACGGCGTACGGCGCGGCCGGCTGCAGCGGTGATTGCGTCGCGGTCACGTGGGCCAGGTCGGGCAGCAGGCCGATCTCGCGCAGCAGCCGCAGCTCGAACGCACGCAGGGCGGCGGCCTCGTCGTCACGACCGAGCTGCGCCAGCGTGGCCGCATAGGCATCCCACAGCGCCGGGTGCGGGTCTTCGCGCGCCAGCAGCTTCATCAGCAACTCGTTGAGGTAAAAACCGCTGAACAGCGCATCGCCACCCGCCACGGGCACGCCGCCGGCCCACTCCGCGCCGCGCAGGTTGTGCACCTCGGCACCCTGCGCCGTGCGTCCGAGCGTGGCGTTCAGGCGCTGGAACGGGCGCAGCACTGCTCGCAGTTGCGAGGTCGGCCGCTTGGCGCCTTTGGCGGCCACCACCACGCGGCCGAGTTCGCGCGTGAACAGGTCGACGATCAGGCTCGACTCGCTCCAGTCGTAGCGGTGCAGGACGTAGGCCGAGAGCGGCGATGCGGCACCGCGGCCGGTCATTGGGCGAGGGCTTGCAAGGCTGTCAGCGTCGGGCGACAGGCTTGCCGGTCGCTGGCGCTCAACTTCTCGAACGCCGCCTTGGCTGCGGCAACGCTGCGCGCGCAGGCGGCCCGGTCACCCTGCGCGTGCTGCACGCGGGCCAGGGCCTCGTGGGCATAGAAAAATTCGTAGGGTGGCGCGTCGTGCTGCGTGCAAGCGGCCAGGCACTGGGCGGCGAAATGCAGGGCGCGGTCGAGCAAGCCGGCGGACAGGTGGCACCGCGCCAGATCGTAGTCGCCACGCTCGACTTCGAGCCAGGTGCCGGCCTGCGCCCAATGCATCTTGCTGGCGGCGGCGACGTCGAGCATCGCCGCCGTGTCTTCGGCGCTGCGCGCGCTGCCGCGGTCGTGCAGCAGCCAGGCCATGTTGTGACAGGCGACGCCGAGCGGGCGGTGAACGGCGGCACCGGCATCGGCCGCGGCGGCCAGGCGTTCGCGGGCCGCGCGCAGCAGCATCATCGCGCGTTCGGTCTGGTGCTGGCCGAGGCTGATCGCTGCGGCCGAGGCCTCGCAGCGGATCTGCTCTTCCAGCGTGAAACCAGTGCGGTCGGCGGCGCCCGATTCGGCCAGCGTGAGGCTGGCCATGCCGACGCGCAAAGCCGATTGCACAGTGGCATTGGCCAGCGGGTGGCCCTTCAGCGCGGCCAGGCGCCAGCGGCCATCGTCGAAGGCGCCGAGGTGCTCGCCGCAGAGGTGGACGACGAATCGCGCCAGCGCAGCCAGTTGGTCGGGTGACTCCGGCACCGGCGTCTGCGTGCGCAGGCAATGGGCGACTGCCTCGGAATGTTCGGCGTGGTCTGACCAGGCCTGCTGCAAGAAGGTGTCGAACGCTGACGCCATGGCCCCCTCACTCGTAGCCGTAGCTGCGCAAATGCTCCTCGCTGTCGGCCCAGCCGGAGCGCACCTTGACCCAGAGTTCGAGGAACACCTTGGCGTCCCACAGGCGTTCGAGCTCTTGCCGGGCTTCGCTGCCGATGCGCTTGAGGCGCGCGCCGCCGTCGCCGATGACCATGCCCTTGTGAGCATCGCGCTCGACGACGATGGTGGCGGCAATGCGCCGCAGCTTGCCCTGAAGCGGCGCGCGGCCGCCCGGAGCCGCTTCAACCCCCTCGGGGGGCGGACGCAGCGGCGCTGCGGCCTGGGGGCTCTCGATCTCTTCGAACTTGTCGATCACGACCGTGCAACTGTAGGGCAGCTCGTCACCGGTCAATCGGAACAGCTTTTCGCGGATCAGCTCGCTGGCCAGGAAGCGGTCGCTGCGGTCGGTGAGCGCATCTTCTTCGTAGAACCAGGCCTGTTCGGGCAAGTACGCTGCAAGGATGCCGGGCAGGCGCTCGACATCGGCGGCCTTCTTGGCCGACATCGGCACGAACTCGGCAAAGTCGCGCCGTTCGCGCATCGAAGCCATCCAGGGCATCAGGTCGGTGCGGCGTTTGATCTCGTCCTGCTTGTTGGCGATCAACAGCACGGGCTTGTCTTCGGGCAGCAGCGCCAGCACCTTGGTGTCGTCGAGATTGAAGCGGCCGGCCTCGACGACGAAGAGCACCACGTCGACATCGCTGAGCACGCTCCTGACCGTGCGGTTGAGCTTGCGGTTGAGGGCGTTGCCATGGTGCGTCTGGAACCCCGGCGTGTCGACAAAGACGAACTGTGCCGGATCGACGGTGCGGATGCCCGTGATGCGGTGGCGCGTGGTCTGCGCCTTGGCCGAGGTGATGCTCACCTTCTGCCCGACCAGGGCGTTGAGCAGGGTGCTCTTGCCCACGTTCGGGCGGCCAACGATGGCCACCAGGCCGCAGCGTTGCGGTGTCATGGGTGTGTTCCGCGCACGAGCGCCGGGCCGCCCCAAGCCGGGCGCGATCCCCTTGGGGGATCGGCCGATGTACTCGTCGGACGAGGGGTTGTCATCTCACGAGCGCAGGGGCCCGCCGGGTCGGTCGCTGGCCTTGAGCACGGCCAGCATACGCCGCGCAGCTTCCTG
The DNA here is from genome assembly GCA_031389565.1 of Burkholderiales bacterium. Lineage (GTDB taxonomy): Bacteria > Pseudomonadota > Gammaproteobacteria > Burkholderiales > Burkholderiaceae_C > CADEEN01. Next base: position 6,752 of record JANMSR010000257.1, read on the forward strand.
TTCAGCCACCCGGCGCGACTTGCCTTCGCCATGCTCGCTCAGGCCGAGCGGCGCCACCAGGCATTCGACATCGAAAGTCTGCGCATGGGCCTGGCCGCGGGTGCCGACGATGCGGTAGGCGGGCACGGCCAGCTTGCGCGCCTGCAGCCACTCCTGCAGTTCGGTCTTGGCGTCCTTGCTCCAGTTGTCGACCTCGGTGGTGGCGATGGTCTCGCCGAGCAACTGCACGACCATGGCCTGCGCCGGGCCGAAACCGCCGTCCAGGAAGGCCGCGCCGATCAGCGCTTCGAGCGCATCGGCCAGGATTGACGGGCGCTGAGCCCCACCGCCGCGGGCTTCGCCCTCCGACAGGCGCACCACCTCGGGCAGTCCGAGCGTGAGCGCCAGGCGGTGCAGGCTGTCCTCACGCACGAGGTGCGCACGCACGCGCGTCAGGTCGCCCTCGTCGGACCCGGCGAAGCGTTCATAGAGCAGGGCCGAGACGGCGGTTTGCAGCACCGCGTCGCCGAGAAACTCGAGGCGCTCGTTGTGGTCGGCGCCAGCGCTGCGGTGGGTCAGCGCACGCACGAGCAGGCACTGCTGCGTGAAGCGGTAGCCCAGGCGCTGCTGCAGCGCATCGAGGCGGGCGTCCACTAGTTGGAGCGGCCCTCGCCGCGGTACTTGATCAGCAGGAACACCGGCTCGAAGATTTCGACTTCCTTGTCGTAGGCGAAGCGGATCACGACCTTGTCGTTCTCCTTGGTCACCTGCAAGTCCTGGCCGCCGATGGTGGAGATCGCATACTCGATCTCTTTCTGTTTTTCGAAGGCACGCCGCGCCTCGGCCACCGTCGACGGCGCGTCCTTGGCGATCTTTTGCACCGCACGCACGATCGTCGAGTACTCATTGATGGTCGGCAGCACGCGCACGATGATCAGGGCCACGAATGCCACCACGATGGCCCACAGCAGCAAACCGATGAGCGTGATGCCGCGCTCGGCGCGGGCGGGACGGCAGGCACGAAGCATGAATCGATCTCCGACAGTGAGGGCAGAACGCGCGGCGCTCAGCGGAAAGCGCCGATGCGGCCGAGGTTACCGAAATTCATCCACACGAAGAAGGCCCGACCGACAAGATTGCGGTCAGGCACAAAGCCCCAGTAGCGCGAATCGACCGAATTGTCGCGGTTGTCACCCATCATGAAGTAATGGCCGGCGGGCACTTTGCACGTCACGCCTTCGCCGGTGTACTGGCAGGCATCGCGGTTCGGGAAGTTCTGGGCACCCGGGACGAATGCGGGCCCCTCCTTGTCAATCAGGATGCGGTGCTCGACGCCGGCCAGTTTCTCGCTGAAATGCTGGGCGTAACGCCGGCTGTCTTCGTCGTAAAAATCCGGCAGCGGCGCGGATTCGATGCGCTGGCCGTTGATCGTCAGTAACTTGTTCAGGTAGGCGACTTCGTCGCCGGGCAGGCCGACCACGCGCTTGATGTAGTCAATGCGCGGATCGGGCGGGTAGCGGAATACCACCACGTCGCCGCGTGCCGGGTCCTTGTTGGCGAGGATCTTCCGGTTGATCACCGGCAGGCGAACGCCATAGTCGAACTTGTTGACCAGAATCAGGTCGCCGACCAGGAGTGTCGGGATCATCGAGCCCGAGGGAATCTTGAACGGCTCGAACAGGAACGAGCGCAGCAGGAACACGATCAGGATCACCGGGAACAGGCCCGCGGTCCAGTCGAGCCACCAGGGCTGCATCAGCAGCTTGTCCCTGGCTTCGGCGACGTTGCCGTCGACCCGGGCAATGCCCTGCTTGCCGAGTTCGGCGCGCCGCGCCGCATCCTGCGCTTCCAACCGCGCCGCCGCAGCCTCGCGCTTCGGCTTGAAATGGAAGCGCTCGGTCAACCAATAGCCGAGCGTGACCAATGTCAGGATCAGCAGCAGCAGCGAGAAGTTGCCGATCCAATACCCGAAGAACCAGCCTCCCAGGTAAACCGCCAGCGCGCCATACAACAACCCGGTGAGTGTGCTCATCAGTCTCATCAATCGTCGACTTGAAGGATGGCCAGAAACGCTTCCTGCGGCACCTCAACGGCGCCGATCTGCTTCATGCGTTTCTTGCCGGCTTTCTGCTTCTCCAGCAGCTTTTTCTTGCGGGTTATGTCACCGCCGTAGCATTTTGCCAGCACGTTCTTGCGCAGGGCCTTGATGTTTTCGCGGGCGATGATGTTGGCGCCGATCGCGGCCTGGATCGCCACGTCGTACATCTGGCGCGGGATCTGCTCGCGCATCTTGGCCGCCACGGCGCGGCCGCGGTACAGGCTCTGCGCCCGGTGCACGATGATCGAGAGCGCGTCG
>JANMSR010000552.1:0-2212 GCA_031389565.1 Burkholderiales bacterium
CGATAGTGGTCGACAGGATCGACGGCATCCAACTCGATGAGGGATTTCTTGTTCGCAATTGCCTTGTTCACAACGGCGGTCGCGTTAGCACCGATCTGGCACAAATTCCAAGATATGAGGTCGGCTGCGCAATTGAGTTTGGGGACGGCGACATCGATCGAATGATCGATCCGATGCGCGCCGTGGTCCAAGGCCTCGAGCATCCACTTTAGCCAAGGTGCGTCTTCATGGCAGGCGCCGGTCGGGCGCCTGTCAACTACATGCTGCGCCGGTACTGCCCGCCGACTTCAAACAGCGCGCCGGTGATCTGCCCCAGCGAGCAGCAACGCACCGCCTCCATCAGCACCTCGAACACATTCTTGTTGTCGATGACCGCCTGTTGAAGGCGCTTCAACATCGCTGGCGCCTGCGCCGCGTGGCTTGCATGGAAGCCGTTCAGGCGCTTCAGTTGCGATTGCTTCTCCTCGTCGGTCGAACGCGCCAGTTCGATCTGGTCCGGTGCTGCATCGCCCCGCGGATTGAGGAAGGTATTGACGCCCACGATCGGGTACTCGCCGGTGTGCTTTTGCATCTCGTAGTGCATCGACTCTTCCTGGATCTTGCCGCGCTGGTAGCCGGTCTCCATTGCCCCGAGCACGCCGCCGCGCTCGGCGATCTTCTCGAACTCGGCCAGCACGGCTTCTTCGACCAGTTCGGTCAGCTCATCGATGATGAAGGCGCCCTGGTTCGGGTTCTCGTTCTTCGCCAGGCCCCACTCGCGGTTGATGATGAGCTGGATCGCCATCGCGCGGCGCACGCTCTCCTCGGTGGGCGTGGTGATGGCCTCGTCGTACGCATTGGTGTGCAGGCTGTTGCAGTTGTCGTAGATCGCGATCAGCGCCTGCAACGTGGTGCGGATGTCGTTGAACTGGATCTCCTGCGCATGCAGTGAGCGGCCCGAGGTCTGCACGTGGTACTTCAGCTTCTGGCTGCGCTCGTTGGCGCCGTAACGATCGCGCATCGCGGTGGCCCAGATGCGCCGAGCAACGCGGCCCATCACGTTGTACTCGGGGTCCATGCCGTTGGAAAAGAAGAAGCTCAGGTTGGGCGCGAAGTCGTCGACGTGCATGCCGCGCGCTAGGTACGCTTCGACGAAGGTGAAGCCATTGGACAGCGTGAACGCAAGCTGGCTGATCGGGTTGGCCCCCGCTTCGGCGATGTGATAGCCCGAAATGCTGACCGAGTAAAAATTTCGCACGTCGTGGTGCACGAAGTACTCGGCGATGTCGCCCATCACCTTCAGGCTGAACTCGGTCGAGAAGATGCAGGTGTTCTGCCCCTGGTCTTCCTTCAGGATGTCGGCTTGCACAGTGCCGCGCACGTTCGCCAGCGTCCACTCGCGGACCTTTGCGGCTTCGGTGTCGGTCGGTTGGCGGCCGTTGTCACTGTTGAATTTGTCGAGGTTCTGGTCGATCGCGGTGTTCATGAACATCGCCAGGATCGTCGGCGCCGGGCCGTTGATCGTCATGCTGACCGAGGTCGCCGGGTGCGTCAGATCGAAGCCACCGTACAGCACCTTCATGTCGTCGAGCGTGGCGATGGAAACACCCGAGTTGCCGACCTTGCCGTAGATGTCGGGCCGCGGGTCGGGGTCGTGGCCGTACAGCGTCACCGAATCGAACGCCGTGGACAAGCGTTTGGCCGGCATCCCTTGGCTGACCATCTTGAAGCGCCGGTTGGTGCGGAACGCATCGCCCTCGCCGGCGAACATCCGTGTCGGGTCTTCGCCCTCGCGCTTGAAGGCGAAGGTTCCCGCGGTGTACGGGAAGCTGCCGGGCACGTTGTCCAGCAGCAGCCATTTCAGCAACTCACCGTGGCACTCGTAGCCGGGCAGCGCGACCTTTCGGATCTTGCTGCCCGACAGCGTGGTGTGGGTCAGCGCAGTGCGGATTTCCTTGTCGCGAATCTTGACCACGTACTCGTCGCCGGCATAGGCGCGTTGCATGTCCGGCCACATCGCCAGCAGTTTGTTCGCGGTCGGGTCGAGCCGGGCCTCGCGTTGCTCGGCCAGGTTGATCGCGGCTTCGGCGGCACGCGCCTTGTCGGGCTTGCCGACGGTGAGCATGGCCGCAGCCGCTCGCAACTGCTGGATCTCGCGCGCCAGCGCGGCCTGCTCGCGCGACCTGCGCTTGTAGCCGCGCACCGTGTCGGCGATCTCGGCCAGGTAGCGCAC
>JANMSR010000553.1:0-12575 GCA_031389565.1 Burkholderiales bacterium
CAGTCTGACCTCTGCCGGTACCGGCCTGGTGCTGCCGGTCATCGCCTACCTGGCCGCTGGCGCTTCGCCACAAAAGCTGGGTGTCGTGATGGGCGGCCTGGCGGCGGCGGCTGGCTTCGGCCAGACGCTCGGCTCGGCCGCAGGCGGATGGCTCTTCGGCGCACTGGCACACCTCAGCTTCGGCTGGCTGACGCTACCCCTGGTTTTGATGTTGGGACTCCTGCTGGCTCGACCGCGCTGGTGGTCGGTCATTGCCGTCGCATCCACCACACCCCCCAAGCGCCGGGCCAAACGCGTTGGCAGTGAGGCCTCATCATGAACAACACGAGCGCACTGAGGCGCATTTGGCTGCTCACCGCCCAGGTCATCGCCATTTCGGCCGGCGTGCTGATCGCATGGCGAGCGTTCGGACCGGTGCGGCCTGCTGCGAGACGGTCCCGCCGACAAAGCGGGGCTGCGCGTACGCTCGTTTTCATCACATCTCCTTAGGCGCTGGGTCAGTTTTCGTCCGGCATCTTGTGTTTGATGGAGCGCTCCGTGCCGCCCGGCCCGCCTTCCAAAACCATTTCACAGGCGGCTGCGAGAGTCGATGCACCGGCGCGCCAGATCCAGCCCACGGGCAGAAATTGCTCGGTCTGCTTCGCGATTGTTGCGATGGGTCGGAACGACACTTTCAGACCCGATTCCACCTGCATGACGTCATCGGGCAGTGGCTGGAATTCACCCGTTCGCTCGTCGTGTTGGTGCGGCATGAAGATGCCGAGCTCGTATTGCGAAAGTCTGCGCAGCATCGCCTGCACTTCCGGGAGATGAATCGCCGCCTGGGCCTTCCTCAGCGCGGGTGGCATTGCATACGCGCTCGCCTGTGAAACATTCGCTGCCGTCATGATCTTCTCCTGCACGAAGAAAGTTGACCCATCGGGAATGGCTGGGTCAGGTGCCAAATCGCCGGCTGCTTCAAGGTGCAAGCCAACCGCCTGTGAAACCCGCTCGCCGCAAGCCGCTGGCGATGTGCGGGCAGCTTCGCATCAACTGCCACAACAAACCGGACCGATGGTTTTCGATCATCAAAACGATCGGCCCCTGGTTGAGCCCGAAATGCCACGGTGACACCCACCAGCCATACGGATTGCCGGGCTCTCCTGGGTGCGACGGGTTGAAGGACGCCTTGAAGCCGTAGGTATTGAGTTCGGTCAACTTGGCCTGGTGAATGCAATAGTCCAAGGTCGGCAACACGACCTCAGGCGCGAACGGCAGCGACGCCACCACGGCCCAGGGCGCCAGAGTGCCGTCATCGGGCCCGTCGGGCACACCGCGCGCCACGTAGTCGAAGAACTGGCGCTCGATGCCGCCCACCTCGAGGGCGGCGGGGCCGGGGCCTTCGCTCGCCGTCAGCCCCCAGCAGTGGCTGCCGTAGCCGTTAAACTTACGCGGGTTGCGGATCGCATAGCGCTGTTGCGCATATGTCGCGCGGCGGCTGTTCTCGAAATAGTCGATTCCCTTGCCGCGCATGAAGGCGTCCTGGATGCCGCGAAAGTCGATCCAGACGTGCGACAACTGGTGCGTGAACAGCGGCCCGGCGTACAGATAATCTTGCCTGCCGCCGTGTTCGTCGCCCTGATTCCAGCGGTAGGTGGCGGCCCACGCTGCATAGCTCTGCGCGGGCAGCGCATGGGTCGGCGAGCCCAGGCCCAGCACATAGAGCAACAGCGCCTCGTCGTAGCCTTCCCAGCGGTAGGGGAGGAACCCGCACTCCGGCTTCCAGCCATGGGTGACCGTGGCCCCGCCGTTTTGCGCCCAGCACCAATCGGCGCGGCGATAGAGTGCGCCGCCGAGCCTGCGAATTTCATGCTCGTCGGCGCTGTCGGCGCCGAAATACATCGCGGCCGTCAAGGCACCGGCCAGCAAGAACGTGCTGTCCACGGTGGACAGCTCGCATTGCCAGGCGCGCCGGCCGGTCTGCATGTCGAGAAAGTGGTAGTAGAAGCCGTGGTAGCCGGTGGCGTCGGGTTCGGGGCCCTGCGGGCTGTTCCAGAAAAAACGCAGCGTTGCCAGCGTCCGCTCCACCGCTGCGGCCCGCGTCATGAAGCCGCGTTCCACGCTCACCGGGTAGCACGCCAACGCCAGGCCGGTGGCGGCAATGCTCGCCGGCCAATCCGGCGCCGTCTTGTCGATCACCAGGCCGTTGGCGGGATTCGTCTCATGCAGGAAATAGCCGAAGGTCTCGCGCTGCAGCTTCTCCAGCACGGCATCGACGGTCAGATTCATAGCGCTCATGCCATGTTGTTGAAGTCCAGGCGCAGGCGCGCGCGCATCCCTCGCTCCAGCCGTGACTTCCCCGGCGCTGCGTTTGCGTTCTTCGTCCGCTTCAAACTAGGCGCATCACGCTGCGCTGTCTGTGCGGCAGCGAACGATGCAGCCGGGGTACCTCGAAATATCGAGCAACCAGCCGCCCGCTGATCGCCAGCATGTTTGCTCGCCAACCCGAGCCCCGATGCCCCCACTGGGTTCGCCAGCGCACAGACGCGCGACGTACATCGCGCGCACCGTACAAGCGCTGTGCCAGCCATGGGTTGATGGCCTTCGGAGCCGGCGTCCCGCGTACGTGCGCGGGAGTCCACTGCGCTCGGGGTCGCGAGCAACGGCACGTGGTGATTCCGCCCACGCAATCACCATTCAGCTACGCCGAACGCGCATTGAGGGAGAAGCCAGATGCAGCTCGGCATGATCGGATTGGGTCGAATGGGTGCCAGCATGGTTCAGCGGCTGCTGAGGAATGGTCACGAATGCGTGGTCCATGACGTGCAAGCGCCCGCTGTCGCCACTCTCGTCAAAGACGGTGCCAAGGGGGCCGCATCGCTACAGGAAATGGTTTCGCAGCTGGCCCAGCCCCGCGCGATCTGACTGATGGTGCCGGCGGCAGTTGTCGATCAGCCGCTTGGCGAGCTCGTGCCGCTGCTGGACGCGGGCGACATCGTCATCGACGGCGGCAATTCTCACTACCGCGATGACCTGCGGCGTGGCACGCAAATGCAGGCGCGAGGTATTCACTATCTCGATGTCGGAACCAGTGGCGGCGTTGCCGGCTTGGAGCGCGGCTACTGCTTGATGATCGGCGGCGAAGTCGGCGTGTTCGAGCATCTGCGGCCGATATTTTCTGCGCTTGCCCCAGGCGTCGCGGCAGCAACGCGAACGCCCGGTCGAAAGGGCGACACTGGCAGTGGCGAAGAGGGCTTCCTGCACTGTGGCCCGCACGGGGCAGGGCACTTCGTCAAGATGGTTCACAACGGCATCGAGTACGGTGTGATGGCGGCGTACGCGGAAGGGTTGAACATCCTGCACAACGCCAACATGGGCAAGCGCGATCGACATCGGCAGCCCGGGCACGATGCCGAAACCACGCCGCTGCGCGACCCCGAGCTTTATCATTTGGAGATGAACCTGCCTGAGATCGCCGAGGTGTGGCGCCGCGGCAGTGTCATCGGTTCCTGGCTGCTCGACCTGACTGCCTCGGCCTTGCTGGAGGATCCCGAACTCGCTCGATACGGTGGCCGCGTCGCGGATTCGGGCGAGGGCCGCTGGGCGATCCAGGCGGCCATCGACGAAGGGGTTCCGGTGCCAGTTCTGAGCGCCGCGCTGTTTGAGCGTTTCACGTCGCGCGGCAACGCCGATTTCTCGAACCGGCTCCTGTCTGCGATGCGGCACGAGTTCGGCGGCCACGTCGAGAAGCCCGCGCCATGACAGTGGCGCAAGAGGTCGTTTTCCTGCTCGACGTGGACAACACGCTGCTCGACAACGACCGGGTCATCGCCGACCTGCGAGGCCACCTCGAGCGCCTGAACGCCTTCGGACGCACAGTGATCCTGTCCGATGGCGACGTGGTTTTTCAGCCGCGCAAGGGTCAGCGCTCGGGCCTCTGGGAGGCTGTTTCCGGCAGGGTGATGATCTACATCCACAAGGAGCAGATGCTCGACTCGGTCCAACGCCACTACCCGGCGCGGGACTACGTGATGGTTGACGACAAGCTGCGCGTTCTCGCGGCCATGAAGCAGTTCATGCAGGATCGCTTGACGACTGTCTTCCCGCGTCAGGGCCACTACGCGCTGGACCCGGCCGTGGTTGCCGCCTACCCGGCTGCCGATCTCGCCATCGAACGCATCGGTGATCTGCTCGAGGCCGACATTCCCGGGTTGCTCGCACCGCAGGAGTATTGATGAACCCCAATGCCCGCAAGCTCCACGATCTGGGGCAACGTCTGTGGCTCGACAACATCACCCGTGAGCTGCTGAAGAGCGGTACGCTGGCACGCTCCATCGCCGATCTGTCGGTGACCGGGCTGACCTCGAACCCGACGATCTTCGAGCACGCGATCGGCAGCGGCGACCTCTACGACGACGCGATCCAAAGCTTGGCCGCTCGAGGCCTGTCGGGTGAGGCCCTCTTCTTCGAACTTGCGCTCGAAGATTTGACGCAGGCCGCCGACCTGTTCCGGCCGACCTTCGATGCAAGCGAGGGAACCGACGGCTGGGTCTCGCTCGAAGTTTCGCCGCTGCTCGTGAACGACACCGCCAAAACCATCCAGGCTGCCGCGCAACTGCATGCGCGAGCCGCGCGCCCGAACCTCTTCATCAAGATCCCCGGCACGCCTGAAGGCATTCCGGCCATCGAGCAGTCGATCTTCGACGGCGTGCCGATCAATGTCACCCTGCTGTTCTCGCGCGAGCACTGTATGGCGGCGGCGCAAGCGTACCTGCGCGGCATCGAGCGGCGCATCAAAGCAGGTCTGGACCCAAAGGTCGAATCTGTTGCCTCACTTTTTGTCAGCCGGTGGGACGTCGCGGTGAAGGAGGCTCTCCAGCCACAACGCCACAACCGCCTGGGCATCGCCATCGCAATGCGAACCTACAAGGCGTATCGGGATTTGCTTGCGTCCGAACGCTGGCAGCGCCTCGCTGCTGCCGGAGCCCGACCGCAATGCCTGCTCTGGGCCAGCACCGGAACCAAAGACCCGGCCGCACCTGACACGCTTTACGTCGAGGCCCTCGCGGCACCGGACACGATCGACACGATCCCGGACAAGACCCTGCTCGCCTTTGCCGACCACGGCAAGGTCGGCGCATCCTTGCCCGCCGATGGCGGCTATGCCGAATCGGTGCTCGAGGAGTTCAGGCGCGAAGGTGTCGACGACGAAGCACTTGCCGCGCGACTGCAGCGCGAGGGCGTCCAGGCCTTCGCCAGATCGTGGAGCGGGTTGATGGCGCGGATTCTGGAAAAGAGTTCGCCACCCGCAGCGGCGAGGGCGCCATGAACCTCGGCTACGACAAGGCGCTGTACCTGTTGCCGTTCGACCACCGGCGCTCTTACGTGAGCGGCATGTTCGACTTCAAGCTGCCCCTGTCCGCGCAGCAGCGCGACCAGGTCATCGACAGCAAACAGCTCATCTACGAAGGCTTCAGACAGGCGCTGACCGAAGGCGTGCCGATCGAGAGCGCTGGCATCCTGGTGGACGAGGAGTTCGGCGCCGGCATCCTGCGGGATGCGCAGCGCCGCGGCTACGCGACTGCGCTGTCCGTCGAGCAGAGCGGCACCGAGGAGTTCGCGTTCGAGTACGGTGCCGACTTCGCGAATCACATCGAGACCTTCGATCCCACCTTCGCCAAGGTGCTGGTGCGATGCAACCCTGACGGTGACCGTGCGCTGATCCTGCGTCAGGTCGGTCGGCTGAAGCAGTTGTCGGATCACTGCCAACGCGGCCAGCGGCGCTTCATGTTCGAACTGCTGGTGCCGCCGACTGACGAACAGCTCGCGCGCGAGGGCGGCGACAAGGACGTCTTCGATCGGCAGACACGCCCGCTGCTGATGCAGCAGACCCTGCGTGACTTGCAGGACGCTGGCGTCGAGCCCGACGTCTGGAAAACAGAGGGTCTCGACCGCCATGCCGAGTGCGAGCGCATCGTCGAGATCGCGCGGCGCGGCGGGCGCGACAAGGTCGGCTGCATCGTGCTCGGCCGCGGCGCTGATGAAGCGAAGGTCCGCAGTTGGCTCAGCATTGCAGCAACTGTGCCGGGTTTCATTGGTTTCGCGGTGGGCCGCACCAGCTTCTGGGATGCCGTTGCCGGCTATCGCGCGCAGACGCTGACCCGCGCTGAGGCCATCACGCAGATTGCCCTGCGCCTGCGCGAGTGGGTCGATATCTTCGAGGCCGGGCGACTGTCGCGCCCGCCCAGTGCACCATGGCGATTCTGATCGACCCTCTCGCCGGCAAGCCAGCCCTGGCCTCGATGCTCATCGACGTGGGCAAGCTTGTCTCGGCGTACCACTTGGATGTGCCAGATCCGACGGTTGCGGCACAGCGCGTCGCGTTCGGCACATCGGGGCATCGCGGGTCGGCGTTCGATCGCTCGTTCAACGAGTGGCACGTGCTGGCGATCACGCAGGCGATTTGCCACTACCGCAAAGTCAACGGCATCGCCGGGCCGTTGTTCCTCGGCATCGACACGCATGCGCTGTCGGGTCCGGCGTGCGCCAGCGCGCTGGAAGTGCTCGCAGCCAATGGCGTCGATGTGATGCTGGCGAAGAACTTCGAATACACGCCGACCCCCGCGATCTCTCACGCGATCCTGACCTACAACCGCGGTCGCGATCATCGGAGTGACACGGGCCTCGCCGACGGCATCGTGGTGACGCCTTCACACAACCCGCCGCGCGATGGTGGCTTCAAGTACAACCCGCCCCACGGCGGCCCGGCGGGCCAGGAAATCACGAGTTGGATCGAAGGCGAGGCGAATCGGTTTCTCGAAGCGCAGCTTGAAGGCGTGAAGCGCATTTCGCACGCCAAGGCCCTCCAAGCCGCGACGACGCATCGCCACGATTTTCTGAACGCCTACGTCGATGATCTCGGCAATGTGATCGACATGGACCTGATCCGTGACTCGAAGGTTCGCATGGGGGTCGATCCGCTGGGCGGCGCCGGCGTCCACTATTGGGCGGCGATCGCGGAACGCTACCGTCTCGACCTGACCGTCATCAGTGACCTCGTCGACCCGACCTTCGGCTTCATGCCGCTCGACTGGGACGGACAAATCCGCATGGACCCGTCATCGCCTTATGCGATGCAACGGCTGGTCGATGACAAAGGCCGTTTCGACGTCGCCTTCGCCTGCGACACGGATCACGACCGTCACGGCATCGTCACTCCGGCGGCAGGCTTGCTGGCGCCCGACCACTACCTGGCGGTGGTCATCGACCACCTGTTCCGGCACCGCCCGGATTGGGGGCCGTCGGCTGCCATTGGCAAGACCGTCGTCAGCAGCAGGCTGATCGACCGGCTCACGGCCAGGCTCGGTCGCCAACTGGTCGAGATGCCGGTCGGTTTCAAGTGGTTCGCCTCCGGTCTGCTAAGCGGCGCGCTCGGCTTTGCCGGCGAAGAGAGTGCAGGTGCCGCGTTCCTGCGCCGCGACGGGTCGGTCTGGACGACCGACAAGGACGGCGTCACGGCAGCGCTGCTCTCGGCCGAAATCACCGCGCGCACCGGCCGCGATCCCGGCCAGCGGTATGCGGCTCTGGCAAACGAGTTCGGCAACCCGGTGGCAAAAAGGGTGGAGGCTCCTGCAACCGCACAGCAGAAGAAGTTGTTGGCGGCGCTGTCGCCGCAACAGGTCGCCATGACCAAGCTGAACGAACTGGCGGGAGAAAAAGTCCAGAGCATCCTCAGCAATGCTCCAGGTAACGGCTCGCCCATCGGCGGCATCAAGATCAACACCGCCAATGGCTGGTTCGCCGCGCGGCCCTCCGGTACAGAGAACATCTACAAGATCTACGCCGAGAGTTTCAGCGGCGCCGAACACCTGGAGCGCATCCTGCACGAGGCGCAAACCATCGTCGACGCGGCGATCTCGCCTGCGTCGTCACCGTAAATATCAATGATCCAGAAAGCCCCGATGACTGATCCCCTGACGCCCGACACGCTGCAAAAGATGGACGCCTATTGGCGCGCAGCGAACTACCTTTCGGTCGGGCAGATCTACCTGCAGGACAACCCGCTGCTCGAACGCCCGCTCACGCTCGAACACATCAAGCCCCGGCTGCTGGGGCATTGGGGTACCACGCCAGGGTTGAACTTCATCTATGTCCACCTGAATCGGCTGATCAAGGACAACGACCTGAACATGATGTACATCATCGGCCCTGGCCACGGCGGGCCGGGCATCGTGGCGCACACCTACCTGGAAGGGTCGTACACCGAGCACTATCCGGCGATCGAGCGCAACCGCAACGGTCTGCAGCGGCTCTTTCGTCAGTTCTCCTGGCCGCAGGGAATTCCCAGCCACGTCTCGCCCGAAGTTCCCGGCTCCATCCATGAGGGAGGCGAGCTGGGCTATTCATTGGCCCACGCCTATGGCGCGGCGTTCGACAACCCCGACCTGATCGTCGCCTGCATCGTCGGCGACGGCGAGGCCGAATCCGGTGCACTGGCGGCGAGCTGGCACTCGAACAAATTTCTGAATCCTGCGCGAGACGGCGCCGTTCTGCCAATCCTGCACCTCAACGGATTCAAGATCGCGAACCCCACGGTGCTGGCACGCATCAGCCGCGAGGAACTGACCGATCTGATGCGCGGCTACGGCCACGAGCCGCATTTCGTCGAGGGTGACGACCCTGCGCTGGTGCACCAGGCGCTCGCCGGCACGCTGGATGCGGTGCTCGCGCAGATCCAGCGGATTCAGAGCGACGCGCGATCTCTGGACGCGACGCAGGCGCCGGGTCGCCCGCGCTGGCCGATGATCGTCTTGCGCACGCCCAAGGGCTGGACGGGACCAAAGTTCGTCGACGGCAAGCCGGTCGAAGGCACCTGGCGCTCGCACCAGGTGCCGATCGCAGAGTTCAGGACACCCGAACATCTGCAGCAACTCGAAGACTGGCTCAAGAGTTACCGGCCGCAGGAGCTGTTCGACGAGCGAGGCAGATTTCTCGAGGAGCTGGCTGCGCTTGCGCCGACAGGCCAGCGCCGCATGGGCTCCAACCTGCACGCCAATGGCGGGGCCCTGTTGCAAGCGCTGGCGATGCCGCGCTTCCATGACTACGCCGTGTCGGTGCCCGAGCCCGGCGGCGTCGAAGCCGAAGCGACGCGAGTTCTGGGCAAGTTTCTGCGCGACGTGATGAAGCTCAACCTGAAGGCGGGCAACTTCCGAATCTTCGGCCCGGACGAGACCGCGTCGAACCGCCTGGAAGCCATCTTCGAAGTCTCCGGAAAACAGTGGATGGATCATGTGCAAGAGGGCGACAACCACTTGAGCGCCAACGGCCGGGTGATGGAAGTGCTGAGCGAGCACCTGTGTGAAGGCTGGCTCGAGGGCTACCTGCTCACCGGGCGCCATGGCTTGTTTTCGTGCTACGAGGCCTTCATCCACATCATCGATTCGATGTTTAACCAGCACGCCAAGTGGTTGAAAGTGTGCAATCAGATTGCCTGGCGCAAGCCGATCGCATCGTTGAACTACCTGCTCACCTCGCACGTTTGGCGACAGGACCACAACGGCTTTTCGCATCAGGATCCCGGCTTCCTCGATCATGTCGCGAGCAAGAAATCCGATGTCGTGCGCATCTATCTACCGCCCGATGCCAACTGCCTGCTGTCGGTGGCGGATCACTGCTTGCGCAGCCGCAACTACGTCAACCTGATCATCGCCGGCAAACAGCCTTCGCCGCAGTGGCTGGACATGGATTCGGCCGTCCGCCATTGCACCGCAGGCGCGGGCATTTGGCCGTGGGCCAGCAACGATGCGGGTGATGACACCAATGAGCCCGACGTGGTGATGGCCTGTGCCGGCGATGTGCCGACCCTGGAGACGCTGGCTGCTGTGACCCTGCTGCGCGCGTATGTTCCCGGCATTCGCATCCGTGTCGTCAATGTCGTCGACCTGATGGTGTTGCAGCCTCCATCCGAGCATCCCCACGGTCTGGGCGATCATGAGTTCGACGAGCTGTTCACGGCCGACAAGCCAGTGATATTCGCCTTTCATGGCTATCCCGCCTTGATCCACAAGCTGACCTACCGACGCCGCAATCACGACAACATCCATGTGCGCGGCTACAGGGAAGAGGGCACGACCACCACCCCCTTCGACATGGTCGTGCTGAACAACGTCGACCGCTATCAACTCGCCCTCGACGCCATCGGCCGAGTGCCAAGGCTCGGTGCTCTGGTCGAGGAGGCGACGGCGCGCCATTGGGCGACGATGCAACGTCACAAGCTCTACATCGGCGAGCACGGCGACGACATGCCGGAGGTCCGCGAGTGGCGCTGGACGCTTTGAGAACAAACCGGTGAGCGCGAATGCGGAGGAGCGCCAGCGCACAGACCGCGGCCTTCCCGGGGAAGACAGTCAGGGGTGCAACGGGTAGCGGTTCGAACGTGCGACCGCGACTGCCAGGCGCTTCAATCTCGAAGACCTGAAACAAGGAGACTCGACATGCAACAACTCAAAGACCTGATGAGCCGTGACGTGAAGGTCATCTCGTCGGCATCGTGGCGCTGGGCGATTTTGCCGTCGAGAGTTCGGAAATCCGGCCGGCTGCCCAGGCGCTTTCGGAAATCTCGAAGCCCTCCTAGCCCAGTAGTCGCCCAGCAATAGCCCACGACTCAACACGCCTCAACAAACTTGGGACCATCATGAAACAGCCAAAAAGCTCCACCAAGCCGGAGTCGCCCCCCAGGCCTCTGGGCCCGCAGCAGTTCCCCTTGCACGCGCAGACAGAAGCGACGGCTGGTCGTGAAAAGGTTCGCGAGGTGGTGCCGGTGCATGCACCGCGTCAATCGAAGCGCCCCGTGGAAAGAACGAGCAAAAGCCGAACCGGCACCTGATCTCACCGGCTGAACACCGACCAGCATGCCCTTGCGCATGCACGCCGTCGGTCGGGGGATCGGCGGTTCGCAGCGGTGCAGGGCGTGCAGCCGCGCACTGCCAGGCCGAAGTGACCGATCGGCGGGCCGCCCGGTTGCTCCCCACGACACCACTTCGACGCGCTCCGCCATGCGCTGCCTCCTGATCCTCGCTCATCCTCGACGCGACAGCCTGTGCGGCGCGCTCTTCGACGCCTGCGCAGACGGCGCGCGCCAGGCGGGCGTGGAGTGCAGGGAACTGATCCTGAGCGAGCTCAGGTTCGATCCCGATGTGCACGCCGTCTTGCCCGAGCAGCAACCGCTGGAACCGGACCTCGTCCGCGCCCAGCGCGACATCGACTGGGCTGAGCACTTGGTTTTCGTCTACCCGACGTGGTGGGGCACCTTCCCGGCCCTGCTCAAGGGTTTCCTCGACCGGGTCATGACGCCAGGGTTCGCTTTCCGCCATGTCGCACCTGACAAGTGGGACAAGCTGCTGGCAGGCCGCACAGCGGATCTCATCACGACGATGGACACGCCGCCGCTCATCTACCGGTTCGTCTACCGTGCGCCGGGACGCCAGGCGCTGGGGCGCGCTACGCTCGGCTATTGCGGTCTGCGCACGGTGCGCATCGAGGTGTTCGGGTCTGTCGTCGCCTCCAGTGCCGCTCAACGGAGCCGCTGGCTGGACCAGTCGCGGGCCATCGGCTCGCGCCTGATGCACGGCGCGCTTTCCCCCGCGCAGCGCCGTGGGCAACGGCTCTTTGCCTGGCTCGCCGCGCTGCGACTTCAGTTCTACCCAATGACGTGGATTGCCTACACGGTCGGCGCACTCGCAGCCAGCGCGGGCAAACCGATGTTTATGACACCGTACTTGCTTGGCTACCTCACCTTGTTTCTGCTCGAAGCGGCCACCGTCTTCCTCAACGACTGGTTCGATTTTGACAGCGACCGACGTAACCGCAACGCGGGGCCGTTCACCGGAGGCTCGCGCGTGCTGGTCGATGGCCGGCTCGACCGCGCGGCGATGCGCAAGGGAATCGGGCTGGCGATCCTTGGCGCGGCGGGGGCGCTGATTGCCTTGCTCGCCGCCGGCCCGGCCGGATCGGCCAGCTCGATTGCCGCGTTGTACGTCGTGTTCGCCTTGCTCGCCATGGGCTACACCGTCCCGCCGCTGAAGTTCTCGCACCGCGGACTGGGCGAACTCAATGTGGCGCTCACCCACAGCGCCGGCGCGATCATGGCCGGCTACGTGGCGCAAGGCGGCGGCTGGACGGACAGCGTGCCATGGCTGCTGGCGCTGCCGCTGGGAGTGTCGGTGTTGCCGTCGATCCTGCTCGCCGGCTGCCCCGACCGCGCGGCTGACGAGGCTGCGGCCAAGCGCACCCTCGTGGTCATCCTCGGCAAGCGCGGCGCCGTGCGCCTGGCGATGGCCGCGAGCCTCGCAGCGCCGACCATCGCCGCGCTGCTGTCGCTGGCGGCAGAGGACATGGCGGCGCTGCTCGGCTGGAGCGCCGCTGGGGGCACCCTCCATGCCATCTGGTTGTGGCGGCGGCTGCGCCGGTTCACGGCCGGTGAGATGCCCGAGCGGATCGACGGCGCGATCGTGCTGGCACTCACCTTCATCCTCTGGTTCTGCGTCCCGCCGCTGATCGCCCTGACTCGTGCGTCCTGAGCGTGAAGGTGGCGCGCG
>JANMSR010000005.1:0-5082 GCA_031389565.1 Burkholderiales bacterium
CGCTGCAACGCCTGCGCGCGTTGCCGCCCGAGCGGCTCGCCGAGCGCCGGCCGGCGTTCAACGACCCGCGACTCGATGAGTTGCTGCTGCGCTTTCGCGCCCGCAACCACCCCGACACGCTGAACGCCGACGAGCGCGCGCAGTGGCAGGCCCATTGCCGCGAGCGCTGGCAGGCGGCCCCCGCGTGGCTCGAACGCATCGCCGTGCTGGAGGCCACGGCGGATGAAAGTGGCCGTGCCGTGCTCGGCGCGCTGCGCAACTGGTGGCAAGAGCTGCAGCGCACGGCGGCCGCGTCGTGAAACTGCTGGTCATCGGCGGTTCGCAGTTCGTCGGCCGCCACCTCGTCGCAGCCGCTGCCGCGCGCGGCGACCAGGTCACGGTGTTCAACCGCGGCCAGACCGCCACGGTGTGGCCCGCAGGCGTCGAGCTGCGCCACGGCGACCGCAAGGCCGACCTTTCCGCCTTGGCCACAGGGGCCTGGGACGCGGTGGTCGACACCTGCGGCTACGTGCCGCGCGACGTGGCGCGCATGGCCGAGTGCCTGCACGGCCGTGTCGGCCGCTATGCATTCATTTCGAGCGCGTCGGTGTACGCCGATTTCACGCAACCCAACGACGAGCGCAGCGCACGCTGCCGTATCGACGACGGCGACACCGAGGTGGTCGATGGCCGCACTTATGGGCCGCTGAAGGCGCTGTGCGAGCAAGCCGTCGCAGCGCGCTTCGGCGAGCGAGCGCTGCTGATTCGCCCCGGCCTCATCGTCGGTCCGCACGACCCGACGCAGCGCTTCACCTACTGGCCGGCGCGCGCGGCCCGCGCCGCCAACGGCGAGGCGGTGCTGGCGCCCGGTGCGGCCGGCGATTTCGTGCAGTTCATCGACGTGCGCGACGTCGCGGCGTTCGTGCTGCGGGCGATCGACCACGGGCGCAGCGGCCCGTTCAATGTCGTCTCACCGCCACGAGCGATGACGATGGGCGCCGTGCTCGATGCTTGCGCGTCGTGCGCCGGCACGCGGCCGCGTTGGCGTTGGGCGGGGGCCGACGAGATCGAGCACTGCGGCCTGAAACCGTGGATCGACCTGCCGCTGTGGTTGCCCCCGGCCGGCGACCATGCCGCCTTCGCGCTCACCGACACGCGCGCGGCGCTGGCCGCGGGGCTGACGATCCGCCCGCTGTCGCAGACCGTGGCCGACACATTGGACTGGTACCGCAGCCTGCCGGCCGATCAGCAGGCTTTCACCAAGGCCGGCCTCGGCGCCGACCGAGAGACTGCGGCGCTTGCACGTCTAGGGTGTGTTTACATATGAATCACACGCGGGTGCGATTCATATGTCAGCACACCCTAGCGGGGGGCTGATGCCGGCGCAGCCGCAGCGGCAGCCTGCGCCGCCGACGCCGACGCCGCCGACGATGACGCAGCCGCAGCCGCGGACGCAGCCTCCGACGCCGACGCAGCCGCCGTCGTCGCCGCCGACGCAGCCGCGGACGCAGCCGACGCGGCCGCCGACGCAGCCGATGCAGCCGCAGCCGCCGCCGCCGCAGCCATGCCACCTTGCAGCAACGGTTCGCCCGCCGGCAGCGACGCCGCCGCGGCAATGGCCAGGCGCTGCTTTTCGTGCACGCAGGCGTCGACCAAGCGCTGGCCGATCTTGGCGTCCATCAGCATCGACTTGTTGGCGATCTGCAGCATCAGCATGCGGCCCTTCACGTCTTCCAGGCGCAGCGCGCCGGTGGACGACAGCACGGGCTTCATGGTCCAGGTCTGGTTCTTGAAGCGCACGTCAACGTAGCCATCGTTCTTCGGCGTCACGTTGACGCTGACGGCCTGATCGAACTCGCAGGCATAGTCGCCGAAGTGCGTCATCGCGGCGGCGGCGAGTTGCTCGCCCTCGGCCACGGGCAGGGGCGCCTCGACCGGCGGCGCGACCTTCTTGGCCGGCGCCTTGACTGCGGGCTTGGTCGACTTGCCTGCCGGCTTGGTTGCCGGCTTGGCGGCGGGGGTCTGGGCCGACGCGGCGGTGGCCACCAGCAGGCAGGTGGCGAGGGCGGCCAGACGTGTCAACGCTGAGAGGCTGGGCTTCAAGATCGTCTCCAGTTGGGTGGGTGGTTGGTATTGTCGTGCCGCGAGCCGGGGCGGGCGTTGCCAGACGCCCGTCAGCCGGTGTCGCCAAAGTAGGCACCAAGCACCTCGGCCGGCAACTGCGGCGCGCCCGCGCACGAGGCGCCTTCAGCCTCGCTTGCCTTGCGTTCGTGCCCCGGCGCAAGAAGTCCGTCTTTGGCGATTGACCTACGGCTTCGCAGATCCACCACCGCGAAGCCAGCGCAATCCATGAGCCAAGCACCGGCTACCGTGTGCGCATGTCGCCACGCTGCGCTTGACGTTTTGCACGCTGTCAGACGACATTGACGATCGCGCCGCGTTTCGGCGACGCTCGACAGGAGGTTTGCTCATGCCGAGATTTTTGGCCCGTCTAACCGCGCCTCGCCATCTCCCTTCGGTGGGAGATTGAAGCGCCGCCGCCAGAGGCAAATGGCCGATCAGCCTGGGCAACGGGCCGGCAACTTGGGCCAACCTGCAATTGGTGCCCAACTCGGGCCACACTACGCTGGGCGTCATAGAAGGGAGGCCGTGTGTCTAACAATCGTCATGTTCCGCTTATCACAGGCGTAGTCGCCTTCGGCCTCGCTGCTTGGCTTGTGCTTGGCTTCGCGGGTTGGTGGCGCTATATCCCCGGCACGTTGTTGCTAGCGTTCGGCTGGGTGTCGCTGAAGACAGCGCTATTCGCATCCAATCAGGAACTGAAGGACCTCACAGGCACTGGCCCTTTGTCCGAAGAGACGCGCAAGAAGTTTGAGGACCGTCTGTGAATCCCACGCTTCTCGTCACGGTCGCAGGTCCACTTCTTGGTGCTGGCGGTTGGTTCACCCAAACGATGTGGCTCTTCTGGATCGGCGTAGCGGTTTGCGTCATCACGCTATTCCTGAATATGGCTTCTGGGGTTGTGAAGTTGCCCGTGCTGCCTGTCTTGTTCATGGCCATAGCTGCCATACTCCAGAGCCCTTGGTATGTCGGTCTCGGGGTCGGCCTCATTGCGTGGACAGCACTCGAATCCGTCGGCGAGGTGTTGGCCTGCGGAAGGAGAAGCGCTTGTGAGCATGACGCCGAACCCTTCGTTCCAGCGGACTGCCTTCGGCAGCCGCCGAACACGAACGTTGGACTGAACCGCCGGGATGGTGGTGGAGTGGGCAGTGTAAGCAGCAGCCGGCCGATGAACTGCTCGCCGTCCATCGCGACGGTGCGCTTGCCGCCGGTGTCGTCAGCGCGCACCCGCATGTGACCCTGTCACCGACGATGGCCAGCAAACGCTCGTTGCCGATGGCCGTGCGGTGCGCGTAGCGCGCCAGGTAGTCCAGCACCGCCGCCGGCCCGGCCAGCGGCGTCTTGGCGCAGACCACCCAGTCGTGGCGGCGCAGCGAGCCAATGGCCATGGCGTCGATCTGGTTGCGCTCGATGCCTGGGACAGGACGGCGTGGTTCCTGCGGCCTTGCCGGGCGACGGCAGTTCTGGCAAGTTCGCTCCTGGCACAGGAGGCAGCATGTTCAAACGCATCGCAATGGGGGTGGCGGGGTTGGCGCTGGTCGCCGCGTCGGGCCTGCGTGCCGACGAGGCCAAGCCGGCCGCCGAGCGCAGCTTCGGCTCCGACACCTTCGTCTTCGGCGGCTCGGTGCGCATCGACAAGCCGGTGCCGGGCGACCTGATCGCTGCCGGGGGCAACGTCGATGTCGACGCTCCGGTCGCCGGCGATGCGGTGCTGGCCGGTGGCAACCTGCGCATCACCGCCACGGTCGGCCAGGACGTGTATGCCGCCGGCGGGCGGCTGATCCTCGATGCACCCATCGGCCGCAATCTGCGCGTCGCCGGGGGCCAGGTTGAAGTGGGGACTATGGCTACCGTCGCCGGCAACGTGACGGTCGGCGGCGGCCGGGTCACGCTGCGCGGGCCGGTCAAGGGCTCGGTCCAGGTGGGTGGCGGTCGCGTGTTGATCGATGCGCCGGTCCAGGGCGATGTGAATTCCGCCGCTGGCCACCTCACGCTCGGCCCCAACGCACGGCTGGCCGGCAAGTTGCGCTATCGTAGCGGCGACGAACTCGAGCGCGACCCTGCCGCGCAGGTGGCCGGTGCGATCGAAGCGCTGCCGCTGCCCGGCCGCGCGGCATCGTCGGCTGCAGCGCGAGAACGCGGCTTGGGCGCTCACGCGCGCCGCGTCGGTCCGTGGTGGCTCTGGACGGCCGGCCTGATGGCGCTCGCGGCCTTGCTGGTCGGCACGCTGCCCGTCAGCTCGCAGCGCGTGGCCGATGTGCTGCGCACGCGTTTCGGTTGGAGCCTGTTGTGGGGCTTCATCGCACTGGTGTGCATCCCCGTGGCAGTGCTGATCCTGCTGATCAGCATCGTGGGCATTCCGCTGGCGCTGCTGGCCTTGCTGCTGTACGCGGCGTTGCTGCTGCTCGGGTATGTCGCCAGCGGCGTGGCGCTGGGGCAATGGGCGCTCGTGCGCATCAAAGCCGACGCGGCGGGCCGCCGTGGCTGGCGCATCGGCAGTGCGATGGTGGCGGTGCTGGTGCTGGCCCTGCTCGGCAGCGTGCCCTTCGTCGGCGGCTTCGTCGCGCTGCTGGCCGTGCTGGCGGGCATCGGCGCCACGCTGCTGCTGTTCGCGCCGCGCCGGGCCGCGGTGCCCCGTGCTGCGTGAACCCGGTCGCCCTGCATGAGCACGCCGGGCCGCCCCAAGTGCGAATTCCGGAGTGCGCAGCACGAAGGTTGCCTGATGAGCACGCAGGGCCGCCCCAAGTGCGAATTCCGGAGCGCGCAGCGCGAAGGTTGCCTGATGAGCCTGCCCGGCCGCCCGAAAGGCGAATACCGAAGCGCGCAGCGCGTAGGTTGCCTGATGAACCTGCCCGCGTTTGCCACGAGCATCGAAGAACTGCGGCTGCTGGTGGCGCAGGCATGGCCATCAATGCTGCGCCTGGGCGGCGCCGACACTTTCGCCCGACGGGGGCCAGGTTCAAGCCAGGTCAGCCTGCGTCG
>JANMSR010000055.1:0-1793 GCA_031389565.1 Burkholderiales bacterium
ACCCAGCGCACCGGGTGCGGGCCGGCCATCGCGGGGGGGGCCGCATGTCCGGGGCCACGCGCATTGACCACCAGCACCTCGAGTGGCGCCTGGTCCTGCGCCGCGATGGACGCCAGGGCCGTGGCCAGGCCCGGTCGGTCCATGCTGCGCACGATCACGCTGATCAAGGGGATGGGGGCGGGGATGGCGGCTGCGGGGTCGGGCATGGCACGGAGAGCGGCGGGCCGAGGCGCGTCGCATCACGACGCCAAGGCGCGCGAAAGGGGGTGGCGCGAAGGTCGCGCATTGTCCGCCATCGGGTCCATGCCGGCCTGGACAGCCGCAGCAGCAAGCCCGCCGCCGCTCGCTATCATCGTCGGCCCTTGAACGGACCCTCGATGGCCGAACCCCCTGCCTCGCTCAATCCGGCCCAGTTGGCCGCCGTGCATCACTTGTCGGGTCCCTGTCTGGTGCTGGCCGGAGCCGGCTCGGGCAAGACGCGCGTGATCGTGCACAAGATCGCCAAGCTGTTGCAGAGCGGGCTGGAGGCCAAACAGATCGCCGCCATCACCTTCACCAACAAGGCGGCGCAGGAAATGCGCGAGCGGGCCAAGGCGCTGGTGGGATCGCGTGCGGCCAAAGACCTCGCGGTCAGCACCTTTCACTCGCTCGGCGTGCGCATGCTGCGCGCCGATGGTGAGCGACTGGGCCTGAAGCCGCAGTTCTCGATCATGGACAGCGATGACGTGCTCGGCGTGCTGCGCGATGCCGGCAGCACCACCGATGCCAAGCTGGCGCGCAGTTGGCAATGGACCATCGGCCTGTGGAAGAACCAGGGCCTGGACAGTGCGGGCGCCGCGCGCGCCGCGGCCGACGCCAACGAGCAGGTGGCCGCGCGTGTCATGCGCCTGTATGAGGAGCGCCTCGCCGCCTACCAGGCGGTCGATTTCGACGACCTGATCGGCCTGCCATTAAAGCTGCTGCAGCGCGACGCCGAAGCGCGCGCGAAGTGGCAAGACAGCTTCCGCCACATCCTGGTCGATGAATACCAGGACACCAATGCCGTGCAGTACGAGCTGCTGAAGGCCCTGGTCGGCGAACGCGGCGTGTTCACCGCGGTCGGCGACGACGACCAGAGCATCTATGGCTGGCGCGGCGCGACCATCGACAACCTGAAGCGCCTGCCGCTGGACTATCCCAAACTCAAGGTGATTGCGCTGGAGCAGAACTACCGCTCCAGCGGCAACATCCTGCGCGCGGCCAACCAGGTCATCTCGCTGAACCCCAAGCTGTTCCCGAAAAAGTTGTGGAGCGCATTCGGCGACGGCGAACCGGTGCGGGTGCTCGAGTGCGACGGCGAGGAGCACGAGGCCGAGCGCGCGGTGGCGCTCATCCAGGCCAAGCGTGCGGACGGTGGAGCCCTCGCTGACGCGAGGGCGGGCGGCGCCGTCAAGTTCAGCGACTTCGCCGTGCTCTACCGCGCCAACCACCAGTCGCGGGTCTTCGAGCAGAAGCTGCGCACCGCGCAGATCCCGTACAAGGTCTCGGGCGGACAGAGCTTTTTCGACCGCACTGAGATCCGCGACCTCTGTGCCTGGCTGCGGCTGTGGGTCAACCAGGACGACGACCCTGCCTTCCTGCGCGCCGTGACCACGCCCAAGCGCGGCATCGGTCACCAGACGCTGGCTGCGCTCGGCGAATTCGCCGGGCGCTGGAAGTGCAGCCTGTTCGAGGCGCTGTTTTCAGACTCACTGTGTACGGTGCTGACGAAGAAAGCCGTCGGCTCGCTGCACGAGTTCGGCCGCCACATCAAC
>JANMSR010000063.1:0-19307 GCA_031389565.1 Burkholderiales bacterium
CAGCACCTTGACGTGGATCGGCATGTAGGCGTGCTCCTTGCCGCACAACTCGGCGCACTGGCCATAGAAGTCACCGGTCTTCTCGGCCCGGAACCAGGTGTCGCGCACGAAGCCGGGCATCGCGTCCTGCTTGATGCCGAATGCCGGCACCATGAAGGCGTGGATCACGTCGTTGGCCGTCAGCACGATGCGGATCTTCTTGTCCACCGGCACCACCAGCGGGTTGTCGACCTTGAGCAGGTAGTCGTCGGTGGCCGTGGGCTTGCCGCTGTCGCTCATCTCGCGGTGGCTCGCGTCGAGTGTGGACAGGAAGGCGATGCCCTCGCCCTCGCCCTTCAGGTAGTCGTAGCCCCACTTCCACTGGTAGCCGGTGGCCTTGATGGTCAGGTCGGCATTGGTGGTGTCCTTCATCGCCACCACCACCTTGGTGGCCGGCAGGGCCATCGCGATGACGATCACGAACGGCACCACGGTCCAGGCGATCTCGACGGCCACGCTCTCGTGGAAGTTGGCCGCCTTGGCACCCTGCGATTTGCGGTGCTTGAAGATCGAATAGAACATCACGCCGAACACGGCAATGAAGATCACCACGCAGATGGCCATGATGTAGTAGTGCAGCCACTGCTGCTCGGCCGCGATCCTGGTCACCGGCGGGTGCAGGTCGAGCTGATTCACCGCCGGGCCGCCGGGCAGGTTGTTGACGGCCAGCGCCGCCGACGTGGCAAGGCTGGCCCCCCACAGCAGCGATGCCTGGGCAACACGTTGGCAGAGCGAGCAAGGGTGGTTCATCGTCGTCACTTCGGTTCCTGATTGGATGAGCTCTTCGATTCGGTGTCCGGCGCTGCGGTGCAGTTCGCGCGCAGCGCGGTACGCAACTCCTGCGCCAGCGGCGTGCGCATCTCGGGTCGCAGATAGCGGCCGACAAACGACTGGCGGCCATCGCCTGACAGCTCGACCAGCGAGCCTTCGCCGTGGCGCGGCTCGACGCGCACCCAGGCGGCGCGGAACTGCGTGCAGACGACTTGCGGGCCGCGCTGGTGCTCGACGCTGAGCGCGCCGTTGGCCAGGGTGATGCGCTCCTGGTCGGCGGCATGGCGGGCGTAGACCAGCAGCGCCGCACCGACCAGCAGCAACTCGATGCCGGCAAAGGCCACCACCGGCGAGGCGCCGTGCCATGTGAAGCCCAGCGCGATGGTCAGCGAGACCACGCACAACGCGAGGTAGGTGCCGAACAGTTGCGTCGGTGTCAGCGAGCAGTTGCGCTTGAGCACCCATTGCAGCCCGCCCGCGTCGCTGTCCAGGGCCTTGGCGAAGCGCCATGCCCCGACGCCGCCGGCGGCAGGCGCGGGCCAGGGGCAGGAGGCGGCGACGGTGGTCATGAAGGCAGGTGTCGATGGGGGTTTACGCAAGCCACGGCAGCACCGGACGACATACGCACGCGCAACGGCAGGCTCAGCAACGGTAGATTTTAGCCTAGCGTCGGGCCTCAGCCGGCGGGCCGGCGTCCGCCGCGCGCCATCCTGCGCATGTCATCCAGCGCCACATGCGTCTGGGCAGCGAGCTTGGGTCGCGGCATCGGATTGAAGGCGTGGCCATAGACCAATTCGAACTCGAGCGCGATGCGTCCGTCGGCACCGGCACGCTCGCGCAACGCGTCCAGCAGCCGAGCGCGCCAGCGCGGCGTGCGCAGGCCCGCGTGGCGGCCCGGATCGGCGTTGCCACCGAGCGTGCGCAATTCGCCCAGCAGCGCTTCGGGCGTGGCCCAGCTCAATGTCAGGCGCTCCTGGTCCATCACCGGGTCGGCAAACCCGGCCACCACCAGCATGTCGCCCCAGTCGTGCATGTCGGTGAACGCTGCGTGGGCGGCGCCCCAGCCGGCGTCGCGGTACAGCGCGCGCAGGCCCGACAGCGTGTCGGGGCCGAGGGTCGAGAACATCAGGAAACCGTCGATCGCGAGCGCGCGGCGCCAGCGCTGCATCAGGGCTTCGGGGTCGGCGACGGCGTGCAGCATCATGTTGGCCCACAGCAGTTGGCCGACGCCGGGCGCCAGCGCGGCCTCGCCCAGCGCCGGGGCCTCGCGGCGCCAGCGCCGTGCCGACCACCAGGGTGCACTGCCCAGGGCCCGCGCAACGTGCCCACCGATGTCTTCGCTCGGCTCGACGCGCAGCAGCCGCGCCTTGGGGTACGCCTGGGCCAGCGCCGCCTGACTGCCGCCCGCATGGGCCCACCAATCGATCACCGTGTCGGGCTGCCGCAGGATCACCGGCAGGCGTTCGGCCATCCGCCGCGCCACCTCGCCGTGCAGCCACGGTGCCGTGTCGACTCGGGCCGAACGGCGTTGCGCGCGCCCCAGCGCCCGTGCATCGATGACTTTGCCCGCCATGCTTCAGGACGCGCCAGGCCGGATGAACAGGGGGTCGAAACGATCGGGCGACATGGCGGTGCCGGGCAGTATATTGAGCCGATGCCGCTGCGCTCCCTGCTGCCCACGCAATGTGCCGTGTGTCGCGGCTGGAGCCGGGCGCGGATCTGCGACGATTGCCTGCTGCGCCACGCCGCGCCGCGGCTGCGCTGCGGCGTCTGCGCGATCACAGTGCCGAACGGCACCACGCTGTGCGGCGCCTGCCTGCGCAGCCCGCCGCCGTTCGATCGCAGCATCGCCGCGGTCGACTATGCGTTCCCGTGGAGCGACCTGGTGGCCGCGTTCAAGTTTCGCGCTGCGCTCGACCTCGCGCCAGCGCTGGCCGCGCTGCTGGCCGGTGCCGTGCGTGCCGCCGCAGCGGCGCGCCCGACGCTGTTGCTGCCGGTGCCTTTGTCAACTGAGCGCCTCGCCGAGCGAGGCATGAACCAGGCCTGGGAGTTGGCGCGGCGGGTCGCTGCGCAGACCGGCCTGCCGGCGCGCGCCGACGTGCTGCGCCGGCTGGTCGACACGCCGCACCTGGCCAACCTGCCGCGCCCTGAACGCGCCGCGCGCATCCGCGGCGCGTTCGGCCTGGCGCCCGGCCCCGCCCATCGCCTGCGCGGCCAGTCGGTGGCACTGGTCGACGATGTGATGACCAGCGGCGCCACCGCCGCCGAAGCCGCGCGGGTGCTGCTGGCCGGCGGTGCCGTCCAGGTCCAGGTCTGGGTGGTGGCGCGAACGCCAGCGCCCGACGACCGCTGAGAAGGACGCCATGTTCCATATCGTCCTGGTGCAGCCCGAAATCCCACCCAACACCGGCAACGTGATCCGGTTGGCCGCCAACACCGGCTGTGCGCTGCACCTGATCGAGCCGCTCGGCTTTTCGATGGACGACAAGCTGCTGCAGCGCGCCGGGCTCGATTACCACGAGTACGCGAATGTGCGGCGCCATGCGTCCTGGCAGGCACTCGTCGACCTCGAGCAGCCCGACCCCGCGCGCTGCTTTGCCTTCACCACGCGCGGCGGCCGAGGGTTTGCCGAGGTCGTCTGGCAGCCCGGCGACTGGCTGGTTTTCGGCAGCGAAACGGCCGGCCTGCCACCCGCATTGCGCGATGTGTTTGCCGCCACGCAACGCGTTCGGTTGCCGATGCGTGCCGGCCAGCGCAGCCTGAACCTGAGCAACGCCGTCGCGGTGGCGGTGTTCGAAGCCTGGCGCCAGTGCGGCTACGACGGCGCACGCTGACGCGGCTCAGTGCTCGGCCCGCGGCCCGCGGCCCATCAGCAGGCGCACCGCATCGACGGCGGCCAGCCGGCCCGCCAGCACGCCGACCACCGCTTCGGTGATCGGCATCTCGATACCGAGCGCGCGGGCGCGCGACTGCACCATCGGTGCGCTGTAGACGCCCTCGGCGACATGGCCGAGTTCGGCCAGCACCTGCACCAGCGGCAGGCCTTGCGCCAGTTGCATGCCGACCCGACGGTTGCGTGACAGGTCGCCGGTGGCGGTGAGCACCAGGTCACCGAGCCCCGACAAACCCATGAAGGTCTCCGGTCGTGCGCCGAGCGCGACGCCCAGGCGCGTCATTTCGGCCAGACCGCGCGTGATCAGCGCGGCGCGCGCATTCAGGCCGGGCCGGCCCGGCCCTGCGTCGGTGCGCGCCGCCAGGCCGTCGCACAGCCCAGTGGCGATCGCCATCACGTTCTTGACCGCGCCGCCGACCTCGACGCCGATCGCGTCGGCACTGGTGTACACGCGCAGCAGGTCGGTGTGAAAGGCCTCGGCGGCGGCCGCGCGCAGAGCCTCGTCGGCGCTGGCCGCCACCAGCGCCGTCGGCTGGCCGCGCGCGACTTCTTCGGCAAAGCTCGGGCCCGACAGTACGCCGGCGTGCGCATGCGGACGCAGCGCCTGGGCCAGCTCGTGACCGAGCCAACCCGTGCCGGCTTCGAAGCCCTTGCACAGCCAAAGCACGCGGGCGTCGTCGGGCACCGCGGCGAGCATCGCACGCAATCCCGACATCGGCGTGGCGATCACTACCAGGCCCTGCTCGTCGGCACGGGCATGGGCCAGCGCCGCGTCGAGCCCGTCGACCACGGCGACGTTCGCCGGCAGCGCAACCCCGGGGAGATAGCGCGCGTTGACACGCGCCGCGGCCAGCGCACGCGCATGCCCGGCGTCACGCGCCCACAACTGCACCGCATGGCGCGGCGCGGCCTGGACCGCGAGCGCGGTGCCCCAGGCGCCGGCACCGAGGATGGTGATGTTCACGCAACGGAGGGTTGCAGGCCGGCGCCGGGCCGCTCCTTGGCGGCCGGCGCTCCCAAGGGCCACGGAGGGGCCCCTGACGGGCCGTGGGGGCGCAACCGCAGTGAGCTTGGGGCCGTCAATTCAGGACAATCCGCGACGGCTCTTCGCTGCCGTTGCCCTGCTGCGCCGCGAGTTGCTGCTGCCGGGCTTCGAACATGGCCTGGAAGTTGACTTCCGACAGCAGCACGGGCGGGAACCCGGCGCGGGTGCAGACGTCCGACACGATCGCGCGCAGGTACGGGTAGACCATGCCCGGGCAGGCGATGCCGAGGATGGACTGCATCTGGTCGTTCGGCAGGTTGCGGATCTCGAAGATGCCCGCCTGCTTGGCCTCGATCAGGAACAGCGTGCGCTCCTGCACCTTGGTGGTCACGGTGGCGGTGACGCAGACCTCGAACACGCCCTCGGCCACGGTCTCGGCCGAAATGCCGAGGTTGACGTCGACCTGCGGCGGCTGCTGCTCGAGCAGGATCGCCGGCGAGTGGGGCTGCTCCAGCGACAAATCCTTCAGGTACATGCGCTGGATGTTGAAAATGGGGGTGGATTCTTGCGACTCGGCCATGGTGATGCGCTTCCAATGAAACAAACCCGCAGCGGTTGCGGGTTGGAGCGCGAATTATCGCGCAGCCAGCAGCGACGCCAGGCCGCCGCGCTGGTCGAGCGCCATCAGGTCGTCGCAGCCGCCGACATGCAGGCCGCCGATAAAGATTTGCGGCACCGTGCGGCGCCCGGTCAGCGCGATCATCTGTTCGCGCTGCGCCGGCTCGAGGTCGACGCGCACCTCGTCGATCACCGTCACCCCGCGCATCTGGAGAAATGCCTTGGCGCGCAGGCAGTAAGGGCAGCGTTGCGTGGTGTAGATTCGAACGGTGGGCATACGCTGTCGAACGCGGCAATCGGGTCACGCGATTGTCACGGCGCTGCAATGACCTTGCAGCCCGCCGGAAAGCACAAGCCGCCTCAGGCTGCCGACTTTTCCACAGGCAGGTTGGCGTCGCGCCAGGCCGCCAGGCCGCCGGAGAGCGAGCGCACGTTGTCGTAGCCGGCCTTCTTCAGCAGGGCGACCGCGCGTGACGAGCGCGCCCCGGTCGGGCACACCAGCACCAGCGGCAGCGCCTTGTTGCTCGGCAGCGTCTTGTTGTTCGCCGCCTCGAGTTGGCGAAACGGTACGTTGCGAGCGCCGCCCGCATGGCCGGCGGCGTACTCGGCCGGTTCGCTGACGTCGATCAGCACCGCCTTCTCGCGGTTCATCAGGCGCACGGCCTCTGCAGTGCCGACCGAAGCCGCGCCGCCGACGCCCCCCTTGACCACCGGCCACAACAGAAAGCCGCCGGAAACCAGGGCGGCCAGGAACAGATGCCAGTTGTTGAGCAGAAAGGTCACGTCGTGCGATCAGGGCTGAGGAAGCGGCGAATTATAGAATTCGCGCCCTTGCCTGCCCTCCACGCCCGGCCGACCCACCATGCCCAAGCTCGTGCTGATCCGCCACGGCGAATCGACCTGGAACCTCGAAAACCGTTTCACCGGCTGGGCCGACGTGCCGCTCACCGCCACCGGCGTGGCCCAGGCGCGCGAGTCCGGCCGCCTGTTGAAAGACGCCGGCTACGAGTTCGACATCGCCTACACCTCGGTGCTGAGGCGCGCGATCTGGACCCTGTGGCACGCGCTGGACGAGATGGACCGCACCTGGCTGCCGATCGTCAACGACTGGCGCCTGAACGAGCGCCACTACGGTGCGCTGCAGGGGCTGAACAAGGCCGAGACTGCCCAGCAGTACGGCGACGAGCAGGTGCTGGCGTGGCGCCGCAGCTACGACACGCCGCCACCGGCCCTGGCGCCGAACGATGCGCGCAGCGAACGCAGCGACCCGCGCTACGCCCGGCTCGCACCCGGCCAGGTACCGCTGACCGAGTGCCTGAAAGACACTGTCGCCCGTGTGCTGCCGTGCTGGAACGACAGCCTCGCGCCCGCGCTGCGCAGCGGCCGGCGCATCGTCGTCGCGGCGCACGGCAACTCGATCCGCGCGCTGGTCAAGTACCTCGACGGCATCGGCGACGCTGAAATCGTCGGCCTGAACATTCCCAACGGCATCCCGCTGGTCTACGAGCTCGACGACGCGTTGAAGCCGCTGCGCCACCACTACCTCGGCGACCCCGCGGCTGCGGCGAAGGCGGCCGCGGCCGTGGCCGCCCAGGGCCGCGGCTGAAGCGGCGGCGACTCGAGCAAGCCGCGCCACCGCCGTCGTCGGTGTAGAGCTCGCGATGCGCCCGCTGGATCGACGTTGGCGCCCGGCCGCTGCGTGGGCTGCCTAGGCGTTTGCGGCAGGCACCGCCATCGGCGTCATGGCCTGCTGTTCGGCCAAGGACTCGGCCATCGCCGCGCGCAGCACGGCCGCCAGGGCACGGCGGTCCGCGTGCGCGCTCGCCTGCGCGGCAAGGAACCTCAGCTCGACCGCCAGGCCCTTCGCTCGGGCCACGCGCCACAGGCTCTGCACCAGCGTGGTCTCGCCCACATACGCGGCCGCCGGGCTGAAAGCGTGCGCTGCGTCGTGGAAGCGAAGCACGACGGGCTGGATCGGTGTGGCCGTCGCAATCGCGGCCTGCAACAGATTGGCATGGAACGGCAGCAACTCGCGGCCCGGGCCCGTGGTCCCTTCCGGGAACACCGCGACCGTGTCACCGGCGCGCAGCGCGTCGGCCATCTGGTGCACCACGCGCAGCGCGTCACGTTTGCTCTCGCGCTCGATGAACAGGGTGCCGGCCCCGGCCACGAGCCGGCCGACCAGGGGCCAGTGCCTGACATCCGCTTTGGACACGAAGCGCGCCTGCGGCGCTGCGGCGTGGATGGCGGCGATGTCGAGCCACGACACATGGTTGGCCACCAGCAGCGTGGCCCCGCTGCGCGGCGCGCCGTGCACGGTGAGTTCGATCCCGAGCCGGCGCAGCAGCGTGGCCGACCAGCGCTGGATGCGCGCATGGCGGCCGGCCGCATCGAGCGGTGAAAAGCGCAGCACCACCGACGCCATGCCATGCACCAGGTGCGCGAGCATCAGCGCCAGACGCCAGGTCGCGACGAACGCGCGACTCATGCCCGGATGCGGCGGCGCAACGAATCCATCACCCGCTGCTGCGCTCGTAGGCCACGCCGCCGGCCACCAGGGTGGTCTGCACGCGACCGGCGAGTTCGAAGCCGCTGGTGGCGAAGGCGAACGGCGTGTGCTTGCCCTGGCTGACCAGGGCGTCGGCGCGCACCGCCCAGCGCGCAGCGGGGTCGAAGATGCAGACATCGGCGACGCCGCCTTCGACCAGGCGTCCGGCGCTGTTGCCCAGCGAGCCGATCGCCGCCCCGAGCACCCGCACCGGCTCGCAGGTGATGCGGGCCAGCGTCTGCGGCAGCGTCAGCTTGGACGACTCGCCCCAGGCGAGCGCCAGGCCGAGCAGCAGCTCCAGGCCGGTGGCGCCCGGCGTGGCTTCACCGAAGGGCAGCGTCTTCTCGTCGCTGCTGACGGGGGTGTGGTCGGACACCAGCGCGTCGATCGTGCCGTCGGCCAATGCGGCCTGCAGCGCATCGCGGTCACGCTGCTGGCGCAGCGGCGGGGTGACGCGCATGGCGGCGTTGAAGTAGCCGATGTCGACGTCGGTCAGGTGCAGCGAGTTGATGCTGACGTCGGCCGTAACCGGCAGGCCCTCGGCCTTGGCCCGGCGTAGCAGCTCGACGCCGGCCGCGCTCGACAGGCGGGCGAGGTGCACACGCGCGCCGGTGGCGCGCACCAGTTCGAAGATCGTGTGCAGGGCGACGGTTTCGGCCGCCACCGGCACGCCCGTCAGGCCCAACCGGGTCGCCACGGAGCCGCTGGCGGCCACACCGCCGCCGCCGAGCCACGCATCCTGCGGCCGCAACCAGACCATGTAGCCATAGGTGGCCGCATACATCAGCGCGCGCTGCAGGGTCAGCGTGTTGACGATCGCCACGTCGGCCTGCGAGAAGCCGACGCAGCCGGCCTCGGTGAGTTCGGCCATCTCGGTCAGCGTCTCGCCGGCCAGGCCGCGCGTCAGCGCGCCGAGCGGAAACAGCCGGCAGCGGCTCAACTTGCGGGCGCGGAACTTGAGCATCTCGACCAGGCCCGGCTCGTCAAGCGGCGGGTCGGTGTCGGGCAGGCAGACCAGGCTCGTCACGCCGCCGGCCGCGGCGGCCGCCAGTTCGCTTTCGAGCATGCCCTCGTGCTCGTGGCCGGGCTCGCGCAGCCGCGCGGCCAGGTCGACCAGGCCGGGGGCGACGACCAGCCCGCTGGCGTCGATCGTGCGCTCGGGTGTGAAGTCGCGGCTGACCTCGCCGCGCGCGATCACGCGGTCCCCGGCGATGGCCAGGTCGCCGACGCGGTCCAGGCCGCTGGCAGGGTCGATCAGGCGGCCGCCCTTGATCAGCAGCTTCATGCGTCGTTTCCTGCGATCGTGCTCATCACCGCCATCCGCACCGCGATGCCGTAGGTCACCTGCGGCAGGATCACGCTGTGGCTGCCGTCGGCCACCGCCGAGTCGATCTCGACGCCGCGGTTGATCGGGCCCGGGTGCATCACGATGGCATCGGGCTGGGCCAGCGCCAGCTTCTCGGGCGTGAGGCCGAAGTGTTTGAAGAACTCACCCGCGCTGGGCAGCATCGCGCCGCTCATGCGCTCGTTTTGCAGCCGCAGCATGATGACCACGTCGGCGCCGCGGATGCCCTCGGCCATGTCGTGGCAGACGCGCACGCCCATCTCGCGCAGGTCGCCCGGCACCAGGGTCTTCGGGCCGACGGCGCGGATCTCGGGCACGCCCAGCGTGGTCAGCGCATGGATGTCGGAGCGGGCGACGCGCGAGTGCACGATGTCGCCGACGATGGCCACGGTCAATTGCGTGAAATCGCCCTTGAAGTGGCGGATCGTGTACATGTCCAGCAGCGCCTGCGTCGGGTGCGCGTGGCGGCCGTCGCCGGCGTTGATGACATGTACGTGCGGTGCGCAGTGCTCGGCGATCAGGTACGGCGCACCGCTCTCGCTGTGGCGCACGACGAACATGTCGGCGTGCATGGCAGAGAGGTTGGCGATGGTGTCGAGCAGGCTCTCGCCCTTGGCGGTGCTGCTGCGGGCAATGTCGAGGTTGATGACATCGGCCGACAGCCGCTTGGCCGCGATCTCGAAGGTGGTGCGGGTGCGGGTGCTGTTCTCGAAGAACAGGTTGAAGACGCTCTTTCCCCTCAGCAGCGGCACCTTCTTCACGTCGCGGTCGTTGACCGAGAGGAAGGTGCCGGCCGTGTCGAGGATCTGGGCCAGCACCGCCTGGGGCAGGCCCTCGATCGACAGCAGGTGGATCAGCTCGCCGTGGGCGTTGAGCTGCGGGTTGCGCCGGGACAGCATCACGCGATCTCCTCGACGGCAAAGGAGAAGCGCCCGCCGTCGGCGCGGGCCAGCGACAGCCGCTGCGTCGGCGGCAGCGTCAGGCGTGCGGCTGCAAACGCCGGCTCGACGGGCAGCTCGCGGCCACCGCGATCGACCAGCACGGCCAGCGCCACACTGGCTGGGCGGCCGAAGTCGTACAGCTCGTTGATCGCCGCGCGGATCGTGCGCCCGGTGTAGAGCACGTCATCGATCAGCAGGATGCGCCGGCCTTCGACCGCGAAACCGAGCTTGGTGGTGCCGCCGCCGGCGGCCATGCCGCGCTCGCCGAAATCGTCGCGGTGCAGGGCGCTGGAAATCACGCCGGCAACGCCCGCCAGCGCGAGGTCGGCCTGCAGCCGCGCGGCCAGCCAGGCACCGCCCGACCAGATGCCGACCAGGGCCGTGTCCGGCGCGACGCCGAGCAGGCCGCGCACGCCCTGGCGCAGCGCCGCGTACAGCGCCTCGGCGTCGAGGTTGAGGGTGGTGACCGGGCTCATCGTGGGCGTTGGTTGAAATACTGTTCGAGGATCAGCGCTGCCGAGGCGGCATCGACATCGGCGGCGCCCGCGGCCAGCGCCTCGGTCGTCGTGTAGCGCTCGTCGACCTCGTGCACCGGCAGGCCGAAGCGGCCGTGCAGTTGGCGCGCGAAGCGCTCGGCGCGGTGCGTACTGTCGTGCGCCACGCCGTCGGGGTGGCGCGGCACACCGACCACCAGCGCCGCGGGCTGCCATTCGGCGATCAGCTTGCCGATCGCGGCAAAGCGCGCATCGTTGTCTTCGTGCGCCACGGTGGTCAGCGGCGTCGCCGTGCAGGTGATGTTGTTGCCACTGGCCACACCGACGCGCTTGGCGCCGAAGTCGAAAGCCAGCAACAACGACGGCGCGGCAGCGACTGCGGCGCGCGCCGTGTTCATGCTGGCTGCACGCGCGCTGCGAGACGCAACGCCTGCTCGCAGGCGCGCGCCCGTACGCAGGTACGGTCGCTGGTCCTGCTCATCAGGCAACCTGCGCACTGCGCACTCCGGTATTCGCCCTTGGGGCGGCCCGGCGGCCTCATGCGTGCCCCGCCTCCTGGCTCAGCATGCGCGGATCGAACCCCAACAAGGACAGCGCGCGGTCGTAGCGTTGCTCGATCGGGGTGTCGAAGATGACCTCGGGCCGGGCATCCACGGTCAGCCAGCCGTTGCGGCCGAGCTCGTCTTCGAGCTGGCCCGCGCCCCAGCCGCTGTAGCCCAGCGTGACCAGGATTTTTTTCGGCCCGGCGCCGCTGGACAGCGCTTCGAGCACGTCCTTGCTGGTGGTCATGTCCAGCCCGCCGCCGGCAATCGCCAGCGTCGAGCTGTAGGGGCTGCTGTCATCAGACTGGCGCTCGTGCAGCACGAAGCCGCGTTCGGTCTGCACCGGCCCGCCGAAGTACACCGGCGCCTCAGCCAGGTCGTCGCGCGTCAGGCTCAACTCGACCTTCTCGAACAGGTTCTTCAGCTTGATGTCGATCGGCTTGTTGATCACCAGCCCGAGCGCGCCGTTTTCGGTGTGCTCGCACAGGTACACCACGGCCCCGGCAAAAATCTGGTCGGCCATGCCCGGCATGGCGATCAGGAACTGATTCGTCAGGTTGATGCGGCTGGCGTCGGACATGTTGCTTCGATTCTATCGACTGCGCGGACCATTGCCGTAAGGCGCCGCCTCAGCAAGCCTTCATCGGCCCCGTTTCCTGCCCGGTGTTTCAACGTGCCGGGCCGTACTGATTTGCCGCGCCACGGCCGTTCTCACCGGGTCGCTTGATTGGTGCGCCCGGGCCTGGGCGGCACCCGTGGAGTCGAAGTGCGGGATCAACCCGCGCGGCGCCGGCGCGCCATGGCCATGCCAGCAAGGCCGGCGCCAAACAGCAGCAGCGTCGCCGGCTCCGGCACGGGCGTCGCAACAGCGGGGAGTTGACCGCGAACGGCGCCACCCGGGAACGCCGCGTTATGCACGTTGACGTACCAAGCCTGCGGGTTCGCGAGCACGAATGCGAGATCGGCGTCGACCACGGTGCCGCTGAGCGCCCCCGAGAAATCGACGCGGACCGGCCCGTTCACACCCGCCGGCGCATTGTGGATATGCGCTGCGGTCAGTGGATCGACGTTTGTGATTGCGATGAGCCAGTTGATGGTCGATGCGACGGCGTCGATTGCCAGAAGGGCGGTGCCGGAACCGTCCGGATCGCCCCCACCGACTTCCTGTGCGCCACTCAAGGGCACGGTGAAGGTGGTGATGGTGCTGATCGGCGCCGGCGCCTGGCCGCTGAGCTGGCCGCGAATGGCGCCGCCCGGAAATACGCTGTTGTGAACGTTGACGTACCAATTCGCCGGGTTCGCGAGCACGGCGGCAAGGTCGGGGTCGAACACGGTGCCGCTGAGCGCCCCCGAGAAATCGATGCCGATCGGCCCGTTCACGCCCGCCGCCGCGTTGTGGATGTGGGCGCCGGTCGGTGGCAGCGCGGTGTTCCTGACGACCAGGTTCCACGAGACGCTCAACGCGACGTCGTCGATCGCCAGCAGCGCGGCGCCGTAGCCGTCGGGATCGCCCCCACCGACTTCCTGCGCCCCGCTCAGCGGTACGGCGAAGGTGACGAGTGCGCCCAGTGCCGGGGCGGACAGCGCGAGAGCGCCGGCACCTGCGAGAATGAAAGTCAGCTTGTTCATCGAACCCTCCGCGCAATGCATCAGTACCCAGTTTGATTTGCAACGTAGCCGACTTCAATCGCAAGATCAATCCCCGAGTCTCGACACCTTGGCCGATGAACCCGTTTCTGCGCCCGTCGAACGCTTCTTCGCGCGTTTGACCGAGCACCTGGCGCAGCGCAGCCTGGAACGGGTGGTGCTGGCCAAGTACCACGGGCCGCAAGCCGACCTGGTGCGCCTGACGGCGCGGCCGCTATTGCTGCGCGACGAGTTGCACTTGAGCTTCGTCTTCAGCCACAGCACGCGCGACATCACGCGCAACCATGGCGTCAGCGAGGG
Source organism: Burkholderiales bacterium (assembly GCA_031389565.1). Taxonomy (GTDB): domain Bacteria; phylum Pseudomonadota; class Gammaproteobacteria; order Burkholderiales; family Burkholderiaceae_C; genus CADEEN01. The sequence continues at coordinate 13,124 of JANMSR010000063.1, forward strand.
CATCGCAAGACTGCGCGAGCTGATCGGCCCGGCCTTTCGCCATGCCCACTTGCTGGCGGCGGGCGTTGACCTGGAACTGCGTTTCACGAAGAAGGGCAAGGCCAGCCTGCACCAGGCCGCCACCACCCGCGGCGCGGCCGAACCGCAGGCGCATGACCGCGAGAAGCACCGCTACCTGGGCCTGGACACGCCCTTTCTCGCCTCGCTGGGCGTGACCACGGCCGGCGGCCAGCTGGTGCCGGCGATGGCGCGCAAGTTCAAGCAGATCAACAAGTTCGTCGAGGTGCTGGACCATGCCGTCCACGCCTCGCCGCTGAAGGCGCAGGCGCGCATCGGCGTGGCCGACTTCGGCAGCGGCAAGGGCTACCTGACCTTCGCCGTGCACCACCACCTGCGCCACACGCTGGGCCGCGATGCCGAGGTCAGCGGTGTCGAACTGCGGCCCGAACTGGTGCAGCAATGCAAACTGGCGGCCGAGCGGCTCGGTCTGGTCGGACTGAAATTCGAGCAGGGCGACGTGCGCGAGCGACCGGCGGCGCCGCTGGACATCATGATCGCGCTGCACGCCTGCGACACCGCCACCGACCATGCCATCCACCTGGGCATCCGCTCGGGGGCGTCGCTGATCATCTGCTCGCCCTGCTGCCACCAGCAGCTCCGGCCGCAACTCGAGAGCCCGGCGGTGCTGGCCCCGATGCTGCAGCATGGCATCCACCTCGGTCTGCAGGCCGAGATGCTCACCGACAGCCTGCGCGCCCTGCTGCTCGAGGCCCACGGCTACGACAGCCAGGTGTTCGAGTTCGTCAGCCTGGAGCACACCAGCAAGAACAAGATGATCCTGGCCGTCAAGCGCGCCCAGCCGTTGCCGGCCGCGCCGCTGCTGGCGCAGATCCGCGCCATCAAGGACTTCTACGCAGTGCGCGAACACTGCCTGGAAACGCTGCTGGCGGCCGACGCGTGAACGCCAAAGCGCTCGACGCAGCCCTGGTCTGGTTGCGGCGCGACCTGCGCGCCGACGACCACGCTGCGCTGTACCACGCACTGCGCGCGGCCCGGCGCGTCTGGTGCGCGTTCGTCTTCGACCGCGCGATCCTCGACGGCCTGCCGCGCGCCGACCGCCGCGTCGAGTTCATCCGCGACAGCCTGGTCGGGCTGGAGGCGCAGTTGCACGCGCTGGCCGCCTCGCACGGCATCGAAGGGGTCGGCCTGCTGGTGCGCCACGGCCATGCGGTGCAGTCCCTGCCGCAACTGGCCGCCGAGCTGCATGTGCAGGCGGTCTACACCAACCATGACGACGAGCCCGACGCGCTGGCGCGCGACGCGCAAGTGCGCGGCGCATTGGCCGCCGCCGGCATCGCCCTGCACACCAGCAAGGACCATGTCGTGTTCGAGCGCAGCGAAGTGCTGACGCAGGCCGGCGGCCCGTTCAGCGTGTTCACGCCGTACAAGAACGCCTGGCTGGAGAAACTCGAGCCGTATTTCGTCCGCGCCTACCCGGTGGCACACCACGCTGCGGCGCTGGCCGCCGTGCCGGGCGGTGTCGCCACGGGTGTGCCCAGCCTGGCCGAGATCGGCTTCGAGCACACCGACCTGCACACGCTCAAGCTGCCGAGCGGAGCGGCCGGCGCGCAGGAGCTGCTGGCCGACTTCCTCGCACGCATCGACCGCTACGACGAGACGCGCAACTTCCCGGCGGTCAAGGGACCGAGCTATTTGTCGGCGCACCTGCGCTTCGGCACGGTGTCCGTGCGCCAGCTCGCGCGCGAGGCCTGGCAGCGCGCGCAAGGCGGATCGAAGGGTGCCGAGGTGTGGCTGGCGGAGCTGATCTGGCGCGACTTCTACCACCAGGTGCTGCACCACCACCCGCATGTGGTCGGCAACGCCTTCAAGCGCGAGTACGACGCCGTTCGCTGGGAGCATGGCAAACACGCCCAGGCGCTGTTTGCCGCCTGGTGCGAGGGCCGCACCGGCTACCCGCTGGTGGACGCCGCGATGCACCAGATCAACCAGACCGGCTACATGCACAACCGCCTGCGCATGGTCGTCGCCAGCTTCCTGGTGAAAGACCTCGGCATCGACTGGCGCTGGGGCGAGCGCTACTTTGCCGAGAAGCTGAACGACTTCGACCTCGCCGCCAACAACGGCGGCTGGCAATGGGCGGCGTCGACCGGCTGCGACGCGCAGCCGTATTTCCGCATCTTCAACCCGGTAACGCAAAGCGAGAAGTTCGACGCCGACGGCAAGTTCATCCGCCGCTACCTGCCCGCTTTGGCCAAGCTGCCGGCCAAGCTGATCCATGCGCCATGGTTGACCAGCCCGATCGAACTCGCAGCGGCCTGTATCGAGATCGGCCGCAACTACCCGGCTCCGATCGTGCAACACGATGAAGCGCGATTGAAGACGCTGGAACGCTACGCAGTCGTCAAGGCCGCGCGATAGCCGATTGCGCCAGCCCCCGCCAGCGCTGTGCGGCAGGCGCATCCCTGACACCGCAGTTCACGGCCGCTACGCCGCTTCGACCGACGGCCATGCGAACTCGCGGCCCATTACCGCGCGGGCGTACAGGTAATTGTTGAGCGCCGCGCGGCTGAGGGCATCAAGGTTGACCTGGCCTTGCGGATCGCACGGAAACGCCAGACCGCGGCCTTCGCGAAACAACGAGCGAAAGCGCAGTGCATGGGCGGGGCGCGGGTTCGAAGTCGGGGTCTTCATCACGGGTCTCCTTGACAGCCGATAACGGGGCTGCAGGGAGATTCGTTGTCGCGTCCCCGCCGGACGCATGTGGGCGATGTCCACTTCGTCAATGCGGGTTGCGTCCAAAACCGAACTGATCCCGAAAGTGGATTCGTGCGGCAAGCGAATGGTTCGTTGGCCGACACAACCAACCTACCTCTACCCACTTACTGGAGATCCATCATGAAAGCCCTCAAGACCCTCGTTCTCGCCAAGAGCATTGCCGCCGCCTTCATCGCGACGGCCGGCATCGCGGCGCCCACCCTCAGCCACGCCGGTCCCGCCGAAGGCGTCACTTGCGCCAGCGACCATCCGGGGCAGTTCGCCAACGGCGTGCTGAAGTGCGACAAGCGCGACCAGCAGTCGCGCAACTCGATCTGCCCGCCACTGCTGACGCTGAACCCGATCACGGTGGATAGCTGCCGCGTGCCCAATTCGCCGCCCGAGGCTCCCGCCCTGAGCCTGTCGTTCGCCGAACCGGTCGCGACCGATCTGTTCCTGGTGCACGACACACCGGTGCGGGTGACGAACAACATCGCCCGCGACCGCTTCAACGTGACCTTCCACGACTACCAGTTTCCGCAAGGGGCCCTGTTCCTCGGCCTGCCGCAGAATGGTGTCAAGTGCCCGAACGGTGCCACCTCGGTGCCAAGCAACGGCAGCAACACGCTGCGCTGCGAGCAGGCGCGTGAGAATGCAATCTGCCTCGGCCTTTACGTGCTGAAGGTGCGCGATGGCAAGGACATCTGCGCGATCGAGGTCAACGGCTTCATCGTCAACCAGCAGCCAACGGTTCCCAGCGGCCAACTGTTGTCGCTCGGCTGGACGCTGGACATCGATGGCCCGGCGGGCGGCAGCCAGCGCGACCAATGGGTGAAGTACGTCAATCCCATCGTCGTCTTCTGAGTGCCCCGCGTTCTCGCAAGCCCCGGCACCAGCCCCGGGGCTTGCGTCCAATCCGGCCCGGGCCACGAATATCCCCTCATGCGGCCCTGCGCTGTTGCCGCAACATGCCGCCCAACCGATACCGAATCCGGCCGACCGCCCACCATAGTCAGGAGTGCACCATGTTCACGTCCAAGCTCATTGCCGCCGCCGCCGCGCTGGCCCTCTCGGCCTGTGCCGCCCCGCAAACACGGCCGGCGGCGCCCCGACTGCCGACGGTCCTGACCCAGCCGAACGCGGCCGGTCCGAAGGCAGTGCCGCAGCGCAACGTCACCCACTTTGCCGACGGCCTGCGCTGCATGGACGACATGCTGTACCGCTTCGGCGTGCGCGATGTCAGCGTGATGATCGAGGAGATGCAGGACCAGTCGCGGCGGCTGGGTGCCGGCACGCGCGACATGATGGTCTCGGCCATTGCCGACATGACGCGGCGCAGCCGCGGCGTGCGCCTGGTCACCTTTGGCCAGGACAATCAGAACATCGTGCAACTGCTGTCGATCGCGCAGCGCTTGAACGACTTCAAGGTCGTGCCGCAGTACGACATCCGCGGCTCGATCACCCAGTTCGACGAAGACGTGACGCGCAAGCAGGCCGGGTTCGGCCTCTCGCTGCTGCCGGCGCTGTTCGGCGCGCGCCTGTCCAGCACCAGCCAATCGTCGGTGCTCGGCTTCGATGCCAGCGTCATCACTACCAGCGACCTGAGCCTGGTGCCTGGCGCCAGCTCGAAGAATACGGTCGTCGTCACGCGCGACGACAAGGGCGTCGGCGACGGCCAGGCGCAGATCCGCAATGGCAGCCTGAGCTTCAACTTCGGCGTCGCCCGCAACGAAGGCATCGCGCAGTCGCTGCGCAACATGGTCGAGCTGTCGACGATCGAACTCACCGGCAAGCTGCTGCGCCTGCCCTACTGGACCTGCCTGAATATCGACAGCAACAACCCCGAGGTCGAGCGCGAGATGGAAGACTGGTTCCTCTCGATTCAGGGCACGCCGGACCTGACCCGCTTCTTCCAGGAGCAGTTGCGCAACCGCAAGTTCTACGACGGCCCGGCCGACGGCGCAGCCAATCCCGCCACCGCCGAGGCGCTCGCCGCTTACCGCCGCGCACTCGGCCTCGAGGAAAAGGGCGAACTCGACATCGAAGTCTTCAAGGCCTTCCTGCTGCGCCCGATTCCGAAGCCGCCCGCCAAACCCTTCGTGGCCGAGAAGCCGGCGTCGGGCAATCCTGCCGCAGCCGCTGGGCCAGCCGGCAAGGAAGTGAAGTTGACGGTCCAGTTGTCCAAGACGCGCTATCGCAAGGGCGAGCCGATCGAGATGACGGTCAGCACGACCCAGCCCGGATACGTCTATTGCTACGTGCAGAGCCCGGCCACCGGCAAGATCCAGCGCATCTTCCCGAACCGATTCGCGCGTGACCCGCACCTCGAAGCCAACACGCCACTGGTGTTGCCCGGTGCGCAGGGCTTCAAGGTGGCGGCCGGCGCCCAAGGCGAGAAGCAGCAGGCTGTGGGCTGCTTGGCCACCGAGCGCGAGGTCTACAATGAATTGCCGCCGCCGCTGCGCTGGGGCGACTTCGAAGAAATCCGGCTCGGGACATTCGACGAAATCCGCGACGCCTTCGCGCTGGCCGCCAAGGGCCCGGTGTTGCTCGAAGGCGGGCTGATCGAAGTGTCGGACAAGTGAGCGCCCCATGCGCAATTGCCCTGACACCATGGCCCCAGTCGCAACCAGGGACATCCGGCATGGCGGATCGGACGCAGGCTCAGCACGAGATCGGCCAATTGCTGGCGCGTGTCGCGCTGCGCGACCAGGTGGCCTTCAAGCAGCTCTACGACGCCACCGTGCGCTGCCTGCTGGCCATCGCGGTGCGCCTGCTGCGCGAACAGGCGTGGGCCGAAGAAGTGGTCCAGGAAGCCTACATCGGCATCTGGAAGTCGGCGCCGAACTACTCGCCGCTGAAGGCGCAACCGATGACCTGGCTGATGACGATCGCGCGCAACAAGGCGATGGACGCGCTGCGCAGCACGACCAGCGAACGCGAGACGATGGTGCGCAGCACGCACAACGAGGACGGCGAGGACGACCCGCTGCTCAACGTCGGCGACGAGGCCGCCGGGCCCTTGCAGCAGCTGATCGAACGAATCGACGCGGCGCGCCTGCGCCACTGTCTGCAAGCCCTCGACCCGGCGCAGCGACAGGCGATCGCACTGGCCTTCTACGACGGGCTGACCCATTCGGAACTGGCCGAGCATATGCACCAACCGCTGGGCACCGTGAAGGCCTGGGTACGACGCGGGCTCGAGCGCCTCAAGCCGTGTCTGAAGGGATGAAGCGCGAGCCATGAACTACAACCGACCCGAACTGCGCGACGCGCTGGCGTCCGAGTACGTGCTCGGCACGTTGCACGGTTCCGCGCGCCGGCGCTTCCAGCAATTGCTGAAGGACGACCCCCAAATGCAGGCGGCCGTCGACTTCTGGCAGCGCCAACTGCTGCCGATGGCCGCTCC
>JANMSR010000094.1:0-9533 GCA_031389565.1 Burkholderiales bacterium
GCGGATGGCATCGGCAGCGATGACTGGGACCGATTGCCCGGCGCGGTGCGACGCGGCCTGGCACAGGCCGTGGCCGGCTGGCCCTTGACACGCCTGGTCGATGCCTTCCAGAAGCTCTGCCACGACCTGATGTGCCTGCGCGCGGACGCAGCACCGCGCTACTTCGTGCCGGCAATCGTCGCTCCCCTGCTGCAGCCGAACGGCCCGCAGTGGGCGGCGCTGGCCCAATGGGCGCGCGATCTGACGCTGGCCGCGCGCCACGACGAGCACCCCTGGCATGCCGGCCTGCGCAGCGAGGCCTTGATCGGACAGGGCGCGAGCCTGTGGCAAACGCCACGTTCGCGGCCACCGGCAGGCGACGGCCCGCGGAGTCCTTTGGATACACTCGGCGCTCGATGAGCGAAGCCACCCCCCGCACCACCCAGGCCAATGCGCCCGCAAACACCTCGGGCCGGCCGAGCGTGATCCAGTTGGTGTTTCGCGAGAAGGGCGCGCTGTACGCCGCCTACATACCGCTGTTCGCCGACGGCGGCCTGTTCGTGCCGACCACGCGTGACTACAAGCTCGGCGAAGACATCTACCTGCTGCTGTCGCTGCCCGACGACCCGCAGCGCTACCCAGTGGCCGGCAAGGTTGGCTGGATCACGCCGGTCAATGCCTCGGGCGGCCGCACCCAAGGCGTCGGCGTGCGCTTCCCGAGCGACGAGAAGACCCGACTGCTCAAGATGCGCATCGAAGAGCTGCTGGGCACGTCGATCCAGTCGTCCAAGCCCACCCAGACCATCTGAAGGCTTGCGCTGCGCAGCCCGCGTGCTGCCTGGCTGCTGCGGCTGCGATGTACGTCGATTCCCACTGCCACCTCACGTTCGATGGCCTTTACGAACGCATCGACGACGTGCGCGCGGCGATGGCCGCGGCCATGGTCGACCGTGCACTGGTGATCTGCACCACGCTCGAGGAGTTCGACCGCGTGCACGCGCTGGCGCTGCGCTACCCGAATTTCTGGGCCAGCGCCGGCGTGCACCCCGACAACGAAGGCGTGCGCGAGCCCAGCCTGGACGACCTGCTGCAACGCGCCGCGCTGCCGCGGGTGCTGGCAATAGGGGAAACCGGCCTCGACTACTACCGCCTGGGTGAGCGCAACGTGGCTGACATGGCATGGCAGCGCGAGCGCTTCCGCGTCCACATCCGCGCCGCTCGCGCCAGCGCCAAGCCACTCATCATCCACACCCGCAGCGCCAGCGCCGACACGCTGGCGATCCTGCGCGAGGAGGGCGCAGACGCGGCGGGCGGCGTGTTCCACTGCTTCACCGAAACCGCCGAGGTCGCGCGCGCGGCGCTCGATCTGGGCTTCTTCATTTCCTTCTCCGGTATCCTGACATTCCGCAATGCCCAGGAGCTGCGTGACGTCGCCCGCTTCGTGCCGCTCGATCGCCTGCTGATCGAAACCGACAGCCCGTACCTGGCCCCGGTGCCCTACCGTGGCAAGACCAACCAGCCGGCCTACGTGCCCTACGTCGCGAAACAGGTGGCCGAGCTGAAGCAGTTGCCGCAAGTGGAAATCGCCCGCATCACGAGCGCCAATTTCGATCGCCTTTTCAAGCCGGAGTCATGATGAGAAATTACTTCAAATATGTAGTCTATCTGGCTGTCACACTGTGCATATCTTCCGCAAGATCCGGTACCTATGAGGATTTCTTCCTGGCCGTCAATCGCGATGACGGCGACACCGTTGCAGCACTGGTCCTGCGCGGCTTCGATCCCAATTCACGCAACCCCGAAGGCCAGACGGCGATGCATTTGGCGTTGCGCGACCAGTCACCGCGGGTGGCCAACGCACTGTGGGCGACGCCGGCGCTCGACGTCAATGCGCTCAACGCCCATGGCGAAACGCCGCTGATGATGGCCGCGCTGCGCGGCGATCTCGAATGGGCGCGTCGGCTGGTCGACCGAGGCGCCAAGGTGCACCAGGAGGGTTGGTCGCCGGTGCATTACGCCGCCACCGGCAACGAACCCAAGATCGTGGCGTTGCTGCTCGACCGCGGCGCGCCGGTCGATGCACCCAGCCCGAACCGCAGCACGCCGCTGATGATGGCTGCAGGCTACGGCGCCGAGGCCAGCGTCGACCTGCTCCTCGCCCGGGGGGCCGACAAGCGCCTGCGCAACGACCGTGACCTCGACGCCGCTGGATTCGCCCGGCGTGCCGAGCGCGAGTTCCTGCTGGCGCGGCTGGCGACGCCTGCGCGCTGAGGGCGCGCCGTGAGCAGCCCGAATACATGATGGCGTCCGACCTCGCTGTCGACGATTCAAGCGACGCCACGTGCGTTCGAATGCACGACAATGTATATTATGTTAACTCGTATTGAGACTGCGTGGTCCACCATCAGTCGCGCCAGCGCCACGCCCTGCCGCGGCTGAAGCGGAACCTGCCTGCGTTTGCGATCGTGCTGAAGGTGCACGCGCTGTCGTTCACTCGGGCAGGATATTGGCCGTCTTGACGACCCGGCTCCAGAGATCGAACTCGGCCCGCGCGATGCGCGCGAGTTCGTCCGGGGTGCTGGTCTTGATGATCAGACCTTGCTTGTCGAAGGTAGCCTTCACGTCCGGCTCGGCGAGCGCGGCAACAATGGCCTCGCGGTAGCGGCTTGTGGCCGCCATCGAGAGCTTTTGCGGGCCCCATGCGGCGTACCAGGGATCGACCTCGAAATCGCGCACGCCCTGCTCCTGGAGCGTGGCGATGTCGGGGTACGCCGGATGGCGCTGGCGGAGTGAGCCGCCCAGGACGCGCAGCCGGCCTGCCTGTTGCAGCGGCACGGCTACCTGCACCGGCATGAACATCGTCAACACCTGGCCCGCGAGCATGTCGGACACGGCCTGCGCCGAGCCCTTGTACGGCACATGGTTCAGCGAGATGCCCGTCGCCTGCTTCAACAACTCCATGCACAGGTGGTGGTGCGTGCCGCTGCCCGGCGAGGCATAGAACTGCCCCGGGTTGGCCTTGGCCCAGGCCACGAACTCCTGGACGTCGCGCGCCGGCACGCTGATGCCCACCACGAGCACGAACGAGGTCGACACCACCATCGTGACCGGCGCAAAGCTCTTGAGCACGTCGAAGTCGACCTGCTTGTAGAACAGCGGCAGCGTGAGCGTGGTCGCCGGCGTGATCATGAGCGTGGCGTCGTCCTCGGCTTTGGCGACATAACCCATGCCGATCATCCCCGAGGCGCCGGGGCGGTTGTCCACGACCACGGTCATGTCCAGGCGCCGCTGCAGGTGCGGGCTGATCGCCCGCGCCACGGTATCCGGCGTGGTGCCCGGCGTCAGCGGCACGACGATGCGCAGCGTCTTGCTGGCACCCTGCGCACGGCCGAAGCCAGGAGCCGTGAGCAACGGCAGGCCGGCCAGGCCTTGGAGGGTGCGACGACGTGATAGATCCATGTTGGTCTCCTCGATGTCGGAATTGGTGCTCGCCCGTCAGCTTGGCGTCGCCCCCTGTACCTGCGGCCCTAGCCTTTCTGCTGGTTTTTCTTGCTTTCGGACTTTTCTTCCCCGGGCTGGCGCCCAGGCTCGAAGCCACCCACTTCGTGATACACGACGTTGCTGTCGGATTCGAAAGCCCGCACCGCCGGAATTTGCCCCGGCAATCCCAGCTCCTGCCACCGCGCAGCCACTGTGTCGTAGGTGCTCTTGCGCAGCGTCGTTCGCTTGGAGAAAACCGGCAGGTGGCGGTGTTCCTTGCACGCGTTGATCAGTGCTTTGGAGCCATAGGGTCGCTTCTCGGGCGGATTCTGGGTCGGGTCCAGCCAGGTGCTCCAAGTATTGCGCAGGATGTCGATGTCATCGATCGGATTGCAGCGGCTGGCCATGGCCCAGATGACCTCATTCATGTCGGTCGGGTCGATGTCCTCGTCGACGGCGATGATCCACTTGGTGTAGTACGCGCCACCCGGGCATTGGGCTGCCAGGGCCAAGACCTGCGCCGCGTGACCGGCGTAGCGCTGCTCCAGGCTGATCACGGTCATGCCGAATCCGCCCGCGGCGGCCGGATGGGAGTAGACACCGTGGATGCCGGGGATGCCGAGCTTGTCCAGATCGTCCCAAATCTTGGCCGAACGGATGATGGAGAAAAACCCGCTTTGTTCGCACGAGGGATAGTCCGCCATCAAGGCATTGGTCAGCACCGGGCGCGAGCGATAGTGCACGGCCGAGATATCCACCAGCGGGCAGCCCGCCTCCGGCCTGCCGTAGTAGCCTGGGAACTCGCCGAACGGTCCCTCGGGCATCACGGAATTGGGTCTGATGATGCCTTCGATCACCAGCTCCGCATTGGCCGGCAACAGCAGATCGGTGGTCGTACCGCGCACCACCGGAATCGCTTGGCCCTTGATGCCCCCGGCAAACTCGTACTCCGAAACATTCTTTGGAAACGTCTGCGAACCCACCATCATGAACAACGGGTCGATGCCCCAGGCGGCCGCCACCTCGATGGACTTGCCTTGCTGCCATGCGCGAGTGATGTGAAGCCGCGCATCCTTGCCTGGTGACAGGTAAAGGCCGACCTGGTTCTTGCCCTGCTGCATCATCCGGTAGGTACCGATATTGAGGTAGCCGCTGTCGGGGTCGCGGGTGATCACCGCGTCAGCGGTGCCGGCGTAGCGCCCGCCATCCAGGGGCCAGTGCCTGGGTATCGGCAAGAGGTCCAGATCGATCTGGTCGCCGGTCAAGGTGTTCTGATAGACCGGGGCCTGCGCGCGCGCTACTTCGCACGGAGGAATGCGCTTTTTGAGCTTGTCCTTGACCCGGCGTATCAGTTCGACCGCGGGCGTGTCCGCGGGCTCCTCCAGCGTGATCGCGATGCGTTTGAGGCTGGGGCCCAGGATGTTCCACAGCAAGGTCGCGCCGATGGGGCTCTTGTCGAAGCCGCGGGCGTTTTCGAACAGCACCGCGGGCGACGGCTGCTGCTTGGCGACCAGGTAACCGACCGCGCTCATCTCTTCGTCGCGGTTGACCGGCGCCTTCACCCGGACCAATTCGCCCATCTCCTCCACCCGCGCAAGCCATTCACGCAGGTCTTGAATCGGCGCCCTGCCCGCTCCGTCGGTTGACTCCGATGCTGCGGGGCGCGCCTCTGTGCTGGCCATGTCCATCTGCATACCTCCTGGGAAATTTCGTCAGCCAATCGAACGGATGGTGCTTGAAGACACCACCATGTGAATTCTCATGATCCGGGATTGATACCGCATCATCAGCCGGTCGCGGGACCGCATGGCTGGGATGCTCCCCGGATCAAGTCTGGCGGATACTTCCGTCTCGCTATTTGAGATTTATCATGCCGATCCGAGCCGGCATCCGGGCGCGACAGCGACAAAATCATGCGCAAAGCCGAGACGAAAAAACCGAGACCGGCTGCCAGCGCACGCCGGAGCAGTCTCGAGAAAATGATCGAGATCCTGGATCTGTTCGAGGAGGCGCATCTGCGCTGGACGCCCGAGGACATGATGGGTCGTTTGCAATGCCCGCGCTCGACGCTCTATCGCTATCTGCGTGTGCTGGCGAATGCCGGCCTGGTGAGCTCGCTGCCGGATATCGGCTACACGCTCGGGCCCAGGATCGCCGAGCTCGATTACGAGATGCGCTCGAGCGATCCGCTGATCACCAACGGCCGACCGCTGCTGCAGGTGCTGGTGAAGGAGATTGTCGGCATCGGACTCTTGTGCCGCTACTTCAAGGACCGCGTCCTGTGCGTGCACCAGGAGGCGAGCGCCAGCGACATTCACAGTGGCTACGAGCGCGGTCGGGCCATGCCGCTCGTGCTCGGCGCGACCTCACGCGTCATTCTTGCCCACCTCAAACTGCCGCAACTGCGGCAGATCTACGAGTTGCAGTCGCGCGAGTTCGCCCGCAGCGGCGTAGGCAGGACCTTCGAGGATCTGCAGCAGTCGCTGCGGCAGATCCGCAAGCAGGGTTACTGCGTGTCGCAGGGGGAAGTGACCTTGGGAGTGATCGGGATCGCCGCGCCGGTCTTCGACAGCGAGAGCGCCATCCTCGGCAGCCTGACCATGACGGTGGCAAGCGCCGGTATCAGCGAGCGGCGGCAGCGCCTCCTGGTCGAACGTGTCACGTTCAGCGCCAAGGTGCTGACGAATTCATTGCGGCGAGGCCAAGCGACATGACACCGCCAGCAGCCTTCGGCGATGCAGGATCGTTGCTCACCCGCTGCGCACAAAGTCCGGCGTGCGCCGCTCGCCGAAGGCCTGGATGCCTTCGCGCGCGGCTGGCGTGCAGGCGCATGCGCCAAAGGCGCGATAGCCGACCTCGAGCGCAAGCGCCAGCGTGGGCGCGCTTGCCGCGTCGCGGACGGCGCCTTCGATCAGGCGCAGCACCGTCGGGCTGACGGCCAGGCCGTTGGCCGCGCGCGGCTCGATGCGCGCCAGCGGCGGCACCTGGACCGCAGCATCTGCGATGCGCGGTGCGGCTCGGCCCAGCGCGTGCACGCGCGCCACGGCCTTGGCGATCAGCGTGTGCTGCTCGTCAGCCAGGTCGTCGACGATGCCGAGTTCGTGTGCGCGTGCGGCGCTCAACTTCTCGGCGCGACGCAACAGGCCATCGAACACGCTCGCGGCCGCCGGCCAGCGCCGATAGGGCACGACCATCGCACCGATCCCCGGCAGGATGCCGAGTGTGATCTCGGGCAGTTGCATCCACGCGTCGTGCATCGCCACCAGCGCATGACAGCGCATCGCCAGCTCGAACCCGCCTCCAAGCGCCATGCCGTTTAGGGCGGCCACCACCGGTTTGCGCATGCCGTCCAGGTGCACCAGCAGGCGCGAACAGTCGCGCGCGTACTGCGCCGCGGCGGCGGCGTCACCGAGCAGTGACGGAAAACGTCCGATGTCGGCGCCGGCACAAAACGCCCGCGTGCCGTAGCCGACGATCACGAATCCGGCCACGTCGTCGTCATGCTCGAAGCGTCGGATCACGCCGAGGATCTCGTCGGTCATCTGGTCGTGCAAGGCATTGAGCGCCTCGGGCCGCCGCAGCGTGATCACTTTGACGCCATCACAGTCGTCGACCAGCACGTCGCGCTCGAAGCGCGGGTACTCGGCCAGGCTGCGGGCGGGCCTGGGCATGCCGGGCCGTTCGCGGGTGTAGCGGTCGATGATGCGCTGCGCCTCGGCCGGCGGCAGATCGCGCAGCAATTCGAGCGGCCCGCGCTTGAATCCCAGCGCAATGCGGCAGCCCAGGTCCAGGTCCGCCGCGCTGCCGATGCCGCGATCGAGGATGTCCGCCGCCTGCGACAACAACACACCCACCAGGCGGTCGCGGACAGCGGCCGCGGTGTCGGGCGCAACGTCGATCCGCTGGCCCGCAGGCAGCGTGAGCCAGCGCTCGACCGAGCGGAAGATCGGCGCCGGCCGGTAATGTTCACCCTCCTCTTCGGCCTGCAACGAATTGGTCTCGACGATGATCGGATTGCCGTGCGCCAGGTTCAGCACGAAAAACGGACCGGCGTGCACCCACTCGGCAGCGACGCTGTCGATCTCGGCGGCGCTGGCGTGATCGAGCAGCAGCGCGGACTCGTTGCACCAGTTGTCAAACACGCGGTCGAGCATGAAGCACGGCGCGTCGGTGGTCACCAGCGGCAGCTTGCCGGTGGCGCAGAAGAAGTGCCTCAGCCATGCGACCAGCGACGGGTCGGCGCGCGGCCAGTCGATCACCTCGACAGCGGGGTTGCGCCAGGCCGGCGCGAAAAAATGCGTTACCGTCGCCCGCTCGGGTCGGCGCAAGGCGGCGAAGATGCGCGCAGCCGGCAGCGAACTGGTGTTGGACGTGATGACTGCGTCGTTGGCAACGCGCGCCTCGACGTCGGCGAAGATGCGGTGCTTGAGCGCCAGGTCCTCGGTGGCGGCTTCGAGCACCCAGTCGCAATCGGCGAGCGCGTCGTAGTCGGTGCCGCCGCTCAGGCCGGCGAGCAGCGTTTGGACCGCCGCCGCGGTCATCTTGCCACGTGCGACCGCCTTGTCAGCGTACTCGCGCAGCCGCGCCAGCGCGGCATCGATCGCCGGCTGGCGGATGTCGACCAGCGTGAGTTTCAACCCCGGCAACGCGTCCAGCAGGTAGTACGCGATGTCGGGTCCGATAGCCCCGGCGCCGATGATGCCGATGTGGCGGGGCTGCGGCCGCGACGCGCTCTGCAACAGCGGATTGGCGAAACGTGGCGAGGTCAAGGCTTGCTCCAGGAGTTCAGGCAACATTCGGGTCGGTGGCGCTTGGACGAAGTGCGGTCCTGGGCAGCGGGTGCGTCATTGTTGCCCCCACGCTCGGCACTGCGTGTCCTTCGCTGCCCCCGAGGGGGCCTTCGCGCCTTGGGGCGGCCCGGCGGCACTCATGCCTGGCCCCCAAAGCCGAGGTAGGACTCGACCACGCGCGGGTTGCCCGCCAACTCGGCCGATGTGCCCGCAAGCGCAACTTCGCCGGTCTCGAGCACGTAGCCGTGGTCGGCGATCTGTAGCGCAGCGCGCGCGTTCTGCTCGACCAGCAGGATCGCCACTCCGGTCTCGCGCAGGTCGGCGACGATGTGCAGGATGTCGCGCACAATGCGCGGCGCCAGGCCCAGGCTGGGCTCATCGAGCATCAGCAGCCGGGGCTTGGCCATCAGCGCGCGTCCCAGCGCGAGCATCTGGCGCTCACCGCCTGACAAGGTGGCCGCGAGCTGACGCCGGCGTTCCTGCAGGCGCGGGAAACGCGCATAGATCGGGTCCAGGTCCATGTCGGCGCCACGCTCGCCACGGCGCACGCGATGGAACGCTCCCAGGCGCAGGTTGTCCTCCACCGATAGCTCGCCGAACAGTTCCCGCCGCTCGGGCACCAGCGACAGCCCCGCGGCCACGCGCGCCTCGACCGGCAGCGCGGCGGCGTCGCGGTCGCCCCAGCGTACCGTGCCGGTGCTGGGCAGCAGACCCATGATCGCTGCCAGCAGCGTCGTCTTGCCCGCGCCGTTGGGGCCGATCACGGTGACGATCGAGCCCGCGTCGACGTCCAGGCTCACGCCGTGCAACGCCTGGACCTTGCCGTAGCCGACGACGAGGTCGCGTACTTCGAGCAGGCGCGTCATCGCGCGACCCTTTTCGCCATTCGCGCCACCGGCGTCATTCGATGCCTCCGAGGTAGGCCTCGATCACGACTGGATTGCGCTGGATTTCGTGCGGCAGTCCTTGCGCCAGCTTCTCGCCGAAATCCATCACCACCAGGCGGTCGGTCAATCCCATCACGAACTCCATGTCGTGCTCGACCAGCAGGATGGTGATGCCTTCGCGCTGCAGCGCGCGCAACAGTGCGGCCAGTTCCTGCTTCTCGAGATAGCGCAGGCCCGCCGCCGGCTCGTCCAGCAACAGCAGCACCGGGTCCGCCGCCAGCGCACGCGCGATCTCGACGATGCGCTGCTTGCCGAGCGGCAGGCTGCCGGCGGCGTCGAACAAGTGTGGCGTGAGGCCCGTGCGGGCAATGGCGCGCGCTGCTTCGGCGCGCGTGCG
>JANMSR010000099.1:0-2364 GCA_031389565.1 Burkholderiales bacterium
GCCGGATCGCGCTGTAGGGCGACAGGCCGATGTCTTGCACATTCACCAGGTCGATGGTGTGCGCGACCGATGTTCGGTTCTCCACACTGACGTGCCAGAACCACGCCGGCTCGCTGGCGGCCAGGCGCAACTGCAGCCGCATACGCAGGCCCTGCCATTCGCCGCGGGCCTCGTACACGGTGTCGTCAGGCGGCGGCGCGGCCTGGCGTGCGAGCGGTTGGAGTGGACCGAGTGGTCCGAGCGGTCCGAGCAACGCAACAGCCTCGACGCCGTCCGCGCCATGCCGCCGCAGCCACAGGTTGGCCGGCCCCCCCTCGACCTCGTTGCCGAGGAACAGGTTGAGCATCACGCCGTGGCAGTCGATGCGGCGGATCGAGCCGTTGGCGTTGACCTCGACGCTCAGGCCGGCGGCGTTGGACAGGCTTCGCGCGCGCGCGGTGACGGTGCGCATCATGCGTAGGAATTTGCCGTGCGCAACAGCGCGCGCCCGGCAGCGTCGAACACGAGCGCGTCGGCCGCAGCGAACCACAGCGACACCTGATCGCCGGCGCACAAAGTGGTGTCCTGCGCTGCGCGGGCGGTGAGGTGGGTGCCGGCGGCGCTGAGCGCATGCACGTACACCACGTCGCCCAGGTGTTCGACCAACTCCACGGTCGCGGCAAGCGCGGTTGCTGCGGCTGCGGCTGCGGCTGCGGCTGCGGCGACCAACGGCGTGGTGGCGCTGGCGCTGGCCAACTGCTCCGGCCGAATGCCGATCGTCACGGACTCGCCAGGGCGCGACGGCCCCGCGTCGACTGGCAGCTGCACCGTCGCACCGTCGGCCAATGCCACCGTGAGCCGTTGCGGCGCGACCGCCTGCACCGTGCCGGCAAGCAGGTTGATGCGGGGCGACCCCAGGAAGCCGGCGACGAAGGTGTTGGCCGGCCGGCGGTACAGATCGAGTGGCGGCCCGGCCTGCTCGATGCGCCCGGCATTGAACACCACGATGCGGTCGGCCAAGGTCATCGCCTCGGCCTGGTCGTGTGTGACGTAGACGATGGTGGCCTTCAGCGCGGCGTGCAGGCGTGCCATCTCGACGCGCATTTGTGTGCGCAACGCGGCGTCCAGGTTGGACAGCGGCTCGTCGAACAGAAAAATGCCGGGCCGGCGCACGATGGCGCGGCCGATCGCCACGCGCTGGCGCTGTCCGCCCGACAGCTGCGCCGGTCGGCGCTGCAGCAGCGGCACGATCTGCAGCACCTCGGCGGCTTCGTTCACGGCGCGTGCGATCTCGGCCTTGGGTGTGCCGAGCATGCGCAGGCCGAACGACATGTTTTCGGCCACCGTCATGTGCGGGTAAAGCGCGTAGTTCTGGAACACCATCGCGAGGCCGCGCTGGGCCGGCGGCACATCGTTCATCGGCTTGCCGTCGATCTGAAGTTCGCCGGCGCTGATGTCCTCGAGCCCCGCGATGCAGCGCAGCAAGGTGCTCTTGCCGCACCCGGACGGACCGACGAAGACGACGAACTCGCCGTCGCGCACGTCGAGGTCGATGCCGTGCAGCACCGGCGTGCCGGAGAAGGATTTCTGGATGCCGCGCAGGCTGAGAGAGGACATGTTCAGTCGATGATCAGTTGGACCGTGACGGGTGCTTGCGGCAGCGGCAGTTCTCTGCCCTGCCAGGCGAGCCGACGCCCTTCATGCCGGGCCTCGGGCAAGGCACCGCTGCCCGGCCAGGCCAATCGCACTTCGTGGACTGGTACTTCGTGGGCTGGCATTTCGCGGCTCGGCATTTCGCGGCCTGGCACGTCGGTGGCCGTGCCTTTCACGTCCAGCACCCAGCCCTGCGGCGCGCGTGCGAGCCGATAGTCGAGCGGGCCGTAGGTCGTGGACAGGCCGCGCACCTCGATGTCGCCTTGCGCCAGCCATTCGGGTTTCAGGCCGGCGCCGATGACGAGTGTGGCCTCGGGTTCGCGCTCGTAGGCGAACAGGTCGAGCGTGGAGCGGATGTAGTCCGACGAGACCCAGGCATGCGGCATGTCGCCGAGGAATCGAACCTCGCGCGCCTTCGGCAGCACCACCTCGGCCCACTGGTTCCAGCCCGGCGGGCGCTGGTCGTTGAAGAAGAAGTTGAGCATCGCGTGGGCTCGCTCGGGGTGGCCCAGCCGCAGCAGCGCGCCGACGATGCGAAGTTCGTACGGCGTGTAGTCGTTCCACGCGCGCCGGCCTTGCGCGCGTGCATTCATCTCTTGCCAGTAGCGTTCGAAGGTGTCGGCAAGCAGCGTCGCCGGCAGCACGTTCTGCGCCTGCGCAGGGTTCAGTGCCATCGTTGTCGACGAGGGGTCGAAGTCGCCGCGGTCGGCCGCGCCGGCAATGAAACCGATC
>JANMSR010000114.1:0-4766 GCA_031389565.1 Burkholderiales bacterium
GGTCGGATCGTCGAAGCGCTCGCGGGTCTGGCCGAAGTCGGCCGTGAACGCCAAGCCGGCGCCAAGCGCATGGCGGGTTGTGAGGCCGGCGGCATCGGTGCGCGTGGTCAGCACATCGTCTTGCCCCGGCGTGAAGCCGTCGTAGGCGCTGCGGGTGCGGCTGGCCAGCAGGTTGATCTGCGTGCGGTGGCCGGGTGCCCAGTTTTGTTCGAGCAATGCGCTGCCAGCGGTCTGCCTAGCCGGGTCGCGGTCGGGATTGGCGCCGGGGTCGACCGCGGCGTTGCGCGCCGAGTAGCCGTCGGTCTGGCGCGACGAGAGCGCAGCGCTGAGTCGCGTGGCTGTGTCGCCGCTACCGAAGCGGGTACCGCCGGCCAGGGCGGCAGCACGCGTGCCCTGGCTGCCGACCGACAGACTGGCCTCGGGCGCCTGCGCCTGGCGCGTGACGACCTGGACCACGCCACCAATGGCCTGCGCACCGTACAGGCTCGACAAGTTGCCGCGCACGATCTCGACGCGCTCGATCTGTTCGACGGGCAGATGCTGCCAGGATGCACTGCCGAAGTCGGCACGCAGCAGCGGCACGCCATCGACGAGCACCAGGGTCTGACGGCTGTCGGCGCCGCGCAGGAACAGGCTCGTCTGCGAGCCGAGCGGGCCGGTTTGCGCGACGTCGATGCTGGTCAGTGCCCGCAACAGGCCGGGCAGATCGGCGGGCTGCAAGGCGTCGATCTCGGCGCGCGTGATCACGCGCGTGCTCGGCAGCGCGTCGGGCAGCGCCTGCTCGGCACGCGCCGCCGTGATGACGATGGTGGCCGGCTCGGCCGCGGCTTGTGCAAAGGAGAGCGCGCTCGCGCAGATGAGCGACGAGAACGCAACGCAGGCGCGCGAAAACACAACAAGGGCACGTGGCCCGAAGGATTGGCAAGTCATGGTGGAGGGAATCGATCCGGTTCAACGTGCACGCCAGCTTCCCCGCAGGCACGCACCTCATGGCGCGCCGCTCAACGCAGCGCGCCGCCCTGTTGGCCGGTATCCGGGCTGGCGCAGCTACCCGTGCGGGCCTTCCCAGAGCGAACAACCATGCTCCAGTGGCCTGTGTGCACGAGCGGGGCACCGGTGCTTTCGTGCACCGGCGCCCGTGCGCTTACCGTTGCGGGGGCAGCTCGGGTGGGCTCGGCCGCGTGGCGGCTTTGCGTCCCGATTCCCGTTTACCCCGCGCCACCATGAATTTGTGGCGCAGGCACCAACGGCGGCAATGCTATCAGGCGCTGCGCCGGCACCCCGCGCCGCATAATTCCGCACCCCTCGCCACGCCCCTGCCCCATGGCCACGCTGCAAGACCTTGCCGAGCGCATCGACCGCCTGCTGCTTCGGCAGCAGGAACTGGCGCGCACCAACGCGCTGCTGCGCGAACAGTTGAGCGGCGTCAGCAGCGAGCGCGACAGCCTGAAGTCGCGCCTCACGGCCGCGCGCTCGCGCATCGACGCGCTGCTCGAGCGACTGCCGGCCAACAATGGCTCGACCGACGGGAGCGACCGATGAAGCAGATGGAAGTCACGATCCTGGGCCAGAGCTACATCCTGGCCTGCCCGGACGGCGGCGAACGCTCGCTGCTGGCCGCAGTGGCCAGCGTCGACAGCGAGATGTGTGCGATCCGCGACGCCGGCAAGGTCAAGGCGCGCGAGCGCATCGCGGTGCTGGCGGCGCTCAACCTGGCCTACCAACTGGCCGAGCGGCCGAGCGCAGCGACAGCGAACGCCCGCCCCGGCAGCGCCAGCGACAGCGTGCAGATCGACACATTGTTGGCCCGCATCGACGCGGCGATGGGTAGCGACGGCCACCTGTTGTAGCCGTAGAATCTTCATCGTCTGCCGCGTTCGCGCGGGTTTTATATTTCCTTGAACCGATGCTCTTTGAGCCAGGGCTTGGAACATTGCAGGGCGGGTGTGATCGTCTCGCGTCAGATGAACCCGAAGCCCTGCTGACCTCGCCCACCTGAACTGTCCCTGGGTTCAGGAATGCGGCCCGCGGGGCGCGGCAGACACCTCCCCTCCACCCCTTTCGTTCGACTCACCCCGTGGCCTACTGGCTGATGAAGAGCGAGCCCAACGAGTGCTCGATCGACGATCTCGAGCGGCTGGGCTGCGTGCCCTGGGTCGGCGTGCGCAACTACCAGGCGCGCAACTTCATGCGCGACGCGATGCGCGTGGGCGATGGCGTGCTGTTCTACCACTCATCGTGCCCCGAGCCGGGCATCGCCGGCCTGGCCGAAGTGGCGTCGGCCGCCTACCCTGATGCGACGCAGTTCGACCCTCGCAGCCCGTACCACGACCCGAAGGCCCAGGCCGATGCGCCGCGCTGGCTGCATGTGGACGTGAAGCGGGTGCGCAAGACGCGCTTGCTGCCGCTGGCCGAGATGCGCCAGCACCCGGCACTGGCGTCGATGCCGGTGCTGGCGCGTGGCAACCGGTTGTCGATCACACCCGTCACCGTCGCTGAATGGCGCGCGGTGCTGGCGCTGCTGGACGCCGGGTGATGACCCTGCTCGGGATCGAGCCGCTGCTGGTCGTCGAACTCGTATTGCTCGGGGTCGGCGCAGGCTTTCTCGCCGGGTTGCTAGGCATCGGCGGCGGCATGGTGCTGGTGCCATTCCTGACATTGATCCTGACCCAGCGCGGCGTCGCCACCGACCTGGCCGTGAAGATGGCGATCGCCACCGCGATGGCCACGATCCTGTTCACCTCGCTGTCGACGATGCGGGCGCACCACCGGCGTGGCGCCGTGCGCTGGGACATCGTGCGCGGCTTGGCGCCGGGTATCGTGGTCGGCGGCCTGGCCGCAGGCGCCGGCGTGTTTGCCTTGGTCAAGGGCCAGGCGCTGGCGCTGTCCTTTGCCGCGTTTGTCGGCTACTCGGCAACCCAGTTGCTGCGGACGACGGCTGCCAAACCGACGCGGCAGTTGCCGACACTCGCCGGTCAGGCGGTGGCCGGCGGCGGAATTGGCTTTTTGGCGGGCCTGGTCGGCGCCGGTGGCGCTTTCATCGCCGTGCCATTCATGACCCGCTGCAACGTACCGATGCACAACGCTGTGGCCACCGGTGCAGCGATCGGCTTTCCGGTCGCCCTGGCCAGCACCGCGGGATACGTCATCGGCGGCTGGTCGCAGCCGCCGGCACTGCCCGGTGCGCTGGGTTTCCTGTACCTGCCGGCACTGGCAGTGATCGCGCTGGCCAGCGTGTTGACCGCGCCGCTGGGTGCCCGCGTGGCGCACGCACTCAACGTGCGCCAGTTGCGCCGTATCTTTGCCGTGATGCTTTACCTTCTGGCCGCCGACATGCTGCGGCGTGGTCTGCAGAGCTGATCACTACGCCGGGTCGAAGCGGATGCTCGCCAGCGTGACGTGATTGCCGCCGCGCTGGCGCGCGTCAGCCAGGGCCGCGTCGCAGGCCTGGCGCAACTCTTCGTCGGTGTGGGCGGTGTGCGGGAAACTGGCCACGCCCATCGACACCGTGAAGCCGATGTCGCGCCCCTCGTGGGCCACGATCTGCGTCGCACACTGGCGGCGCAGGCCTTCCATGCGCGAGTGCGCGGTGGCCAAGCCAACGCCCGACAACAGCACCGCAAAGTGCGTATCTTCGAAGCGGCTCGAGGCGTCCATGGCCCGGGTGTTGCCGCGCAGCAGCCGCCCCAGGGCTTCGTACACCCGCGTGCGGGCCGCGCCGCCGAGCGCCACCACATCGGGCGTCAACGGGTCGAGTTCGATCGACACCAGCGCGAACTCGCGGTGTTCGCGTGTCGACAGGTCGACCTCGCGGCGCAACTGGTCATCGAAATGGGCGCGGTTGTACAGCCCCGTTTCGCTGTCGCGCAGCGTGTGGTCCTGCATCTCGCGGCGCAGTTGTTCGTTGGCGCGCTGCTGCTGCTCGAGTTGCTCGATTGCTGCGGCACGCAGGGCCTCGCGCCGCCGCTGAGGCGCCAGGTCGCGCCAGACTGCGGCCATGAGCACTTGCCCTTCAGGGCCGTGCAAGCGTTGACGCATCACGCTGAACTCGCGTCGAACACCGCCCGACTCGAACTTGTGCTCGCTGACCAGTGGCCCAGGCTGTGCCAGGGCGGTCTGCTCGGCCGCGCGCAGCGACGCGGCCACACCCGGCTCGAACAATTCGGCGACGCCGTGGCCGACGACCTCGCCCGCCGCATGCCCGAGCCACTGCAGGACGATGGCGTCGGCATGCACGTACACCCCGCTCGCGGCGTCCTGCAGCGTGAGCGCGTCGCCGTCACGTTGCAGCAGTGCCGGCACCAGAGCGCCCAATGCGGCCCCCAGCGAGGCGGGCAGCGAGGCGTCCCCGGTGGCGTCCGGGCCGGGCTGGATGGAAGGGTCGGGCGTCATGGTCGGCCGTTGGCTCAAGCCGGCAATGGTGTGGCGTGAAACGAGGGCCCGCAAGGGAGCAGCGCACAGACCCCCCTTGAACAGGCAGCCGTGCCCCTACGTTGAAGTGATGCCGAGGCTCGCTGTTGCGCAGGGCCCGCAAGGTGCCCTGCTGGGCAGGGGCGGCGCGCTGGCAATCCTGGCTATAATCGCGCTCTTTGCTGGTAATCCCGTGCGCTCGATTCGCAGGCGGCATCCGCACCGTCCAGCGTGACCGGATTCGGGACACCGAGCGCAAACCCCCAAGGACCCCCTGTTTCATGACCACGATTCGCGTCAAAGAGAACGAGCCGTTCGACGTCGCCCTGCGGCGCTTCAAGCGCACGATTGAAAAG
>JANMSR010000131.1:0-3969 GCA_031389565.1 Burkholderiales bacterium
TGCCTCGGCCAAGATCCTGGTCGAGCAGTTGGCGGTGTTCGCGCAGCTCGAAGGCAGCGAAGTCAGCGGCATCTTCGAAGAGCAGAAGCGCACGACGAGCACCTTCGATCCGATCCTGCTGCGCCCGGTCGACGAACTCGAGCTCACGGTGCGTTCGGCCAACTGCCTGAAGGCCGAAAACATCTACTACATCGGCGACCTGATCCAGCGTACCGAGACCGAGCTGCTGAAGACGCCGAACCTGGGTCGCAAGTCGCTCAACGAGATCAAGGAAGTGCTCGCCTCGCGTGGCCTCACGCTCGGCGCACGCCTGGAGAACTGGCCGCCTCAAGGGCTGGATAAACGCTGAGACGCTCAGCGTCTAGTGCAACCCCCAGTACCTGATACGGCTGGGGTTCAATAAAGAAAGGACAAGCACCATGCGCCACCGCAACGGACTACGCAAGCTCAACCGCACCAGCGAGCATCGCAAGGCGATGCTGCGCAACATGTGCAATTCGCTGATCACCCACGAGGCGATCAAGACCACGCTGCCCAAGGCCAAAGAGCTGCGCATGGCCGTCGAGCCGCTGATCACGCTGGCCAAAGAGGCCACGCTGGCGCACCGCAGGCTGGCCTTCGACCGCACGCGCGACCGCGATGTCGTCGCCAAGCTGTTCAATGAACTGGGGCCCCGCTACAAGACGCGCCCGGGTGGCTACACGCGCATCCTGAAAATGGGCTTTCGCGTCGGCGACAACGCTCCGATGGCCTTCGTCGAACTGGTCGACCGGCCCGAGCCCCAGGCCGACGAAGCCAAGGTCGACGCCGAGTAAGCGTCGCGCCATCTCGCCAACGAGGCCAGCCGCAAGCTGGCCTTGTTCGTTTGCGCTGGCACACTGGCACGCACCATGGATGGACCGCTGTTTCGCGTCGACGGCCTCGTCAAGCACTACAACGGCCAGCGTGTCGTCGACGACCTGTCGCTCACGATCGCGCCCGGCGAATTCCTGGGCGTGATCGGCCCCAACGGCGCCGGCAAGACCACCACGCTGCGCATGTGCCTGGGCCTCGTGGTGCCCGACGCCGGCACGATCCGCATCTTCGGCCTGCCGATTCCCGAGTCCGTGCGCGAAGCGAAAAAGCGCATCGGCGTGGTCACGCAGTTCGACAGCCTCGACCCCGATTTCAACTGCGCCGAGAACCTGCAGGTCTACGGCCGCTACTTCGGTTTGCCGCGCGCGACCATCGCCGAGCGCGTGCCGCGCCTGCTCGAGTTCGCCGCGCTGCAATCCAAGGCCGGTGCCAAGCCGGGCGAGTTGTCGGGCGGCATGAAGCGGCGCCTGTCGCTGGCGCGTGCACTGATCAACGACCCTGATCTGCTGCTGCTCGACGAGCCGACCACCGGTCTGGACCCGCAGGCGCGGCACCTGATGTGGGAGCGCCTGAAGGCCCTGCTGCAGCAAGGCAAGTCGATCCTGCTGACGACGCACTTCATGGACGAGGCCGAGCGCCTGTGCGACCGCCTGGTGGTGCTCGACCGCGGCCGCAAGATCGCCGAAGGCACGCCGCGCGGGTTGATCGCCGAGCACCTCGAACCCGATGTGGTCGAGGTCTACGGCGAAGGCGCCGCCGCCTGCGCCGCCGCACACGCGGCGTTTGCCCAGCGCGTCGAAACCAGCGGTGAAACGGTGTTCTTCTACCTGCGTGATGCGCATCGCCTGTTGGGCGCCATCGCCGACCGGCACGACATTCGCACCCTGCACCGCCCGGCCAACCTCGAAGACCTGTTCCTCAAGCTCGCCGGCCGCCAGATTCGCGACGACGCATGAAAACCACGTCGGCCACGTCCGCACTCGCGCTGTTCGCCAGGCCGCGCATCTCGCTGCGCTGCTGGCCGGTGGTGCAACGCAACTGGCTGGTCTGGAAGAAGCTCGCGCTGCCCAGCCTGCTGGGCAACATCGCCGAGCCGCTGATCATCCTGGTGGCCTTCGGCTACGGCCTGGGCGCGCTGGTCGGCCGCGTCAACGACCTGCCCTACATCGTGTTCCTGGCCTCGGGCAGCATCTGCATGAGCACCATGTACGCGGCCTCGTTCGAGGCCATGTACTCGGCCTTCTCGCGCATGCAGATCCAAAAGACCTGGGAGAGCATCCTCAACGCACCGATCGCGCTCGACGATATCGTCTTCGCCGAGATGCTCTGGGCCGGCCTCAAGGCGCTGATCACCGCCACGGCGATCGCCGGCGTGCTGGTGGCACTGGGCATCAGCCGCACGCCGACCCTGCTGGCCGCGCTACCGGTGCTGTTCCTCGTCGGCCTGACGTTCGCCGCCATCGCGCTGGTGTTCAATGCGTTGGCCAAGGGTTACGATTTCTTCACCTATTACTTCACCCTGGTGCTGACGCCGATGACCTTCCTGTCGGGGGTGTATTTCCCCGTCGAGCAGATGCCGCCATGGTTGCAGCAAGTCGCTGCCGTGCTGCCCTTGTCGGCTGCGGTCGAACTGGTGCGCCCGCTCGTCATCGGTGCCTGGCCGGCACGTTGGCTGCAACCGCTGGCCGTGCTGATCGTCTATACCGCCGTGAGCTACTGGATCGCGTTGGCACTCACGCGGCGACGCTTCCTGCGCTGAAGTCACGCACGCCTGCCATGTTAGAATTCGCCTCGCGGGGTGGAGCAGCCTGGTAGCTCGTTGGGCTCATAACCCAAAGGTCGCAAGTTCAAATCTTGCCCCCGCAACCAACACCCGACAGGCCCTCCACGCGAGGGCCTGTCTGCATTTTGCGTGGCCCCCGGCAAGGCATTGCGAGGCCCGGGCATGCGTAGCGATATGACCTGAATCAAGGCGCAGCGCGCGCCGCTGGCGCACATTGGCTACTTCGCCGACCCGCTCCGCGCGGCTGGCGATGCAGTCATGAACGACGCGTCTTCTCAACCTGACACCATCGACCCAATCGACCCCACCGACCTGATGGCCCGGTTCGCCGCGAGCGGCTTGCGCCCATTGCGTTTGGCCGGGCGCAGTTTGCTGCCCATCGTGCAAGGAGGCATGGGGGTCGGCGTGTCAGCGCATCGCCTGGCCGGCAGCGTGGCCGCGCAGGGCGCGATGGGCACGATCTCGTCGGTCGACCTGCGACGCCACCACCCCGACCTGATGGCACTGACCGGCCACCTGCGCGTCGGCGTAGCAGCCAAGGCGGCCATCAACGCGGCCAACCTCGAAGCGCTGGAGCGCGAGATCCGCGCCGCGCGCGTGCTGTCGCAGGGCCGCGGCCTGCTGGCGGTCAACGTGATGCGTGCGGTGGAGGAGTACGCGCCGTCGGTGACGCGCGCGCTGCAAGCCGGCATCGATGCGGTGGTCGTCGGTGCCGGCCTGCCGCTGGACCTGCCCGACCTGGCGCGCGAGCACCCGCACGCGGCGCTGATCCCGATGCTGTCCGACGCCCGCGGCGTGGCCCTGGTGGTGAAGAAGTGGGAGCGCAAGCAGCGGGCGCCCAGCGCCATCGTCATCGAGCACCCGCGCTGGGCCGGTGGCCACCTCGGCGCGGCCAATGTCGCCGACCTCGAAGACCCGCGCTTCGATTTCGAGAACGTCATTCCGCAGGCGCTGGCCTTTCTGCGCAGCGCCGGCCTCGAGCGCGACGTGCCGCTGATTGCCGCCGGCGGCATCCGCTGCTTCGAGGACATCGCCCGCCTGCAATCGCTCGGCGCCGCCGCGGTGCAACTCGGCACCCCGTTCGTGGCCACCGCAGAGTGCGACGCGCACCCGAACTTCAAGCAGGTGCTGGCCGAAGCCCGCGACGAGGATCTGGTCGAGTTCGTCAGCGTCGCCGGCCTGCCGGCCCGCGCGGTGCGCACACCGTGGCTCGTCAACTACCTCGCCGCCGAGCCGCGCCTGCAAGCCCGCGCGCACGCCAAGCCGCGTTGCACCCTGGCCTTCGACTGCCTGGCCCAATGCGGCCTGCGCGACGGCCTGCCCGGCTGGGG
>JANMSR010000175.1:0-22898 GCA_031389565.1 Burkholderiales bacterium
CGGCGTGATCCTGCGCCCGATGGGCACGCAGAGCGACGACGACATGGTCCCGGAGGACCTGTGGACCTACAAGCGCTTCTCCGAGATCGGCGAGAAGCTGTCGGGCTACCCGGCGATCAGCATCTTTCACGACTTCAAGTATCACCCGAAGGAAATCATCACTGGCACCCAGGACTGGGTCTACGAACACCTCGGCGCACTGTTCTGGACAGTGGAGCTGTGGGCGCCGAACAAGGAAGCCGGCATCATCGACTACGACTGGATTCACTGGTACCGTGACCACCCGGTCGAAGACGACCTGAAGCTGCTGAAGTGGAGTGACGAGCAATGCGCCGGCCGGGCCTACGTCGAATGGAAGCCGTTCATGCACCCGCAGCTCGGCCCGGTGGAAATCGGCGGCTGGGACAAGATGAACTTCTGGCGCAACCCGCCGCCGGCCCTGCGCGAGCGTGAGGCCGCACGCTTCCCGGCCTGGCTGACGCAGATCGCGCTGTCGCTGCCCAGGCTGGAAGTGCTGCGCACCGAGGTGCGTGCACTCGGCCCCGACACCTGGCGCATCCGGTTCGCCGTCGCCAACAGCGGCTGGCTGCCCGCCTACGTGACCCAGCGCGCCCTCGAGCGCAAGACCGTGCGTGGCGTGGTGTTCGAGATCCACCTGCCGGAAAGCCCGGAGGTCTCGCTGGTCAACGGCAAGCGCCGCCACGAGGGGCCTCAGCTCGAAGGCCACGCGCCCAAGACCAGTCAGTTGGCCTTCCTGCCCAACCGCGACATCACTGCCGACCGCGCGGTGGCCGAGTGGGTGGTTCGCGCGCCCAAGGGCACGCGCGTGGGCCTGAGCGCGCAGGCCGACCGGGCCGGCGCCGTGCACGGCGAAGTGACGCTCGACTGAGGGCCTCAACTCGCCCCTGGTGAGGGAGCGGCAGGCGCTCCCGCGGCGCTGACCGTCGTGTCGGTCAGGCCCCGTCCCAGAGGATCTTCTTGCGCGCGCCGACCCAGCGTTCGTATTTCG
Organism: Burkholderiales bacterium; assembly: GCA_031389565.1. Classification (GTDB taxonomy): domain Bacteria; phylum Pseudomonadota; class Gammaproteobacteria; order Burkholderiales; family Burkholderiaceae_C; genus CADEEN01. Next base: position 1,010 of record JANMSR010000175.1, read on the forward strand.
CACCGTAGACCTCTTCAACGCGGTTGCGCTTGATCTTGAAGGTCGGCGTGATGAAGCCGTTGTCGACGGTCCAGGGTGTCGTCACCAGCACCAGGCAATCCAGTTGCTCGTGCGGGTCGAGCTTTTCGTTGATCGCTGCCAGGTGCGTTGCGAACGAGGTTTCGAGCGCCTTGCGGCCCTCGCCGTCGGCGGCCTGGACAATGCCATCGGCGTTGAGCATCACGATGCCCAGCGGCTGGCCGAGGTTGGCCCCGGTGACCGCGCAGGCCTCGACGGCCGCGTGCATCACCAGGCGGTCTTCGATCGGGGCCGGGGCGACGTACTTGCCCTTGCTGGTCTTGAACAGGTCTTTCACGCGGCCGGTGATCTTCAGGTTGCCCTCGGCGTCGAGGCTGCCCTTGTCGCCGGTGTGCAGCCAGCCGTCGGCGGTGTAGGCGTCCCGGGTCAGCTCGGGCTCCTTGAAGTAGCCCAGCATCAGGCCTGGGCTCTTCATCTGGATCTCGCCGTTGGCCGGGTCGATGCGGCTCTGGATGCCGTCGTACGGCAGGCCGACGGTGCCGGGCCGCTGCTTGCCCGGCAGGGTGGCATGCGAGACGCCGCAGTTCTCGGTCATGCCGTAAACCTCGACCAGGTCCAGGCCGAGCTTGTTGTACCAGCGCAGCAGGTCGGGCGGCATCGGCGCTGCGCCGCCGGCGGCGAAGGTGCACTGGTCCAGGCCCAGGGCCTTCAAAATCTTCTTGCGCACCAGGCCGCCGATGAGCGGCAGCTTGAGCAGGCGGTTGAGCTTGGCCGCCGGCAGCTTGTGGTTGATGCCCTGCTGGAACTTGACCCACAGCCGCGGCACCGAGAAAAACACCGTCGGCTTGGCGCGCTGCAGGTCGTGAGTGAAGGTGTCGAGCGATTCGGCGAACCAGACCTGCATGCCGGTGGCGAGCAAACCGTGTTCGACCAGGGTGCGCTCGGCGATGTGCGCCAGCGGTAGGTAGGACACCATGCGCCCGCTACTGGTGAGCGGCACGCGCTTCAGGCCCGAAGCCACGCTCCAGGCGAAGGCGCCGAAGCTGTGCATCACGCCCTTGGGCATGCCGGTCGTGCCCGAGGTGTACATGATGGTGCCCATCTCGTCGGCCGGCCGCACCGGGTTGCCGGCCAGCGGTTGGGCTTTGGCGACGATGTCATCCCAGGTCGGGAAATCGTTCTTCGGCGACAGCGGGTAGCTGATGCACGGCAGCGCGGCGGGCACGCCGGCCTTCATGCCGCCCCAGCCGTCGAGCTTGCCGACGAACAGCAGCCTGGCCTCGCTGTGCTCGAGAATCTGGCGGATGGTGTCGGCGGCCAGCGTCGGGTAAAGCGGCACCGAGACGAAGCCGGCCATCCAGATGGCCCAGTCGGTCATCATCCAGTGGGCGCAGTTCTTCGAGATCAGCGCGATCTTGCTGCCCGGCGGCAGGCCCAGGCTCTGCAGGTGGGAGGCCATGCGCCGGGTTTCGTCCAGCGCCTGTTTCCAGGTCCAGGTGCGGACCTGTCCGGCGCCCTTGGCCGCGCCGTCGTAGGGCTGGGTGAACACGACCCGGTCGGGGGTGGTCTTTTCCCAGTGGAACAGGCGCTGCAAGGCCAGCGTTTCGGGGGCGACGTTGTTCATCGGGTCAGACTCCGCAGGCTTGGGGACAGCGCGCAGCCTACCGTCTCATCCAGCGTCCGCACAGCGGGCTTTCCCAGTCCCGAACTGGGTGGCAGCCCCTAGCGCAGGAAGGCGTCGCAGGCCGTCTTCCGCCTCAGGGCGGCGATGGTCGCCGTCGCTACAGCAACCGCTATGCCACGGCGTCGCTGAAGCTGCTGTCCTGCGCCTGGCCCGACATCGCCAGCGTCACGGCGCGCGGCGGGGCGAAGCGAAAGGCAAAGCGCGCGCCGCGACCGGGCTCGCCCACAGCGGTGACGCTGCCGCCGTGGCGCTCAACGATGCGGCGCACGATCGACAGGCCCAGGCCCGTGCCCTGGAACTGCTCGCTGCGGTGCAGGCGCACAAAGGGCTGGAACAGCGTGGCAGCGTGGCCGGCATCGAAGCCGGCACCGTTGTCACGAATGACGAAGCCCCCTTCGAGGTCGCCGCCCCCCCGGCCGAACTCGATGCGCGGCGCAGCCACGTCACGGGTGAACTTGGCCGCGTTGCCGAGCAGGTTGGTCAACACCACCCGCGCCAGTGCGGCGCTGCAATGCGCCGCCAGACCGGGCTCGATGACCCACTCGACCGCTGCCTTGCGCTCGAGCCACGGCAGATCGGCAATCACCGCCTGTGCCAGGCCCGTCAGGTCCACCGGCTCGAGCAACAGCGCGGTCGACGCCGAGCGCGCCAGCTCGAGCAGCGCGGTCACGGTGTGCGACATCTCGCGCGCGGCCTGGCCTTGCAGGCGCAGCCATTCGCGCTCGTCCGCGGCCAGCCGCTCCCAGGCGCGGGCCTTCAACAGGTCGGCCAGGCCGGCGATCTGGCTGATCGGCGTGCGCAACTCGTGCGCCAACTGGCGCGAGAAGGCTTCGAGGTCGCGGTTGCTTTGCTCCAGCTCGGCGGTGCGCTCGGCCACCAGGCGTTCGAGCGCCTCATTGCGGTTGAGCAGCACGCGCTCGGCGCGCTTCCTCAGCGTGATGTCGCGGCCGACGCCGTGGTAGCCGATGAAGTCGCCGCGGGCGTCGAAGCGCGGCTGGCCACCGATGGAAATCCAGCGCAGCCCGCGCCCGGGCTGGCGGACGGCGTACTCGAAACCGCGGAACGGGCGACGGGCGTCGAGATCGTCGCGGTGGGCGGCCCATTCGGCATGGCTGGCGCCGTCGGCGTGGCTGACCCAGCGGGTCTGGCCGACGGCCTCGACGACGCGTTCGTCGAGCAGCTCGCGCACCACCGGGCCGAACGGCTCGATGCGGTGTTCGGCGTCGGTCTGCCAATACCAGTCGATCGCCAGCTCGGCCATCAAGGCGTGGCGGTGCTCGCTCTCGGCCAGCCTCAGGTAGGCCAGGCGCTGCTCCGTGATGTCGCGGCCGACGCCCTCGTAGCCGGCGAAGCGTCCCTGCTCGTCACAGTGGGCCCGGCCGTTGAGGGCGACCCACACCGGCAGGCGGCCGGGCCGGCGCATTTCGAGCATCAGGTCGCGCAACGGCTTGCTCCCAGCCAGCCGCTCGTTGATCGCGGCCCAGCCTTCTTCGGGGGGCTCGAACAGTGGTACGGCGTCCATGCGGTGGCCGAGCAGGTCGCTCGGCTGCACCCCGAGCTTGACCAGGGACGCGAGGTCGCGCGAGACCCAGGTAAAGCGCAACCCAGCATCGGTTTCCCAATGCCAGTCGGCCGACAGCCGCATCCGGGCCTGCCAGCGCCGCTCGCGATCGCCGAGCGCAAGCTCGACCTCGCGCGCCACGCTGCCAAACCGCGAGACCGCCGGCCACGATCCGGTGGAGGCGGCCGTGGCCAGGCCGCTGTCGGTGGCTGGGACGCTGTCGGCGCGCACCGCGTGCAGCGCGCCGCTGACATCGCCCTCGCGCAGGCGCTGCGAAAATTGGTCGAGTGCCATCGCGGTGGTGCGCGACTCGCGCAAGACCCGCCGCATCAGCAGCATGCTGGCCGCGCCCAAGGTGACCGCCGCCATCGCGGCCAGCCAGGCTACGCCGGCGGCGGCTCGGGGCCACCACAGCGGCGCCACCGCCAACAGCACCAGCAGGCCGATCGCCAGCGCTGACCAAAGGGCCCAACGCCGCTCGGGCGCCGCGTGGCCACGCTCGCGCGCAGCGTTCATTCGCCGTCGCGCACGCCGGGGGTTGGCCGCTTCATTGACAGGCATCGAGCCGAGTCTATCGGCGCGAACCCCGCCGTGTACCTGTCAAGGTTTACGGGCTAGGCGGCCCGGCTGGCACGTTCACGCAGCCATTGCGCCGCCCGCTCGGCCAGCATCAGGGTCGGGGCATTGGTGTTGCCGCTGGTGATGGTGGGCATGGCGCTGGCGTCGGCAACGCTCAGGCCGGCGACGCCGCGCACGGCCAGACGCGCGTCGAGCACGGCCAGCGGGTCGCCATCGCGGCCCATTCGACAGGTGCCGACGGGGTGGAAGATCGTCGTGCCGATGTCGCCGGCCAGCTTGGCCAACTCTTCGTCAGTCTCGAATTGCAGGCCTGGCTTGAGCTCCACCGGCGCGTAGCGCGCCAGCGCCGGCTGGGCAACAATGCGCCGCGTCAGGCGCAGCGACTGCGCGGCCACGCGCCGGTCGCCGTCAGTGGCCAGGTACTGCGGCGCGATCCGCGGCGCGTCGTCGGCGCGCGGCGAACGGATGCGCACCGTGCCGCGGCTCTCGGGGTTGAGGTTGCAGACGCTGGCGGTGAATGCCGGGAAGCGGTGCAGCGGCTGGCCGAAGGCGTCGAGCGACAACGGTTGCACGTGGTATTCGAGGTCGGGCCAGCGCCGCCCGGGCGACGAGCGCGTGAACGCACCCAGTTGCGACGGCGCCATGCTCATCGGGCCGCTTTGCGTCAGCAGGTACTGAAGGCCGATGCGCGCCTTGCCCAGCAGCGAGTGCGCCATCGTGTTCAGCGTGGTCGCGCCGGTCACGCCGAACACGGCACGGATCTGCAAATGATCCTGCAGGTTCTCGCCGACGCCAGGCAGCTCGTGCACCACCGCGATGCCGTGCTGGCGCAGCAGCCGCGCGGGGCCGATCCCCGACAGTTGCAACAACTGCGGCGAGCCGATCGCGCCCGCCGCGAGCACCACGGCACGCGCCGCGCGCAGGGTGTGAACGCCACCGTTGCCGCTGCGGCAGACGACGCCGGTGGCGACCAAGGATCCGTCGCCGCGGCGCTCGACAGCCACGCGCTCGGCCCTGGCGCTCGTACGCACTTCGAGGTTGCGCCGGGCCCGTGCCGGGCGCAGGAAGGCCTGGCTGGCGTTCCAGCGCAGGCCGCGCTTCTGGTTGACCTCGAAATAGCCGACGCCCTCGTTGTCGCCGCGGTTGAAGTCGTCGGTCGCCGGGATGCCGGCCTGCTGGGCCGCGTGCGCGAAGGCGTCGAGCAGGTCCCACGACAGGCGCTGGCGTTCAACGCGCCACTCGCCGGTCGCGCCATGATGTTCGTCGGCGCCACGCCAATGCGCCTCGTGCTGTTTGAAGAAGGGCAGGCAGGCCTCCCAGCACCAGCCATCGTCGCCGAGCGCGTCGGCCCAGCCGTCGTAGTCGCGCGCCTGGCCGCGCATGTAGATCATGCCGTTGATGCTCGACGAGCCGCCGAGCACCTTGCCGCGCGGGTAGCGCAGCACGCGGCCGTTGAGCCCTGGCTCGGGCTCGGTCTGGTACAGCCAGTCGGTGCGCGGGTTGCCGATGCAATACAGGTAGCCGACGGGAATGTGGATCCAGGCGTAGTTGTCGCGGCCACCGGCTTCGAGCAGCAGCACCCGCACTTGCGGATCGGCGCTGAGCCGGTTGGCAAGCAGGCAGCCGGCGGTGCCCGCGCCGACGACGATGTAGTCCCAGGTCGCTGCGTCTCGCATCGTGGGCCTCAGCGCGCCAGATGCGAGCCCAGCACGGGAAACAGCTTGACCAGCCCGTCGGCCAGCAACTCGACCGCCATCGCCGCCAGGATCAGGCCCATCAGGCGCGTCATGATGTTGATGCCGGTGCGGCCAAGCGCCTTGGCGATGCGGCCCGAAGCCGAGAAGGTGGCATAGGTCACCAGGCCGATGACCACGCCGTAGCCGACCAGCACCGCGTGCTCCCACAGGTGGCGCGTCTTCTCGGCGTAGATGACGATGGTCGAGATCGTTGCCGGTCCGGTGAGCAGCGGGATCGCGAGCGGCACCACGGCGATGCTGGCGCCGGCATCGGCCTTCTGGTTGCCGTCATCGACGTCGCCCGGCTTGGCCTCGGCCGGTTGGGCATTGAGCATTTGCAGCGAGCTGATCAACAGCAGCGTGCCGCCGCCGACCTGGAACGAGGCGATGCTGATGCCGAAGAACTCGATGATCTTCAGCCCGGCCACGGCGCTCACCGCGATGACCGCGAAGGCGCTGAAGCTGGCCACCGAGATCGTGCGCAGTCGCTGCTCGCGGCTGAAGTTCTGCGTGAAGGCGATGAAGAACGGGATCGCGCCGATCGGGTTGACGATCGCCAGCAGCGCAATCAGCGGTTTGAGCAAATCCATTTCAGCGGCCGCCGGGCCGCCCCAAGGGCCACGAAGGGGCCGTTACTCGGCCCAGGGGGCAGCGAGCGCAGCGAGCTTGGGGGTTCGACATTCACCGATGCTAGCCGACGAGCCCGCGCAGGTAGCGCAGTCCGGCTGCGGTGCGCGGGCCGTACCAGCTCAGAAGTTCACCGTCGACCAGGCGGGCGCGGGCGTTGGGGCACAGGGCCTGGGCCTGCCGCAGGTGCTCGGCGCCGAAAGCGTAGGGCTCACTGGACAACAGCAGTTCGCGCACGTAGGCCAGCCAAGGCTCATTGCCGCCCAGGACGGGATAGCGCGCGGCACCCTGCCCACCGCCGTCGACCGCCGGCAGCGTGCGCCAGTTGATGCGTGCCAGCAAACGCGCGATGTAGGTATCGCGGGCCACCGTCATCCACGGCTCGCGCCAGATCAGGTACAGCACCGGCACCTCGGCGCGGCCCTCGGCCGTGGTGGCGCGCAACTCGGTCTGTAGCTCGGCCTGAATCGCCGCGCCGCGCGCGGCCACACCGGGCACGCCGCGAAACGCTGTCACCAATTGCGCGATCAGGCCACCGACGTCTTCGGGCCCGCAGGGGTGCGTGACCACGATCTCGGGCACGAATAGGCGCAGGGCATCGACGGTTTCGCGCCGGTTTTCGTCGATGTTGACGACCACATGGGTAGGCGCCAGCCGCCTCATTTTGTCGAGGTTGACGTCTTTGGTACCGCCCACCTTGGGCACGCCGGCCAGCACCTCGGCAGGGTGTATGCAGTAGCCCGTACGGGCGACGAGATACGGCGCCAGCCCGAGCGCCACCAGCAACTCGGTGAGGCTCGGCACCAGGCTCGCGATACGCGGGGCGGCGGGCGAGGCGGTCATGGCGGCAGCGATCCTAGCGGCACGCTCGGGTCAACCCGGATAGCGACGACGCCCAACGGGAACAGAAAACAACATTTTTTTCAGCGGCATGCGGGTTTGCGGCCAGTTCTTTGATAATCCGCCCTCTGTGTCTGGATGCGGCGCCTTCGCTTGAATGGGTCACGACGGGTTGAAGCTCCACATGGGCTATTGCGATTGAAAGGGGCTCCCCGATGGGAAACAAGCTTTATGTGGGCAACCTCGCCTACAGCGTGCGTGATGAGTCGCTGCAAGCGGCATTTGGACAGTTTGGTACCGTGACATCGGCCAAAGTCATGATGGATCGGGAAACCGGCCGCTCGAAGGGCTTCGGCTTCGTCGAGATGGGTTCGGATGCCGAGGCGCAAGCCGCCATCAATGGCATGAACGGCCAGGCGCTCGACGGTCGTCCGCTGGTCGTCAACGAAGCTCGTCCGCGCGAAGAGCGTCCGGGCGGCTTCGGCGGCGGCGGTGGCGGCAGTCGCAGCGGTGGTGGCGGCTACGGTGGCGGTGGTGGCAGCGGTGGTGGTGGCGGCTACGGCGGCGGCGGTGGTCGCAGCGGTGGCGGCGGTGGCTACGGCGGCGGTGGCAGCGGCGGTGGTGGTAGCGGTGGTGGTGGTCGCAGCGGCGGCGGCTATGGCGGCGGCGGCGGTGGCCGCGGCGGCTACTGAACCCAGCCTACCCACACAACCAAGGGCGCAGGTGGTGACACCTGCGCCTTTTGTCGTTTTGGGCCATCCGATCGCCAAGGCCGCTTTGGTGCTTAATCGCTGCGCCGCTTCTTGCGCCCGCGGCCGGCGAAGAGCCGGTCGAACAGCGGGTTGGGCAGCAGCCGCATCAGCTTGGCGACGAGGCCCATCTGCCACGGGATCACGCAGTAGCTGGTGCCGCGCTCGATGGCGCGAAAGGCGCGCTCGGCGAACACGGCCGGCGGCAGCAGGAACGGCATCGCGTAGCGGTTGCCCGCGGTCAATGGGGTGGCGATGTAGCCGGGCAGCAGGGTGACCACGCGCACACCGGCGTCGCGGCATTCGCCGCGCAGGCTTTCGCAGTACGCGACGACCGCCGCCTTGCTGGCGCAGTAGGCGCCATGGCCGGGCAGGCCACGGATGGCCGCAACGCTGGCGATGCCCACCAGGGTGCCGCTGTGCCGCGCGCGCATCGCGCCCACGAACGGGTGGAAGGTGGCGGCCATGCCGGTGTTGTTGACGGCGAAGGTCTCGCGCATCACGTGCAGGTCCTGGCTGTCGGCGCTGTCCATGCCGACGCTGATCCCGGCGCAGGCGATCACCACGTCGGGCAGGCCCTGTTCGGCCAGGCAGCGCTGGCCGGCGGCGACGATGCTGTCGATGTCCTGCACGTCGGCGGCGTAGACCCCCCAGCGCTCGGGGGCCAGATGCAGTGCGCGCGCCCAGGCCTGGACCTCGCCCGTGCGTCGCGCCACCAGCGCCAGCCGCCAGCCGGCCTGCGCATAGCGCGCAGCCAAGGCCTGGCCGATGCCACTCGACGCGCCGGTGATGAAGATCAACGGCGCACTCATGCCCCAGCGCCGGGGATGAACATCAACGGCGCACTCATGATCCCGCGCCGGTGACAAAGACCAGCGCTGCCGTCATCGCCGCGGCACGTCGAACCGCGCGCGCACCGGCGGCCCGAGTTTCGCGCTGCGCGTCAGGTTGTCGTAGTCGATCGCGCCGACGCGCAAATCGCTGCCTCTCTGGCGCAGCCGCACCGGCAGGTGCGAGCGCACGCGCTCGGTGTTGAGGAAGGCGTGCAGGAACTCGCTTTCGAACTCGACCTGCGCCTGGGCGCCGACGCCCTCGCGCACCACCTGCGCAGCGCCGAGCAACTGCACTTCGCTGGCGTCGCTGTTGGCCAGCGCGCGGCGCGCGGTGGCCCGCATGACGCTGCCGTCGGGCGACTGGGCGCGGATCGTCACGCCGTCGATCTCGAGCGTGTCGGTATCGGGGTAGTGGCGCATCTGCGTGCCCTGCACCTGCAAGCGCAGCCGGCCGTCGGCGCCAAAGCGCTGCAGCGTGAAGCCCTCCATCGTGTAGTCGGGCTCGTGCCGCGCCGCGGCCTCGGCAGCGGGCGCATCCGGGCGCGGCGTGTTCTGCACCAACCACCAGGTGCCCAGCGCCAGCAGGGCCATCAGCAGCAGCGGCAGGTAGGCCGACAGCCACTGGCCCAGGCGCCAGTGCCAGGGCTGGCGCGGCTGCGGCGGCATGCTGCGCGGCTGCAGTGGGTCCAACGGGTCCAGCGGCTGGAGCAGGGTGTCGATGTCCATCTAGGCCCCGTCCAGCGTGGTCAGGTGGCCGTGCAGCAAGGGCGCATAGCGGCCGGCGGCCATCAGCAGCAGATCGCAGCATTCGCGCGCCGCGCCATCGCCGCCGCGTGCCATCGTCACATGGTGGGCGACGGCGCGCACCTCGGCGTGGGCGTTGGCGGGGGCGCAGGCGAAAGCGGCGCGGGTCATCAGCGGCAGGTCGGGCCAGTCGTCGCCCATCGCTGCGACGTCGGGCCAATCGAGTGCCAGCGAATGCAGCAGCGCCGTAGCGGCAGCCAGCTTGTCTTGCGCGCCATAGACCGCGTGCGGCAGACCGAGCTCGGCGACCCGGCGGCGCACGGCCGGTGAGTCGCGGCCGGTGATCACCAGCGGTGTGATGCCGCCCTGCGCCAGCAGCTTCAAGCCGTGCCCATCTAGGGCCGAGAAGGCCTTGAAGGACTCGCCGTTTTCGCCGATGAACAAGCGGCCGTCGGTGAGCACGCCATCGACATCGAAGATGGCGGCCTTGAGGCCGAGCCCTCGGCCTTGCGCTTTGAGCAAGAGTTCGGGAGCGAAGGTCAACGCCGGCATCAAATGACTTTCGCGCGCATCAGGTCGTTGGAATTGAGCGTGCCGACCAAGCGCCCGTCGGCATCGATCACCAGGACGCTGGTGATGCGGTGCTGCTCCATCAGGTCGGCGGCCTCGACGGCCAGCGCGTCGGCGCCGATGCGGTGCGGGTTGGCGTGCATCACGTCGCGGGCGATCAGTGCGCGCAGGTCCGCGCCGCGTTCGATCAGCCGGCGCAGGTCGCCGTCGGTGAAGATGCCGAGCACCTGGTCTCCCTCGCCGACGATCGCGGTCAGTCCCAGGCCCTTGCCGGTCATCTCGCGCAGCATGGTCGTAAAGCTTGCGTCGGGGCCGACCCGCGGCAGTGCGTCGCCGCTGCGCATCAGGTCGCGCACATGCAGCAGCAGCTTGCGGCCGAGCGCGCCGCCCGGGTGCGAGCGCGCGAAATCTTCCTCGCGAAAACCGCGCGCATCGAGCAGGGCCACGGCGAGCGCGTCGCCGAGCGCCATCTGCGCAGTGGTGCTGGCGGTGGGCGTGAGGTTGAGCGGGCAGGCCTCCTGCTCGACGGTGGATTCGATCACCATGTCGGCGTGCCGGCCGAGCGTCGAGTCGGGCTTGCCGGTCATCGCGATCAGGCTCACGTGCAGGCGCTTCAACACCGGCAGGATGACGTTCAACTCGTCGCTCTCGCCGGAGTTGGAGATCGCCAGCACGAGGTCCTGGTCGGTGACCATGCCGAGATCGCCGTGGCTGGCTTCAGCCGGGTGCACGAACATCGCGGGCGTGCCGGTCGAGGCCAGCGTGGCGGCGATCTTGCGCCCCACATGGCCACTCTTGCCCATGCCCATCACGACCACGCGGCCGCGGCACGCCAGCACCGCGGCCACGGCACGCACGAAGCCGTCGCCCAGCCGCGCCTTGGCGCTGCTCAGCGCCGCGGCCTCGATGTCCAGCGTCTGCGCGGCCAGGCTCAGCGCGCGCGCGGCATCGAACGACGGGGAAGGCGCGGGGCTGGCGGTCACGGCAGTCGTGGTTTACTAGGCGCGCGATTCTAGGCCGCAGGCACAGCGCCTGCGGCCGGCGACGACACGCAACAGATGGCTTCGACCCTCGAACTCGTTCTGCTCTACCTGATGGCCGCGGTGCTCGGCGTGGTGGTCTGCCGCTCGCTGAAGCTGCCGCCGATCCTGGGCTATCTGGCCGTCGGCGTGCTGATCGGTCCCAACGCGCTGGCGCTGGCCAGGGACTCGGCGGCGGTGAAGTACCTGGCCGAGTTCGGCGTGGTGTTCCTGATGTTCGTGATCGGGCTCGAGTTCAACCTGCACAAGCTGCGCGCGATGCGCTCGCTGGTGTTCGGCCTCGGCCTGTCGCAGGTGGTGTTGACGATTGCCGGCGCGCTGGTTGGCAACGCGCTGCTGATCTGGCTGTTCTCGTTCACCGCGCGGCCTTGGGAGCTGGGTTACGGCGGCGCGCTGGTGCTCGGCAGCGCGATGGCCATGTCGTCCACCGCCATCGTCGTCAAGCTGATGGCCGACCGGCTCGAGCTCGAGTCCGAGCATGGCAAGCGCGTGATGGGCGTTCTGCTGTTCCAGGACCTGGCCCTGGTGCCGCTGCTGGTGCTGATTCCGGCGCTCGGAACGTCTGGCGGCGACATGGCGGTCACCCTGGGCTGGGCGCTGTTGAAGGCGGCGGCGTTGCTGGCGTTGCTGCTCACCGGTGGCCGGCAGGCGATGCGCTGGTGGCTGACCCTGGTGGCCCGGCGCAAGAGCGAAGAGCTGTTCGTGCTCAACCTTTTGCTGGTCACGCTGGGCCTGGCCTGGCTCACGGAGCGCGCCGGCCTGTCACTCGCCCTGGGCGCGTTCGTCGCCGGCATGCTGGTGGCCGAGACCGAGTACAAGCACCAGGTCGAGACCGACATCCGGCCCTTCCACGACGTGCTGCTCGGCCTGTTCTTCATCACCATCGGCATGAAGCTCGACTGGCGGCCGGTGCTCGACCAGTGGCTGCTGGTGCTGCTGTTGACAACCGCGCCAGTGCTGGCCAAGGCGGCGCTGGTGGCGCTGCTGGCGCGCGCCTTCGGCACGGCACCCGGCACCGCGCTGCGCACCGGCCTGTACCTGGCACAGGCCGGCGAGTTCGGCTTCGTGCTGCTGACGCTCGGCGCCGACGGCGGCCTGGTGGCGCCGCAGTGGGTCAGCCCGGTGCTGGCCAGCATGGTGCTGTCGATGCTGGCCACGCCTTTCATCGTGATGGTCAGCAACCGCATCGTGGCGCGGCTATCGGCCACCGACTGGATGCTGCAGTCGGTGGCGCTGACGACGATCGCCAAGAAGTCGATCGCCAGCGAGGCCCACGTCATCATCTGCGGCTACGGCCGCAGCGGCCAGAACCTGGCCCGGTTGCTCGACGGCGAACACATCCCCTACATGGCCCTGGACCTCGACCCCGACCGCGTGCGCCAGGCCGCCGCCGCCGGCCAGAGCGTGGTCTTCGGCGACGCGGCGCGACTGCGCAGCCTGATGGCCGCGGGCCTGGCCCGCGCCAGCGCGGTGGTCGTGACCTACCCCGACACGCCCTCGGCGCTGAAGATCCTGCAGGTCGTGCGCTCGCACGCGCCGCAGGTGCCGGTGGTGGTGCGCACCGTCGATGACACCGACCTCGATCGCCTGAAGGCGGCCGGCGCCACCGAGGTCGTGCCCGAAGCCATCGAAGGCTCGCTGATGCTGGCCAGCCACGCGCTGGCCCTGGTCGGCGTGCCCATGCGCCGCGTCATCCGCATCACCCGCGACGCCCGGGACGCGCGCTATGGTTTGTTGCGTGGCTACTTCCACGGCGCCGACGACGACACCGTGGAGGAGCTGCTGCAAGCCCGCCTGCTCAGCGTGACGCTGCCGCTGGCCGCGCCGTGCCTGGGCCGGGCGCTGGCCGACCAGGCACTGGCCGCGGTGGGCGTGCAGGTCGTCTCGGTGCGCCGCGCTGCCGGCCAGGTGCAGGCGGCCCACGACGCGATGCAACTCGCGGCCGGCGACACGCTGGTGCTGTCGGGCCTGCCCGAGGCGCTGGCACTGGCCGAGGCCAAGTTGCTGCACGGCTGAACCGGAGTGGCCCCTCGCGGCGCCCTGCCGTGCGCTGCCGAGTTCCGCGACCCGCCGCCCGCATCAAAAGGCCCATCCGCACCGAGCCCGACGGTTGGGCGCCCTGGGGTGCTTCAACTGACGGCCTGGCCCAGCTCGATGTTGGCGCGCATGCGCACGCCCATCACGGCCGCCGCCGCGCGCACCAGTTCGAGGGCCAGCGGCGGATTGCGTGCAATCAACTCTTCCAGGCGCGGGCCGCGCAGGGCCCAGACGACGCACGCCGTCATGGCCTCGACATTGGCCATCCGCGGCTGGTCGCTGAACAGGCCGGCTTCGCCGACCACCGCCCCTGCGTGCAGGATCGACAGCCGCGACACGCCGGGCTTGGCGTTGCTGACGAACACTTGCATCGTGCCGCGTTCGAGCAGGTACAGCGTGCGGTCGCAGTCGGCCTGCCTGAGCAGCAAGTCGCCGGCGCGGATTTCGTGGCGCGTCAGGAACGGCTGCAGCAAGCGCCATTGCGCGAGCGTCAAGCGCGGCTTGAACGCGTCTCTGGCGTTGAGCGAATGCACGGCGTCGAAGAGATCCTGGATGTCCATCGGAGCAGTGGTGCAGGGCGCAGTCCGTGCCCTGCGGGTCGATTATCGAAGCCGTCGGCGCCCGCCACAACCTCTGGAGGAGGGGGCGCCTCGCCTATCGGTCCCGTTGATCGCTGCGCGACGGCCGTTGGTCGCCTGGCGCACCGGGAGGTCGCGAGAGTTACTTGCCGATGCAGAAGCGACCGAAGATTTCGCCGAGCAAGTCATCGGCGCTGAAGGCGCCGGTGATCTCACCGAGTGCGTTGTGGGCCAGGCGCAGCTCTTCGGCCAGCAGGTCGAGCGCGGCGTCGGCGCGTGCCGCCTGCGCCTGCGCCTGCGCCTGCGCGACGTGCGCAGCGGTGCGCTGCAAGGCTTGCACATGACGGGTGCGGGCGATGAACACGCCTTCGGGGCTGGCGTGCCAGCCGGCGCGTTCGAGCAGGCTGCGGCGCAAGTCGTTCAGGCCCTCACCGGTGCGTGCCGACAGGCGCAGGCCTGCAGCGGGCTGCGTCGCCGCGGCATCGCTCTTGTTGAAGACATGCAGCACGCGCGAGCTGTCGCTCAGTTGCAGCCGCGCGGCGATGGCCGCGTCGCCGGCTTCGTAGCCGGGCTCGCCCGCGCGCGTCAGGTCGTGCAGGAAGACGACCGTGTCGGCCTGCTCGATCTCGGCCCAACTGCGGGCGATGCCGAGGCGCTCGACTTCGTCGGGCGACGCCGCGGCATCGCGCAGCCCCGCGGTGTCGATCACGTGTACCGGCACGCCTTCGATCTGGACCGTCTGGCCGATCTTGTCGCGCGTGGTGCCGGCGATCGGCGTGACGATGGCCAGCTCGGCACCGGCCAGGGCGTTGAGCAGCGAGCTTTTTCCCACATTGGGCTGGCCGGCCAGCACCACCGTCATGCCTTCGCGCAGCAGCGCGCCCTGGCGTGTGCGGTCGAGCACGCCTTCGAGTGTGGCGACGATGGCGGCCAGCCGGCCGCGCGCGTCGGCGCGTTCGAGAAAATCGAACTCTTCTTCGGGGAAATCGAGCGTCGCTTCGACCAGGGTGCGCAACTCGACGATGCGTGCGGCCAGGGCCCCGATTTCTCGCGAGAACGCGCCGCCGAGCGAGCGGGTGGCAGAGCGCGCCGCGGCTTCGGTGCCGGCGTCGATCAGGTCGGCCACGGCTTCGGCCTGGGCCAGGTCCAGCTTGCCATTGAGAAACGCGCGCTGCGTGAACTCGCCGGGTTGGGCCAGGCGCAGGTGGGCCAGGCGTGGGCGCCCGGTCGTGGCGTCGACCTCGGCCGCCGTTTCGAGGCAGCGCGCCAGCAGCAGTTGCAGCACGACGGGACCGCCATGCGCCTGCAGCTCGAGCACGTCTTCGCCGGTGTAGGAATGCGGCGCCGGGAAGTGGATCGCGAGCCCTTGATCGATGGCCTCGCCTCGCCCGTCGCGCAGGGCCACGTAATGCGCCAGGCGCGGCGTCAGTGCCCGGCCGGCGAGGGCCTCGATCAGCGCTTGCAGGCCGCGCCCCGACACCCGCACGATGCCCACCGCGCCGCGGCCGGGGGCGGTGGCGATCGCAACGATCGGGTCTTGCGGCAGCGGCAATGAAGAAGGCACCGCGCTATTGTCGCTGCGGTGCCTTCGGGGCAGATGGCGCGGGGGGAGTGAAGTGAAACGCTCCTGAATCGGCGGAGGGCTCTTGCGAGTCGCGCCGGGTCAACCCCGCATGGCTGCATGGTCGGCGTAACCAGGCGCCGACTCAACCCCCGAATCGCGGCAGACCCCCCGCAAGCGTGCGGTGTTCACGCCGGCCGCAGGTTGATTGTTCGAGCGCTACTTGTTGACGCCGAGTTGCCGGTTGATGGCCCACTGCTGGGCGATCGACAGGATGTTATTGGTCAACCAGTACAGCACCAGGCCGGCCGGGAAGAAGAAGAACATCACGCCGAAGATCAAGGGCATCATCCACATCATCTTGGCCTGCATCGGGTCGGCCGGGGTCGGGTTCAACCAGACCTGGAACAGCGACGACGCGGTCATCAGCACCGGCAGTATGAACCAGGGGTCCTTCGCCGACAGGTCGGTGATCCAGCCGATCCACGGCGCGTTGCGCATTTCCACCGACGACAGCAGCACCCAGTACAGCGCGATGAAGAAGGGCATCTGGACCAGGATCGGCAGGCAGCCGCCGAGCGGATTGACCTTCTCCTCGCGGTAGATGCGCATCATTTCCTGCTGCATCAACTGCGGCTTGTCCTTGTAGCGCTCGCGCAGGTCGGACACGCGCGGGCCGACGGCCTTCATCTTGGCCATCGAACGGTAGGCGCTGGCGTTGAGCCAGTAGAAAGCGATCTTCAACAGCACCACCAGCGCGACGATCGACCAGCCCCAGTTGCCGAGCACCTTGTTGAGTTGGTCGAGCAACCAGAACAGTGGCTTGGCGAGCACGGTGAACCAGCCGTAGTCCTTGACCAGATCGAACCCCGGCGCCAGCTCGGCGAGCTTGTTTTCCTCCTGCGGCCCGGCAAACAGCGTCGCGTCGATAGTCCGGGTCGTGCCCGCCGCGATCTCACCCAGCGGCAGCACCATCGCCACCGAGTACAGGTTGTTCGAGACCTTGGCGGTGCGGAACTCGCGCGGTGTGCCGGCCGGCACCAGCCAGGCCGAAGTGAAGTAGTGCTGGACCATTGCCACCCAGCCGTCGCTGGCGCTGGTGGCGTGCGCGATCTTGCCTTTCTCGATGTCCTTGAAGTCGATCTTCTCGAACTTCTTGGCTTCGGTGTAGATCGCCGGGCCGGTGAAGGTGAAGTAGAACGACGATTCGCCGCGCGGCGGGTTGCCGTCGCGGGCGAGCTGCAGGTACAACTGTGCGGCGACTGCCGCCGGGCTGTTGTTCTGCACTTCGTGGCGCACGCCGATGCTGTAGTCGCCGCGCTTGAAGGTGTAGGTCTTGGCCAGCGTCACGCCGCCTTCGCCACTGCTCTCGAAGCGAAGCTGCAGCTCGTTGGCACCCTCGCCGAGCGTCGCCGCGCCGGGCACGCGCTTCATCGCCGAGTAATGGTTCGGCAGCGTGACACCGGGCTGGGTGGCCACCAGCCCGCTTTGCGCCGCGTAGGAGCGCTCAGCGCTCTGGTCGAACAACAGCACGCGGCGCTGGCGGTCCTCGACGTCGGCGTGGCGCAGCAACTCCAACCGCACCAGGTTGCCGCCGTTGCTGTCGAAGCTGGCCTTGACCAACTCGGTGCTGATGACGACCAGCTCACCCGGCGCGCGAGCGGCAGCGGCCGGTACGGCGCCGGTCGTCGTGGCCGCTCCATTGCTGGCGGTCGCGGGCGGGCCGGGCACCGCGGTCGCCACCGGCGCCGGGATGCCGACCTGCGACGCCGGGGCCATGAGCGGCGGCGCCGAAGCTGCCGGCCGCGCGCTCGACGGTCCGAAGATCGACGGCTGGCCGGTGTGCTTGTTCCACGCGTCCCACAACAGAACCAGCGACATGGTGAACACCACCCACAGCAGGGTGCGACGGATATCGGTCATGAAAGACTCTTGGTCAAAGGATTCGGGGCTGTGCAGCAGGTGGCACGGGATCCAGGCCGCCGTTGCACCAGGGATGGCAGCGCAGCACGCGGCGCGCGGCAAGGTAGCTGCCGGCCGCGGCGCCATGCTGCTCCAGCGCGTCGAGCGCGTAGCGTGAACAGGTGGGCTCGAAGCGGCAGGCGCTGCCGAGCCAGGGGCTGAGAAAGAACCGGTACGCGCGCACAGGCAGCGCCAGCAGGCGGCGCGGCCAGAGCCCAAGGCCGTGGCAGTCGGGGTTCATGCCCGCAAGGCTCCGGCGAACATCTGTTCGAGCTCGCAGCGGGCGGCCTTGCGCAACAGGGCCGATGCGGCACTGGCAAACCGGCGCACGTCGAACGGCGCCCGCAGCCGGATCAGCCACTGGCCGGGAGCTAGCTGGTGGCGATGGCCGGCGGCCTGCGCGCGCATCTGGCGCTTGAGCAGGTTGCGCGTCACCGCGCGCCGAGCATGGCGTTTCGGGACCATGAGTGCGAGCCACCAAGTCTCGGCTGGGCCGATGTTATCCACAGAACGTGCCGACTTTGGTGCAGCATCTGTTGATATCTCTGGCATAACCGGTCCGCGATGACGCCCGACGGCCGAAGCGGGGCCCGCTGCCAGATGGTGCAGCACAAAATGCGGGCTTTTAGCCAAGACCGGCGCGGCCAGCGCGGCAGCGAAGTCGGCCTTGCTCAGACTGCGCCACGCGGGCTGAGTGGCGCCTCGGCCGGATGGGGCTGCCACCAGTGCACTGCGGACCATCGGGCTCGGCGCGCCAGGCAAACGAGCCTGCGCAGTCGGTGTCAGACGGCCAGGCGCTTGCGGCCTTTGGCGCGGCGTGCAGCGATCACCGCGCGGCCACCACGGCTCTTCATGCGAACCAGAAAGCCGTGGGTGCGGGCGCGTCGGGTCTTCGAGGCTTGGTACGTGCGTTTCATGGCTGGGCCTGGATGTTGTGAGGGCTGGAATCAGGGAAACCCGCGATTACAGCAAAAAAGCCGTTTCCGGTCAACGATTTGCCTCACAAAGACGGGGCAGGTGCGGGGCTTGACGCGCGCCCGCCCGCTGTGGATAACCGCGTCTGCCCGGGCCGGCATGGTCTACAATCCGGCCGCTCTAGAAGAACTTGTCCACAATGAGCGATGACCTCTGGCAGCGCGGTTGCACGCAACTGGCTGCCGAACTGCCTGAACAGCAATTCAATACGTGGATCCGGCCGCTACCGCCCGCCGAGGTGAGCAATGTCACCGACGCTGCCGGATCGACCGTGGTCTCGCTGCGCGTGCCCAATCGCTTCAAGCTCGACTGGATCCGCTCGCAGTACGCCGCGCGCATCGAAGGCGTGTTGAGCGGCCTGGCCGGCAAGCCGGTCAAGCTGGACCTGCAGCTGGCGCCTCGTGAGGCGCTGCCGAGGGCTTCTTCGGCGGGCCCGGTCGGGGCCTCTACCCAGGGCAGCACCGCGAACCACGTCATCCTGGCCCCGACCCGGGCGGCAACGGTCACACTGCCGCAGCACCGACTGAACGCTGCGCTGAGCTTCGACACCCTGGTGGCGGGCCGCGCCAACCAGATGGCGCGCACCGCCGCGCTGCACGTCGCGGGCGCACCCGGCCAGATGTACAACCCGCTGTTCATCTACGGCGGCGTCGGCCTGGGCAAGACCCACCTGATCCATGCCGTGGGCAACGCGCTGCTGAAGGACCGCCCCGATGCGCGCATCCTGTACCTGCACGCCGAGCAGTTCATCAGCGACGTGGTCAAGAATTACCAGCGCAAGACCTTCGACGAGTTGAAGGCCAAGTACCACTCGCTGGACCTGCTGCTGATCGACGACGTGCAATTCTTCGCCGGCAAGGACCGCACCCAGGAGGAGTTCTTCAACGCCTTCGAGGCCCTGGTGGTCAAACGGGCGCACATCATCATGACCAGCGATACCTACCCGAAGGGGCTGGTCGACATCGACGAACGCCTGACCAGCCGCTTCGACGCCGGGCTGTCGGTTGCCATCGAGCCGCCCGAGTTGGAAATGCGCGTGGCGATCCTGATCCGCAAGTCCGATGCCGAAGGCTCGCCGATGCCCGAAGACGTGGCCTTCTTCATTGCCAAGAACGTGCGCGCCAACGTGCGCGAACTCGAAGGGGCATTGCGCAAGGTGCTGGCCTATTCGCGCTTCTCGCAAAAGGAGATCAACATTGCGCTGGCCCGCGAAGCGCTCAAGGACCTGCTGTCGATCCAGAACCGGCAGGTCTCGGTCGAAAACATCCAGAAGACCGTCGCCGATTTCTACAAGATCAAGGTCGCCGACATGTACAGCAAGAAGCGCCCGGCAAGCATCGCCCGGCCGCGCCAGATCGCGATGTACCTGGCCAAGGAGATGACACAAAAGAGCCTGCCCGAGATCGGCGACAACTTCGGCGGCCGCGACCACACGACTGTGTTGCACGCGGTGCGCAAGATCGGTGGCGAGCGGCAGAAGAACACCGAACTCAACCAGCAATTGCACGTGCTCGAACAAACGCTGAAGGGCTGAGGAATATGCCGCTGTCAAGTGACAACGCTGGGGACAACTTTTGCGCAAACACCCTGTCATCCACAGGCCAGGCCTCGTCAGCAAAGTTGTTGTCTTCCGACCAGACCACAAACGAGGCCTCGGCGCACAGGGTTCATCGGGACCTAAGCCTTTGATGGATCAGGCGAAAATAGCCTTCTCCACAGAATCGGTCCGGCTCTACTAGCACTACCAATAAGATCAGGTACTAAAGAGGAACACAACATGATCGTGCTCAAAGCAGCGCAAGAAAAACTGCTCGGTGCTTTGCAAGCTGTGGCGGGCATCGTCGAGCGCCGTCATACGTTGCCGATCCTGGCCAACGTGCTGCTGCGCAAGAACGCTGGCCAGGTCGAGTTCACCACCAGCGATCTGGAAATCCAGGTTCGCACCCAGGCCGAACTCGGCGGGGACGCGGGCAACTTTTCAACCACGGTCGGTGCCCGCAAGCTGATCGACATCCTGCGCACGCTGCCTGCCGACCAGATGGTGACGCTGAGTTCCGCCCAGAACAAGCTGACGCTGCAAGGCGGCAAGAGTCGATTCACGCTACAGACGCTGCCGGCCGAAGACTTCCCGCTGGTCAACGAAGCGGTCGACTTCGGCCCGGCTTTTGCGGTGCCTCAGCAGACGCTGCGCGGCTTGATCAACCAGGTGCACTTTGCGATGGCGGTGCACGATATCCGCTACTACCTCAACGGCATCCTGTTCGTCGCCGAAGGCAAGCTGTTGACCCTGGTCGCGACCGACGGCCACCGGCTGGCGCTGGCCCAGGCCACGCTCGAGGTTGACATGCCCAAACAGGAAGTGATCCTGCCGCGCAAGACCGTACTCGAGTTGCAACGCCTGTTGAAGGACGAAGACACGCCGATCGAGATGCGCTTTGCCGGCAACCAGGCCAAGTTCGCTTTCTCGGGCATGGAGTTCGTCACCAAGCTGGTCGAAGGCAAGTTCCCCGACTACAACCGCGTGGTGCCGAAGAATCACAAAAATTCGGTAACGCTGGGCCGTGCACCGCTGCTGTCGAGCCTGCAACGCGCGGCAATCATGACCAGTGAGAAGTTCAAGGCCGTGCGCGTGAACATCGAGCCCGGCACGCTGCGCATTTCATCTTCCAATGCCGAACAGGAAGAAGCCAAGGAAGAACTCGAGATCGACTACGCCGGTGATGCGATCGAGATCGGCTTCAACGTCACCTACCTGATCGATGCACTGGCCAATGCCAATGTCGAGATGGTCAAGCTCGAATTGCAGGACACGAGTTCGAGCGCGCTGTTCACGCTGCCGGAGCAACCCGGTTTCAAGTACGTCGTGATGCCCATGCGCATCTAGCGCCCCGCAAGCACTTCGACCACCGAGCGGGCTGCGAGCCCGCTTCGGCTTTTTCAGATGCAACGAAACGACCGATGACCGAAACGCAACCGACCCCACAACAACACTCCGACGCCTATGGCGAGGGCGCGATCCAGATCCTCGAAGGCCTGGAAGCGGTGCGTAAGCGCCCAGGCATGTACATCGGCGACACGTCGGACGGCACTGGCCTGCACCACCTGGTCTTCGAGGTGGTCGACAACTCGATCGATGAATCACTGGCCGGCCATTGCGACGACATCGTCGTCACCATTCACACCGACAACTCGATCAGCGTCACCGACAACGGCCGCGGCATTCCCACCGGCGTGAAGATGGACGACAAACACGAGCCCAAGCGCAGTGCGGCCGAAATCGCGCTGACCGAGCTCCATGCCGGCGGGAAGTTCAACCAGAACAGCTACAAGGTCTCGGGCGGCTTGCACGGCGTGGGCGTGAGCTGCGTCAACGGCCTGTCGAGGTGGCTGCGCCTGACGGTACGCCGCGACGGCAAGGTGCACTACATGGAGTTCCGCCAGGGCGTGCCGCAAGAGCGCCTGGTCGAGCAGCGCGACGGCTTCGACGTGAGCCCGATGAAGATTACCGGCGAGACCGAGAAGCGCGGTACCGAGGTGCATTTCCTGCCCGACCTGGAGATCTTTTCCAACATCGATTTTCACTACGACATCATCGCCAAGAAGTTGCGTGAGCTGAGCTTTCTGAACAATGGCGTCAAGATCCGCCTGGTCGACGAGCGCAACAACAAGGAAGACACCTTCGCCTTCGCCGGCGGCGTCAAGGGCTTCGTCGAGTTCATCAACACCGGCAAGAAGGTGCTGCACCCGACGATTTTCGGCGCCATCGGCGAGAAGCAGAGCGACCAGGGCACGACC
>JANMSR010000179.1:0-11488 GCA_031389565.1 Burkholderiales bacterium
GGAGTTGGAACAGGCGATAGCGCCGGTGAGCGGGCCCTTGGTGACCACCGTGTAGCGCCCGCCGGTGGAGGCCATGGTGCCGGTCAGCGGACCGGTGGCCCAGATCAGCTTGTTCTGCGGCGACAGCGGATCGACTTTGGGATCGACCTCCTCGACGATGTACTTGGTGGCCAGGCCACGCGAGCCCAGGTAGGCCTTGGCCCAGCTCATGTTCAGCGGTTCGGACTTGACCGTACCCGCGCTCAGGTTGACACGAAGAATTTTTCCAGCCCAGGACATGTGAGTTCTCCTTACGCTGAGGGTTGGTTGCCGAGCTTGTCGGCCCAGGCCTGCATCTTGTTCAGGCCCGTCCAGTTGGCGTCGACGTAGGTAATCGCGCCGGTCGGGCAGGCCGTGGCGCAGGCCGGGTCGCCGCCGCACAGATCGCACTTCTGCACCTTGCCGGTTTCCTGCACGTAGTTGATGGTGCCGAAGGGGCAGGCGATGGTGCACACCTTGCAGCCGACGCAGGTGGCGTCATTGACCACCTTGGCACCGGTCAGCTTGTCCAGCGTGATGGCTTCGACCGGGCATGCATGCAGGCACCAGGCCTCGTCGCACTGGGTGCAGGTGTAGGGCACCTTGCGCCCGGTATGGTGGAAGTCGAACACCTTGATGCGCGACTTGGCCGGCGCGTAGGTGGCGTAGTTCTCGAACGAACAGGCCATCTCGCACTGCAGACAGCCAGTGCATTTCTCGGGATTGATGTGGAGGGTCTTCTGCATGGTCAAGGTCCCTTTGAGTGGATCCGCGGCATCGGCGCACCCCTGCGCGCCTCCGTCCCGGAACCGACCTATCTTCAGCACCGGCAGGACTTGCGCCTACCTAGGTCAAACCCTGTATGCGACGCACGAGCGCGCGGCTCACCCCTTGCCGCTGCCCCGAGCACTGCGGGAGTGGCCGCGGCCACGCCAGAAATCAGCCGCCGGCGCAAAGCCGGCCTTACGATCGCTGCATGACGTTTGTTGCAGGACCCTACGGCCGCAAGGAATGCTGCCGCGGGCGGGTGGGCCTGTGAGCCCGGCCGTTGAACTGCAGGGGCTGAGCAAGCGTTATGGCAGCCGAGTCGCACTGGACGGCCTGACACTGTCGCTGGCCACCGGAACCTTCGTCGCCCTTCTCGGCCCCAATGGCGCCGGCAAGTCGACCTTGTTCCAATTGCTCACTGGTCTGTTCGTCGCCGACGCCGGTGAAGCCTCGGTGGCCGGCCATTCAATCCGTCGCGATGCGGTGGCGGCCCTGCGCGGCATTGGCGTGGTGTTCCAGCAGTCCGCGCTCGATCTGGACCTCAGCGTCGATCGCAACCTGCGCTTCCATGCCGATCTGCACGGCCTGCAGCGCGCCGTGGCCGCCGAGCGCATCGCCGCCGGTTGTACCGCGCTCGGCATCGAGGCCGAACGCAAGCGCCTGGTGCGCGAACTCTCGGGCGGCACGCGGCGCAAGGTCGAGCTGGTGCGCGCGCTGCTGCACCGGCCGGCCGTACTGCTGATGGACGAGGCCAGCGTCGGCCTGGATCCGAAGTCACGCCGCGACCTGCTGGCCGCATTGCGCGCCGACGTGGCCGAGCGCGGCAGCTGCGTCCTGTGGGCGACCCATCTGGTCGCAGAGGCCATCGACGCAGATCGCGTGCTGGTACTGCATCAAGGCCGCCTGCTTGCCGACGGCACGCCCGCGGCCGTCACCGCGGCGCTCGGCGAGGCCACACTTGAGGCCGGTTTCATTGCCCGCACCGATTCACCCCCACGCGGAGAGACGAAGACATGAATCCAGTGCATCGCTATCTGGCGCCATTCGCGCTGGCCCTGTGGGTCGGCCACGCGGCAGGCGCCCCGCTGATCTATGTGTCGAGCGAGAAGGACAACGCGCTCACGCTGGTCGACGCCGCCACATTGACGGTGCAGGGCACCCTGCCGACCTGCAAGCGCCCGCGCCACATGCAGCTCGCGCCCGACGGCAAACGACTGCTGGTGGCCTGCGGCGAATCGCATGCCGCTGACGTGATCGACGTGGCCACACGCAAGTCGGTCGGCCGCCTGCCGCTCGGCGACGACCCCGAGGCCTTTGACATCTCGCCTGACGGCAAGACGCTGTTCGTCTCCAACGAAGACGAAGGCACGCTCAGCTTAATCGACATTGCCAGCGGCAAGAAGCTCAAGTCGGTGGCTGTCGGCAAGGAGCCCGAAGGCGTCAAGGTGTCGCCCGACGGAAAGACGGTCTATGTCACCTCCGAAGTGGCGAATATGGTCCACGTCATCGATGTCGCGACCGCCAAGGTCACGAAGAACATCAAGGTCGGCAAGCGCCCGCGGCGGATGGCGCTCGCGCCCGACGGCGCCGAGTTGTGGGTCACCAACGAACTCGACGCCAGCGTCAGCATCGTCGCGACCAAGGACCACAGCGTCGTGCACACCCTGCGCTTTGCAGTGCCCGGCGCGCGCGCGGCCGACATCACGCCGGTGGGTATCACCATGACCAAGGACGGACAGCGCGCCTTCGTCGGCCTCGGTCGCGCCAACCATGTCGCCTTCATCGATGTGCGCGGGCGCAAGGTTACGCAGCTGGTGCTGGCGGGCAAACGGGCCTGGAACGTCAGCCTGGACAAAGCCGAAGCGCGGCTGTACGTCGTCAACGGCCTGTCGGACGACATGACGGTGGTTGATGTCGTATCGGGCAAGGCCTTGAAGACCGTGCCGGTGGGGCGCGTGCCGTACCAGGCGGTGGTCGTCGAGTGATTGCAGTGCGAACGCTTGTCGCGCTGGCGCTGGCCGCCGCGCTGTGGCCTGCCGCGGCGGCCACGTTGCGAGCGACGCTGATCGTGCCTGCCGACGACGCGCGACTGGAGCGCACGCGCGTCGAACGCGCCTACCTTGGGCACCCCGGCGGCCCGGCGCGCGACGGCTTGCAGGTGGCGCTCGACGAAGCCAAGTTCGAGCTCGACGCCGCCGGAAGCGCGATCACGGTCGACACACTCACGGCCGCCACGCTTGAGGCCGCACGCCTGAGCGCGCAGCAGGCTGAGAAGGCCGGCGCGGCCGTGCTGCTCACCGACCTGCCGACCGACTGGACGCGCGCCGTCGCCGACGCCGTCAAGCTGCCGGTGCTCAACGTCGGCAACGCCAGCGATTCGCTGCGCGAAGCCGACTGCCGCGTGAACCTGTGGCACCTGTTGCCCAGCGAGCGCATGCGCGCCGACGCGTTGGCGCAGGCGCTGGTGGCGCGCAAATGGAGCAGCGTGCTGCTGCTCACGGGCCCCAGCGCCACCGACGCCGCGCGCGCAGCCGCCGCGCAGGCGGCGCTCAATCGCTACGGCTTGAAGCTCGCAGCGAGCAAGCCCTTCAAGCTGTCGGCCGACCCGCGAGAGCGCCAACTCGCTAACCCGTTGCTGCTGACCGGTGGCATCGCCTACGACGCGGTCTGGGTCGTCGACAGTGACGGCGAGTTCGCGCGCACCTTGCCCTACCGCACCGCGCTGCCGCGACCGGTGGTCGGCGACGCTGGGCTGGCTGCGTTGGCATGGCATGCGCAGTTCGAGCGCTTCGGTGCACCGCAGGTGGTGCGCCGGTTCGCCAAGGCTGCGCAGCGGCCTATGACGGCGCACGACTGGGCAGCGTGGATGGCCGGCCGCGCCCTCGTGGCCGCGGCCATTGCAGCACCCAAGGGGCCGGCAGTTGCGTTGGCCAAGGCCTTGGCCAGCCACGATCTCGACGGCTCCAAAGGCGTGAGCCTGAGCTTTCGCGCCTGGGACGGCCAGCTGCGCCAGCCGCTGCTGCTCAGCGACGGCCAGGGCGTGATCGGCAGTGCACCGATCGACGGCATCCTGCACCCTCGCAACGCCCTGGATACGCTCGGCGCCGATGGACCGGAAAAGCTTTGCACGGCGCGTCGGCCATGAACCACGCCTTTCAAGCAATGCGAGCCATCGTGATGCGCGAGCTGATGAAGTTCGTGCGCCAGTATGGCCGCCTCGTGTCGGCGCTGGTGCGCCCGTTGCTCTGGTTGGCGGTGTTCGCGGCGGGCTTTCGCAATGTCTTCGGCGTGGCCATCGCTCCGCCGTACGAGACCTACATCCCGTACGACGAATACATCGCGCCGGGCCTGGTCGGCATGGTGCTGCTGTTCAACGGCATGCAGTCGAGCCTGGCGATGGTCTATGACCGCGAGATGGGCCTGATGCGGCTGCTGCTCACAGCGCCACTGCCACGCTGGTGGATCCTGCTGTCCAAACTCATCGCCACCGCCGTGCTCTCGCTGGCGCAGGCCGCCGCCTTCGTAATCGTTGCAGCGCTGTTGGGCACTGAGTTGCCGGTGCTCGGCTCGCCGGCGCACATGGCGCACGTGTTGTTGGCGGCCACCGCCGCCGCGCTGATGCTCGGCGCGCTGGGCCTGCTGCTGTCGGTGCACATCAAGCAGCTGGAGAACTTCGCCGGCACGATGAACTTTGTCATCTTTCCGATGTACTTCATCTCCACCGCTCTGTATCCACTTTGGAAACTGGAGGAGGCCGGCGCGCGCTGGGTCTTCGAGCTGGCGCGCCTGAACCCATTCACTCACGCTGTCGAGTGGCTGCGCTTTTCACTTTATGGCCAGGATCCGGGTTTGGCGCCATGGGTCGTGCTGGCCACCCTGGCGATTTGCTTCGCCCTCGCCTGCTGGGGCTACGACCCGCAGCGCGGATTCGGCCAATTGGCCAAGCGGTCAGGCGGGGTGCCATGAAGAGCGCCGCCGAAATTACGCCGAGCGCCACGCGCCGGCTGTGGCTGCGCATGCTGGGCGCGACCAGCGTGGGCCTGCTGGCCGCACAGTCGCGGGCGCAACCCGGCGAGGGCTTTCCGACACGCCCGATCAGTTTGTGGCTGCCATGGCCCGCCGCTGGCGCCACCGATCTGACGATGCGATTGCTGACCGAACTGGCCGGCCGCACTCTGGGCCAGAAGGTGCTGATCGAAAACCGCAGCGGTGCCGGCGGCACACTGGTGATGCCGGTCCTGCAGCAGGCCGCACCCGATGGCTACACGATCGCGCAAATGCCGCAGCCCGTGTTTCGCGCCCCGTGGACTCAGAAAGTCTCCTGGGACCCGATTCGCGACACCACGCCAATCATCCAGATCAGTGGCGTCAGCTTCGGCATCGTGGTGCCGGCGGTCAGCCCGCTGCGCGCACTCGACGACCTGTTCGCGTGGGCGCAAGTGCGCCCCGGCGAGCTGACTGTGGCCACCAATGGCGTCGGCACGACGCCCCACCTGGTGATGGACGAACTGTTCGCGCGCCGCGGCCTGTCCTACGTGCATGTGCCTTACAAGGGCACGGCCGAACAGATGATCGCGGTGTCTTCGGGCCAGGTCATGGTCGGCGTCAACTCCAACGGCTTCGCACCCTTCGTCGACAGCGCGAAACTGCGCCTGCTGGTCACATTCGGCGAGCAACGCACCCGACGCTGGCCGCAGGTGCCCACGCTAAAGGAACTCGGCCACGGCATCGTCGCTGCGTCGCCCTACGGTCTGGCGGGGCCGCGCGGCGTGCCTGGCCCGATTGTGCGGATCCTGCACGACGCGTTCAAGACCGCGATGTTCGACCCGCTGCACGTCGCTGAGCTGGCCAAGTACGACCAGGAGCTGGCCTACCTCGGCCCCGAGGACTACGGCCGCGCGATGCGCGAGGCCTACGCCGCCGAGAAGCGCAACGTCGAGCGCCTCGGCCTCACGCGCTGAGTCACGACAGGATCGATCGATCAGGACTTTGTTTCGAGCAGCGTTGCCACTGGGACATGCCCCGCCTCTCGCGCGATCTGGGCGGCGGTGAGCCCGCGGTCGTCGCGCAACTCGGCGTGCGCGCCGCGGGCAAGCAACAGCTTGACCACGTCGCCCTGCCCCTGGCCGGCGGCCCACATCAGCGCGGTCAGGCGGTTCGCATACGGTGTGTCGACGGCAATGCCGTGCGCGAGCAGCGCCTGCGCCACTTCGACATGGCCGAGCGCAGCAGCGTAGACCATTGCTGAACGCTCCATGCGATCGACCGGCTCTGTGCGCGCACCCGCGGCAAGCAGGCGACGCACCACATCGGCTTTGCCGAAGTAGGCCGCGCCGATCAACGGCGTCACGCCATCGAGAGACGCCTGCTGCGCATCGGCGCCGACGCCGAGCAGGCGCTCGACCATCGGCAAGTTGCCCTTCTCGGCAGCGATCAGCAGGCTGGTCTTGCCCAGACGGTTGCGCGAGTTAGGCGCCGCGCCCTTTTCGAGTACCCGGCCCAGGGTGGCCAGGTCGCCCTGGCGCGCGGCCACCAGCAGTTGTGCATTGAGGCCGGGGTGGCTGGCATGCTGCGCCGCCGCAGGAAACGTCAGGCTGACCAGAAGCGCGGCCATCAAACTAGGGGGAACGAGTCGCATGACACCAGCCTCCACTGTGAAAGTCGTCCTGCGCGTCACGCGACGCGCAGTAAAAGACCACTTGCAATCAGTCTAGCGCTCGCTAAGCTCGTTGTCGCGCGTGTTCTTGCACAGCCTTCGGTTGCGATCCTGACAAGGACCTCCGCGCTCCGGAGCGCCCGGCATTGCCGAGCGCAGCGTTCGAAAAGCAACGAGGAGCCTCCATGACCGTCTCGAACCAGCACCGCCCCCAATGGCGCACCTTGCTCGCCGCCGCCGCGGCAGTGGCCACCTTTGGCGTCAACTTCGCGCAGGCGCAAGAAGTCCAGGGCGGTGGGGCTGCCACCACCGCCTCGCCGGTGCCGAAGAATATTTCGGTGGCCCAGGCCAAGCTCACGGCCGCAGACAAGGACGGCGCGAACTTCCTGCACTCGAACATGAACTACGCGCAGACGCGCTACTACCCTGCCTCACAGATCAACACCAAGAATGTCGCCAAGCTGAAGCCGGCCTTCGTGTTCCAGACTGAAGTTCTCGAGTCAATGGAAACTGCGCCGATCGTCATCGACGGGATCATGTACCTGACCACCTCGTACAACCATGTCTATGCCGTCGACGCCGTGACCGGCAAACAGTTCTGGCACTACAAGCACAAGCAGGGACCGGTCACCACCTACTGCTGCGGCCCCAACAACCGCGGCGTGGCCATCCTGGGCGACCGTCTGTTCATGGGCACGCTCGACGCGAAACTGATCGCGCTCGACGCCAAGACCGGCAAGGTGCTGTGGAGCACCCAGATCGCCGACCCTGAGCTCGGCTACTCCGAGACGATGGCGCCGGTGGCGGTGAACGGCAAGATTTTGATCGGCACCAACGGTGGCGAGTACGGTGTGCGCGGTTTCGTCAAGGCCTATGACGCCAACGATGGCAAGCTGCTGTGGACCCATTACTCGATCCCCGAAAAGGGCCACGAAGGCGTGTGGGCGGTGAATGACGCCACCGGCCGCAACATGCTGCGCGACATCGCGGCCGAGAAAAAGCAACTGGCTGAAAAGGGCGGCGACTTCTACAAGACGCTGGGTGGCGGGGTCTGGATGGCGCCCGCGGTCGACCTCGAAACCAACACCGTGTTCTACGTCGCCGGCAACCCCAGCCCCGACCTGTACGGTGCCGAGCGCCCGGGCGACAACCTGTACACCAACTCGATGGTCGCGATCGACCTCAACACCGGCAACTACAAGTGGCACTACCAGTACATCGCCCACGACGTGTGGGACCTGGACGCGGTGTCACCGGTGATCCTGACCGAGGCCAAGGGCAAGGACGGCAAGATGCGCAAGGTCGCCATCCACGGCGGCAAGACCGGGCATGTGTACGTGCACGACCGTGCCACCGGCGAACTCATCCGCTTCAGCGACGCGATGATCCCGCAGGAGAACATGTGGGTCTTGCCCACCACCTCCGGCGCGCGCATGCTGCCCGGCGCCAACGGTGGCGTCGAGTGGAGCCCGATGGCCATCAACCCGAAACTGCGCCTGGCCTACGCCGCCAACCTGCACCAGCCGATGACTTACCACGTCGAGCCGGCCAAGTACCCGGGCGGCAAGCTCTGGCTGGGCGGCGCGTTCAAGGCTATCGCGGGCGAGAAGCAGTGGGGGCGTCTGGCGGCGGTGAATATCGACACCGGCAAGATGGTCTGGAAGTTCGACACCGAGCAGCCGCTGATCGGCGGCGTGCTGGCCACTGCCGGTGGCCTGGTCTTCAACGGCGAGAGCAACGGCCTGTTCCGCGCCTTCGACGCCGCCACCGGCAAGAAGCTGTGGGAGTTCCAATGCGGCGCCGGCGTCAACGCACCCGCCGTGTCGTACACCGTCAAGGGCAAGCAGTACATCGCCGTGGCCGCAGGGGGCAACACCCAGGTGGACTCCAAACGCGGCAACTCGGTATTCGTGTTCGCGCTGCCCTGAACCGCTAGACTGCCTCAGGCCCCGACAGCCCTCGGCTGCTGGGGCTTTTTCTTGTAGCCACAATCCACGTCTGGATTCAACAAAGTTGCAGCGCATGAGATTCGTACCTTTATTTGTCGCCCTCGCCTTGACAGTCCCAGCCGTCTGCGCCATCGCCCAGGTGCCGACCCGGGCCGCCGTGTGCGCCGCCTGCCACGGCGAAGGCGGCAATTCAACGATCACGCTCAATCCGATCCTGGCGGGCCAGACTTCGCGCTACCTGTATCTGCAACTGCGCGACTTCCAGGAGGGCCGGCGCAGCGACCCGCAGATGTCGCCAATGGTGGCCGGCCTGTCGCGCGACGAAATGCGCGAGTTGGCCGACTACTTCGCCAAGCAGAAGCCCAAGCCACAGAGCTTCAAGGTCGACCCGGCAAGGGCGCGCCTGGGCAAGGCCAAGGCCGACGAAACCCTGTGCACGATGTGCCACATGGGCGGCTTTGCCGGCCAGAACGAGATTCCGCGCGCGGCCGGCCAGCACTACGACTACACCGTCAAGCAGCTGCGCGACTTCAAGGCCAGGCGCCGCACCAACGACGCCGGCAACATGACCAGCGTCGCCAATACGCTCAACGATGCGGATATCGAGAACCTCGCGCACTACCTTGCCGGGTTGTAGCGCCGCGCGGCGACGCACGGATCAGAAGCTTCGAAACACGCGCACAGACAGCAGCACACTGCGCGGTGCCCCGGCCTCGAAGTGGCGGCCATTGGCGTCGTTGACGATCACGCTGCCGACGTAGACGCGGTCGGCGAGGTTGTCCAGCCGCGCCAGCAGCTCGAGCGTCACGCCCTCGGCCAAGGTGTAGCGCTGGCTGGCCCGCAAATTGGCCAGCGCGTAGCGCAGTGCGAACTGGGTGTTGCTGTCGTTGGCGGCGGTGCCAGATGCGGCGCGCACTTCCAGCGCCAGTTCGGTGGCCGCCGCGGGCCGCCATACCAGCTCCACGAAGGCATTGCCGCGCTGGGAGCCGACGATGCGATTGCCCGCCGGTATAGGTACGGTCGGCGCACTGCACGGAATGCCGGCGCAGGCCAGGAAGCCATCACGGTAGGTCGCGTCGAGCAAGGTCAGGCTGAGCTGCGTTCGCCAGGCCGGCGCGAAGCGCCAGGCCAGCGACAGTTCGGCGCCACTGCGCTCGGTGCGGCCGACATTCTGGAACGCCGAGCGGCCGCCGGCGTTGGTGGCCACGCCAATCTCGTCATCGACCTCGATGCGGAACAGCGCGGCGTCGAGCGACACGCTGGCAATGCGCCACTTGGCACCAAGCTCGAACTGGCGACTGCGTTGCGGCCGCAGCGTGGTGTTGAAGCCGCCGCTGCCGTCGGCGCGGTAGGCCAGCTCGCCGAGTGTGGGCGATTCGAAACCGCGCGCCGCGCTGGCGTAGAGGTTCAGCCCCGGCTGCACGGCCCAGCGCAGGCCGAGCACCGGGTTGGTGTACTTGAAGTCGCGCTGGCCCGAATCATTGCCGTTGGCGAGAAAGCGGTCGTCGGCCGACAACTTGACCTTGCCGCTGCGCAGGCCGGCCGTCGCAGTCAGCGACTCGGCGAGCGCGGCTTCGAGCTGGGCATAAACATCGGTCGAGCGGGCGCGATTCGTTTCGTCGCGTTTCGGCTCGCCGATCACGCCGTAAGTCGGCGCCGCCACCGTGCCGGTGTAGTTCAGGTAGCCGCGGCGATCGTCGCGCTGGCGCTCGAGCGCCGCGCCGGTGACCAGCTCGATGCCGTCCCAGCGCCAGGCCAGACGCGCATCGACGCCGTTGTAGTCGCGGTCGAAGTCGATCACGCCACCGCCGTGCCGCGGACCGCCCGGCGGATTGGTCTGCGTGCCGGCGGCGATAGCCAGCCACTGCACCACCGAGCGCTGGCCGGTGTAGGCCATCAAGCTGCTCTCGCGCAGCGGGCCGGCGCCGTCGAAGCGGTGCCGCCACTGCGCGCCGAGCTGCAACTGGCGCGCCGTCTTGCGGGTGTTGAACTGGGTGGCCTGGCCGGTGGTCTGGTAGGGGTCGGCGTCGAACTGGCCGCGATCCAGGCCCAGCGGGTCGTCGGCCGGCTGGTCGAGCGCATTGAGCTGCACCACCACGCGGTCGGCGCCACGCTCGAAGCCCAGGCGCAGGTTGCCGCTCTTTTTCTGCGCTTCGCTGTGCGGCCGAAAGCCCTCCCATTCAAGTGCTGCGACCGAGGCGCGCAGATCGAAGCCGCCGCCCAGCGGCGCCGCGGCACTGAAACGCACCTGGCGCAGGCCGAAGCTGCCGACATCGACACCGCCTTCGACGCGACCCTCGCGCACCGGCGCGCTGAAGAGGGCGATCACGCCGCCCGAGCTGTTGCCGTAGAGCACCGAGAAGGGCCCGCGCAGCACCTCGACACGCTCGGCGCCGGCCAGATCGAAGTGGCTGACCTGGCCCTGGCCGTCGGGCATCGAGGCCGGAATGCCGTCGCTGTACAGGCGCAGGCCGCGCACGCCGAAGCCGGCGCGGGCGCCGAAGCCGCGCGCGCTGATCTGCAAATCCTGCGCGTAGTTGTTGCGGTTGGCGACCACCAGGCCGGGCACCCGCGCCATCGCTTCCGACAGGTTGACCAGCGGCCCGCTGCTGCGCAGGGTGTCGGCGTCGATCACGCTGATGGCGTAGGGCGCGTCGACGGCGGCACGCGCACCGACCGAGCCGGTGACGATGACCTGCTGTTCGACGGGTGCAGCGGGCTGGGCCAGCGCGGCGGGCGCGGCCAGCAGGCAGGCCGACAACGCGGCGGCAGTGGGCAAGTGGCGAAGTTTGTTTGCGGGCATGGGGTAGGTCGATTTGAAAGCGGCGGCGGCGTGCGATGGTCGCAAGCAAGATTGGTGCGCAAGGCCAGGCGCTGTCCAAGGCCGCACAAACCCGCAGCGCTGCTGCAAGACGCAGCAGCGCGCCGTGCCCTGGGCGGTGTTGCGCGCGGCCTGAGACAATCCAGGCGTGACTGTAGCAACCTGTTCCGTGCCGACGCGGCACCTGACACACCTGCTCAATGCCGACCTGCATTGCCACTCGACGGTATCGGACGGCACGCTCGAACCCGAGGCCCTGGCCGCGCGCGCCAAGGC
>JANMSR010000214.1:0-1770 GCA_031389565.1 Burkholderiales bacterium
AGATGTGCGGCACGTTGGTGCGCATTTGCACATCGACCGGGATGAAGCCGCGCTCGCCGACGATGACACCGGCCTTGTCGGCACCGATCTTCTTGCCGTTGGGCACGCGACCGACGGCCTGCAGCACCAGGTCGTAGCGCACCGGATCGGCCGGCGCACCTTCGCCTTCGAACCGCACCCAGATGCCGTCCTTCCTGGCCTCGGCGCCGACGGTCTTGGTCTTCAGCATGACCCGGTCGAAGCGTGGCGCGTTCAACTTCTGCCAGACACGGACCAGATCGCGGTCGACGCCCTGCATCAGGCCGTCGAGCATCTCGACCACATCCAGGCGCGCGCCCAGTGTCGAGTACACCGTGCCCATCTCCAGGCCGATGATCCCGCCGCCGACAACGAGCATCTTCTCGGGCTTCTGGCGCAATTCCAGCGCGCCGGTCGAGGTCATCACGCGCGGATCGTCTCTCAGTTCAGGGGTCAGCAGGAAGGGCAGCTTCACCGCCTCGGAGCCGGCGGCGATGATGGCGTTCTTGAAGCGGATGGTCTGCACCTTGCCATCGGCCAGCACAACCTTGAGGTGGTTCGGATCGGTGAACTCGCCACTGCCCTGCACGACCGTGACCTTGCGCATCTTGGCCATCGCACTCAAGCCGCCGGTGAGCTTGCCGACCACCTTGTTCTTGTGCGCCAGCAGCTTGGCCAGGTCGATCTGCGGCTTGCCGAAGGACACGCCGAGTTCGGCGAAGTGATGGACCTCGTCCATCACCGCGGCCACATGCAGCAGCGCTTTGCTCGGGATGCAGCCGACGTTCAGGCACACGCCGCCGAGGACGGGGAAGCGCTCGACCAGCACCGTCTTCAGGCCCAGGTCGGCGGCGCGGAACGCGGCGGAATAGCCTCCCGGGCCGGCACCGAGCACCAGCATGTCGCATTCGAGGTCAGCGCCCACTGCATCGCTGGCGGCCGCGGGTACGGGCGCGCCCTGCGCAGCCGATGATGCCGCAGCGGGCTTGGCCGGTGCGGCAGCCGCAGCCTGCGTCGTGGCCGCCTCCAACACCAGCAGCACCGAGCCCTGGTTGACCGTGTCGCCGACCTTGACCCGCAGTTCCTTCACCGTGCCGGCGTGCGACGACGGGATCTCCATCGAAGCCTTGTCGCTCTCGACGGTGACAAGTGATTGTTCGACCTTCACGGTGTGGCCGGGCTTGACCAGCACCTCGATGACTGCGACGTCCTTGAAGTCGCCGATGTCGGGAACCTGGATTTCGATCAGAGCCATGGCGTTCAGACCTTGAGCTTGAGGGTGTAAAGCCGCACCGGTGCGGCCGAGTTCTTGTCGAATTCGTTGCCCGCTTCGACGCCCAGCGAGGCGATCTCGCGCGCAGACTTCATCTTGTCGTAGCCGGCGTACATCGCGCCGAGCGCGAAGCTGCGGCCCGAACCGATGGCCCAGAAGCGTTCGAACTCGAACACCTCGCGGTACGAGTAAACGCCGAACAGGCCCTGCGCATTGGCGATCAGCACCGTGAACTGGCTGCTCTCGTAGGGGTCGGCGTCTTCTTCCTTGGGGTTGAGGAAGTACTGCTCCTTCAACTTCGGATGCAGCTTGAGGAAGGTGTCGAAAACCTCGTCGCGCGAGGCGAGCTTCAGCTCCTCGGGCGGCAGCGCAGCCAGCGCCTTGCGCAGCACCGGGAAGTGCGCGGTGGTGCCGGCCATGCCGAAATACGATTCGCCGACCGTGAACAGCTTGTCGTTGTCTTCATAGCCATGCGGCAG
>JANMSR010000244.1:0-13090 GCA_031389565.1 Burkholderiales bacterium
TACTTCAAGGGCGTGCCCAGCCCGGTCAAGGAGCCGGAGAAGACTTCGATGGTGATCTTCCGCGAGAACTCCGAGGACATCTACGCCGGCATCGAGTTCGAAGCCGAGAGCGACAAGGCCAAGAAGCTGATCAAGTTCCTGAACGAGGAGATGGGAGTCAGGAAGATCCGCTTCCCCAATACCTCGGCCATCGGCATCAAGCCGGTGTCGCGCGAGGGCACCGAGCGCCTGGTGCGCAAGGCGATCCAGTACGCCGTCGACAACGACAAGCCCAGCGTGACCATCGTGCACAAGGGCAACATCATGAAGTTCACCGAAGGTGGCTTCCGCGACTGGAGCTACGCGCTGGCGCAGCGCGAATTCGGCGCGGTGCCGATCGACGGCGGCCCGTGGTGCAAGTTCAAGAACCCGAAGACCGGCCGCGAGATCACGATCAAGGATTCGATCGCCGACGCCTTTCTGCAGCAGATCTTGCTGCGCCCGGCCGAGTATTCGGTCGTCGCCACGCTGAATCTGAACGGCGACTATGTGTCGGACGCGCTGGCCGCGCAGGTCGGCGGCATCGGCATCGCGCCGGGGGCCAACCTGTCGGACTCGGTGGCGATGTTCGAAGCCACCCATGGCACCGCGCCCAAGTACGCGGGCAAGGACTACGTCAACCCCGGCTCCGAGATCCTCTCGGCCGAGATGATGCTGCGCCACATGGGATGGACAGCGGCCGCTGACCTGATCATCGCCTCGATGGAGCGCTCGATTGCCAGCAAGAAGGTGACCTACGACTTCGCGCGACTGATGGAGGATGCGACCCAGGTGTCGTGCTCGGGCTTTGGCCAGGTCATGATCGACAACATGTGACCACGCTCCATTGCGTCACATGACGCCATGCCCGAACTGCGGAGTGGTTGGCGCGAAGTTCCACAAGATCACAGGCCGTCGCGCCTATGCGTGCCAAGACTGCGGCCACCACTACTACCCGTGCGTTGGCACACCGTTCGAGCACTCAAGCACGCCGCTTTCAAGCCAACGTGGCGAAGGGCGCCAGGATCTCGACCGACACGCACGGCACGTATCGCACGCTGAGGAAGCTCGGCTACAGGCACGGCAAGGTCAATCACAACATCGACCAGTGGAAGAACGGCATCTACTGCACCAACACCTTCGAGGGCTTCTGGTCGCACCTGAAGCGCGGTATCAAGAGCACGCATGCCTCAGTGTCGAAGCAGCATCTTCAGAAGTACGTCGATGAATTCTCGTTCCGGTTCAACAAGCGCGAAGAGCCGGGCGAGATGTTCTCTCGGCTCCTGAAGCAAATCAGCGCTTCGTAGGCTTGCCGAACACCACATCGTCAAGCAGCTGCTCGAAGCGCTGCTTGTGTGTGGGTTCTTTTGGGCCGACCGGCTCTACTGATTGCTTCTCGGCCCGCTTGCGCGGCCTGGGAGCCGGCGGCTTGACGCTACCCCTACTTGCCTTGGTCATTGCCAATTATTGCGTCGTGGGCGGCGCCTCTTGCTCTTCGTAGTCGCCCCCCTTGAACTTCATCAGCCGCTCAAGCGCGTAATAGGTGTTCGCGGTCGGCTGTGAACTCATGTGGATCGTGACGGTGATCCCACTTCGCAAGACGTGCTGCTCCGTATGAGTCGCACTCTTCGCTGCGGCTGCGGCGATTGCCTTCGGGAGCGCCCTTGCGACATTAGAGGACGCCACTCCTTCACCTTGCTGCTGGTCGATCATTTCTCCGTCGTCTCCACTATCTGCGTCTGCTGATTCTATTTCTTCGCTTCCGATCTTCGCAAGTGTATGATTTTGCTTAATAATCTTCGTCACCTTGGCGGCTGTCTCTTCCGTAAACTTCTTCTCAAGCATCAGAAAATGATTAATAGTTGCGTCCTGAGGAAGAGATTCCGCCCACTTCCCGTAGACCTCCGAGGCCACAGTGGGCTTAAAGGCGGCCTCTCGAATGAACGCGGCGCGCTCTGTCGAGTCGGGCCGCTGGTCAAGAAGGATGCGTAGCGCCAAGTCCGTAAGTTGCAGGCTGCGGCCTTTTGCGACCGGCACCGACGGTTCGCTCATCAATCCATAGTTCTTGAGGGCGGCCACGGTCTGTAGCCCCCCACTGCTAGCCTCGCTGTAGTTCCAGTGGATGACGGCGCGGGAGTACGGGGCGATGCCTCGTTTCTCTTCCGCATAGAACTGGCGTGCGCGCTCGATCGCGCGCTCCAACGTGATGAACGGGAACGTAGGGCTGCGGTCCTTGGACTTCTTGATTTCGACGACGTCGAGGGTCATGGTTCACTCCTTTAATCAGGCGAACGATAATCCTTATCAGTCGTCACGTCAACGCAATCCGCGTCAACATCCGGTTCAGTCTGTAGAGATTGCCGCTTGCGTTATCCGATTCCAGGCGCATAATGTGGCCTTGATCGCGAAGGAGCCCTGTATGCACAGGAGAGCCGAGAGCGGTCGGGGTGTTCGGCGTCACCGGCACCCGGTCGCGGAGAAAGAAAAACCCCGACGCCAGTCCTGACTTAGCGGGACGGAACTGGCTCGGGGTCTGGGTGACGCAGCTAGCTAGGCGAGGGGCGCGCAGGTGCCGTCAAGGCTTCCTAGGTCGCTGACGCGGGGCTCGTACCCCGGCGCTCCACCAATCTTTGTTCTCTCTTTTCTGAACTGGAAATTTTACTATGGCAACCAAGAAACCGCCGAGCGAATCGACAAGCAAAACCGTGGCCTCCAAGGCTGCAACAGTTCTCAGCAACCCGAAATAGACCCCGGCGCAGAAGTCGATTGCCGGGAGCGCGCTGACGCAGCGCGTGAAGAAGAAGTAAGCCGCACGATCGACAGCACGCAGGCCGACGGAATCACTATCGCTCCTGAAAGCTGTACGTTGCTCGCGTCGTCCATGTCAGCCATGTTCGGCGCGAGCACTTTTACTGCATCGTCGTCGGCGATCAAGAACCCGACCGACGAGCACCTGCACGCAGACCACGCCTGAACGTCAGCCAAGTGCTGCCACCCAGCTTCCGGTCTGCGGCTATCCATCCATTCAACAAGCACAAGCTCTGAACAGCCGGCGGACACCATGCAATTCAATAGTGCACCGCGGCGCCAGGACCTCATCACGCGGGAATGGAGAATGGCACCCGAGCCCCGAAGTGAGCAAGCGGTGGCGCACAGTTGGCCGTTGCAGTCGCGAGGGGAGGATGCGGGCGGGGCCGTCGAACGCCACTCAGCGGAGACTCATTGCCCAGGCATTCCCGCGGAGCGGTAGATTGGTAATTCCTAACCTGCAAACCATTGCTGATGGTGGAGACGAGGAGGATCGAACTCCTGACCTTCGCATTGCGAACGCGACGCTCTCCCAGCTGAGCTACGCCCCCACGACAGGCCCGAATTCTAGCAGCGGCACTTGACGCTGCAGCCTGCGCTGTGAGAGCGTGGCGGCCACCGGGGGACGCAAATGAACGACAGCTCCGACGACATCACCACGCACGACGCAGCGTGGTTCGATATGCAGTACGACAACCGCCGGCGCGTGCCGCAGTTCGCGCAACACTTCGCGCGCTGGCGCGAGACCTCGGCGCAGGCGCGAGGCCAACTGGTGCGCCACCTCGATGTGCCGTACCTGCCGCAGGGTGAGGTCGCACTGGACGTGTTCCCTGCCGGGGGGCGCGCAGCGCCGGTGCTGGTCTTCATCCATGGCGGCTATTGGCGCTCGCTCGACAAGGCCGACTTCTCGTTCGTCGCGGTGCCCTTCGTCGCCGCCGGTGCGATGGTGGTGGTGCCGAACTATTCGCTGTGCCCGGCGGTGACGCTCGACACCATCGCGCTGCAGATGGCCCAAGCGCTGGCCTGGGTGCACCGGCATGCCGCGCAGTTCGGCGGCGATGCGGCACGCACCGTGGTCGTCGGCCACTCTGCGGGCGGCCACCTTGCCGCGATGTTGTTGGCCTGCGAGGGCCGGCGCGTCGCGCCCGATCTACCGCCACGTCTGGTGCGCCGCGCGGTGTCGATTTCGGGCCTGTACGACCTGGCGCCGATTGCCGCTGCACCGTCGCTCCAGGCGGATTTGCGCCTGACGGCCGACGTGGTCGCACGCACCAGCCCTGCACACTTCCCGGCGCCCGCCGGTGCCCAGCTTTGCAGCGTGGTCGGCGGGCTCGAAAGCGAAGAGTTCCTGCGCCAGAACCAACTGATCCGCGAGTGCTGGGGTGAGGCAGCGGTGCCGGTGTGTGAAGCCCTGCCGGGCCGAGACCACTTCAGCGTACTCGATGAGTTGATCGATCCGCAGGCAGCGCTGCACCGGCGCGTCATGCGCTGGCTCGCCGATTGAGCTTCAGTTATGCTATTAATAGTAGTCAATAAATAGATATGTACTATTTAGTGGATAGCGGCATTGCATTGGCGGCCGCGCCATCCGTGAGCTACCGTTTGCAGTCCGGCGATTGCCATCACAGGAGAGCGACATGGGCTTGAAAGGATCGAAGACCGAGCAGAACCTGAAGGATGCCTTTGCAGGCGAATCGCAGGCCAACCGCCGTTATCTGTATTTCGCAAACAAGGCCGACATCGAGGGCCAGAACGATGTGGCCGCGTTGTTCCGTTCCACTGCCGAAGGCGAGACCGGACACGCGCACGGCCACCTCGAATTTCTCGAGGCGGTGGGCGACCCGGCCACCGGCCTGCCGATCGGCGGCAGCCGTCTGAACCTGATGGCGGCCGTGGCAGGCGAGACTCATGAGTACACCGAC
The DNA here is from genome assembly GCA_031389565.1 of Burkholderiales bacterium. Lineage (GTDB taxonomy): Bacteria > Pseudomonadota > Gammaproteobacteria > Burkholderiales > Burkholderiaceae_C > CADEEN01. The sequence goes on from JANMSR010000244.1 coordinate 4,749, forward strand.
ATGTACCCGGGCATGGCCAAGCAGGCGCGCGTCGAAGGCTTCGACGAAATCGCCGACTGGTTCGAGACGCTGGCCAAGGCCGAACGCTCGCACGCCAACCGCTACCTGAAGGCGCTCGACGCGCTGGTCGACTAAGAGCCGTAGATCCGTCAACCCGGACAAGGGGCTTCATGCCCCTTGTTTTCATTGCAGCGACCCCCAATGCGCGAAGGCAATCTCGAAGCCCCGACCCGACATCCCATCGACTGGATGAACCCCGACTTCTACGACGAAGCGTTGGCGCTGAAGGAAATGGAACGGGTGTTCGACATCTGCCATGGCTGCCGCCGCTGCGTCAGCCTGTGTCAGAGTTTCCCGACGCTGTTCGATCAGGTTGACGCCACCGAAGACGGCGAAGTGCATGGCGTCAAGAAGGAGGCCTACTGGAACGTCGTCGACCAGTGCTACCTGTGCGACCTGTGCTACATGACCAAGTGTCCGTATACGCCGCCGCATCCGTGGCAGGTCGACTTCCCGCACCTGATGCTGCGTGCCAAGGCCATCAAGTTCCAGCACGGCGGCGTGAGAGCCGGTGAGAAGTTCCTGGCTTCGACCGATGTGCACGGCCAGTTCGCCGGCATCCCGATCGTCGTGCAGGTGGTGAATGCGGTGAGTAAGACGAGGTTCGCGCGCAAGACGATGGACAAGGCGCTCGGCGTTCATCCCGACGCCTGGATGCCGGAGTTGGCGACCCAGCGCTTTCGCTGGAGCGCAAAGAAGCAGGGGCGCGCGACCGTCGTCAACAACGGCCAGCGCACCCCCGGCAAGGTGGCCATTTTTTCTACCTGCTACGTCAACTACAACGAGCCGGGCATTGGGCACGATCTGATCAAGCTGCTCGAACACAACGACATCCCCTACACGATTGTCGACAAGGAATCGTGCTGCGGCATGCCCAAGCTCGAGCTGGGCGATCTCCAAGCCGTGGCACGGCACAAAGAGTCCAACATACCGGTGCTGGCGCGCTACGCCAAGGACGGCTACGCGATCGTCACCGCCGTCCCGAGCTGCACGCTGATGTTCAAGCAGGAACTGCCGTTGATGTTCCCCGCTTGTGCCGACACCCAAGTGGTGGCGGCGGCGATGTTCGATCCCTTCGAGTACTTCATCGCGCGCCACAAGGACGGCCTGCTGAAGACTGATTTCAAGGCCGCGCTGGGGCGTGTCAGCTACCACATCCCCTGCCACGGTCGGGTGCAGAACATCGGCAGGAAGACCGAAGAGATGTTCAAGCTCGTCGGCAGCAAGGTCGCAGTCACGCTCAACACGGTCGAGCGCTGCTCGGGCCACGCCGGCACCTATGGCGTGAAGACGGCGACGCACCCGGTGGCGATGAAGATCGGCAGGCCGGTATTCAAGGCCATGGCCAAGGATGAGCCCGATTTCATCAGCAGCGACTGCGCGCTGGCCGGCCACCACATCGCGCAGGGCATGGCCCAGGCGGGCACGCCGGCCAAGGCACTTCAGCACCCGCTGACGCTGGTGCGCATGGCCTACGGATTGGAGTAACCGACATGCCGACGATCACCCGAGCCAGCCTCCTGACGCTGGAGGCCTACGCCAGGATTCGCCAGAGCAGCAAGCCCGAAGCGATCGCACACCGCCGACTTCGCAGCGTGCCGCTGGGCGAGCACATCACGCTGCAGTTCGAAGACGAGCACACCATCCACCGCCAGATCCAGGAGATGCTGCACATCGAGAAGATCTTCGATGAAGTGGGTATCCAGAGCGAGATCGACGTCTATGCCGCCCTGCTGCCCGCGGGCGCCAACTGGAAGGCGACGATGCTGATCGAGTACCCCGACGTGCATGAGAGGAAGCGCGAACTGGCGCGGCTGATCGGCGTCGAGGATCGGATGTTCGTCGAGGTCGAAGGCCATGCCCGGGTGTACGGCATCGCCGACGAAGACCTCGACCGCAGCACCGTCGAGAAGACCTCGGCCGTACATTTCGTGCGCTTCGAATTCAGCCCGGCGCAGCGCGCCGCGATCCGCGCCGGTGCGGCGGTGAAGATGGGTTGCGACCATAACCACTACCCCGCGCATGTGATGGTCGCGCCCGATACGCTGGCCAGCCTGGCGGGCGACCTGCGCTGACCCTGACACCCGCCGTCGCCGACACCTCGCTGGATCGAACGCCCGACGCCGCCGCGCGTGGGGCCCGATCACAATGCACACTCCGTGTAGCTCGCCCCGGAGGATGCAATGACTGCCCGCTGTGATCTCGGCCTGATCGGCCTGGCCGTGATGGGCCAGAACCTGGTGCTCAACATCGAAAGCCGTGGCTTCGATATCGCGGTCTACAACCGGAGCACCGGGGTGACCGACGCCTTCGTTACGGCGCATCCGGGCAAGCGGCTGCGCGGCGCGCACACGCTCACCGAATTCGTCGCTGCATTGAAGCGCCCACGTACCGTCATGCTGATGGTTAAGGCCGGCACGGCTGTGGACGCGGTGATCGATCAACTGCTGCCGCTGCTCGAAGAGGGCGACATCGTCATCGACGGTGGCAACAGCCTGTTTACCGACACCGAGCGGCGCTCGGCCGCGCTGAGCGCGCGCGGTCTGCGCTTCGTCGGCGCGGGCGTTTCGGGCGGCGAGGAGGGTGCGCGCAAGGGGCCGTCGATCATGCCCGGCGGCCCGGCCAGCACCTGGCAGGTGCTGCGGCCCCTGTTCGAGAGCATCGCGGCCAAGGTCGATGGCCAACCCTGCGTGATCCACATCGGCGAGGGCGGCGCCGGCCATTACGTGAAGATGGTGCACAACGGCATCGAGTACGGCGACATGCAGTTGATTTGCGAGGCCTACGCGATGTTCCAGGCCGCGGGCATGAGCACCGATGAGATGGCTGAAGTGTTCGAGCGCTGGAACGAGGGCGAGTTGCAAAGCTACCTGATCCAGATCACCGGCACGATCCTGCGCCAGCGCGACCCCGAAAGCGGCGCGCCGATCGTCGATCTGATCCTCGACAAGGCGGGGCAGAAGGGCACCGGCCAATGGACGCTGATGAATGCGGCCGACAACGCGGTGGTGGTCAGCACCATCAACGCCGCCGTCGAAGCGCGCGTGCTGTCGTCGATGAAGGTGGCGCGCGTCGCGGCCAGCGCTGTGCTGCATGGACCGGCGGCAACGCTGGCCGTGGACCGCGCCAAACTCGTAGCCCAGGTGCGCGACGCGCTGTATGCCTCCAAGATCGTCAGCTACACCCAAGGTTTCGATCTGATGCGCACGATGGGTGAGAAGAAGGCCTGGGCACTCGACCTCGGCGGCATCGCCAGCATCTGGCGCGGCGGCTGCATCATCCGCGCGCGCTTCCTCAACCGCATCACCGAGGCCTACCGCGCCCAGCCTGGCCTGGCCAACCTGATGCTGGCACCCTTCTTTCGCGATGCGCTGAACACGGCCCAAGCGGCGTGGCGCGAGGTCGTCGCCGCCGCCGTGCGCCACGGCATCCCTGTGCCGGCGATGAGCGCCTCGCTGGGCTACTACGACGCGTACCGCAGCGCGCGGTTGCCGGCCAACCTGCTGCAGGCGCAGCGCGATTTCTTCGGCGCTCACACCTACCAGCGCATCGACCGGCCCGCCGGGGAAACCTTTCACACCGCCTGGCCCGAGGTCATCGGCTAGGGAGTCAGGGCCGGGCCTCGCAGATCAGGTTGAACGGCGTCTCGATGGCGCGGCGAAAGCGCGTGAAGCCGCCGTCCTTGACGACCGTGCGCGTGCCGCCTCGCCGGCCTGCGCCCCCACGCACAGGCCCGCATCCTGGACCCGCGAGGCGGGGGTGCAGATCCAGTGGCCGTCGGCGTCGAGGCTTTTCGCGCACTTGCCGCGTGAATCATGGGGCAGTGATGGGTGCCGAGAAGGCGGCGTGGTTCGAAGACACCGAGGGCAATTTCATGCGCGCGACGACCTCACGTTGATCGGGGTGGCGCTGAAACCGCGCTCACGGTGTCGGCCCGGCGCAGGCGCCACACCGCTTCGCCGGTGTACAGCGCCAGGCCGGTCCAGATGGCGGCAAAGCCCGCCAGCCGCGTCGTGCTGAACGGCTCCTGGTACAGCCACACGCCGAGCGCGAACTGCAGTGTCGGCGCGATGTACTGCATCAGCCCCAGCGTGGCCAGGGGCAGGCGCCGCGCACCGAACGCGAACAGCAGCAAGGGCACCGCGGTCATCGGCCCGGCCAGCAGCAGCCACAGCGCGGTGGTCCATCCGCCGCGGGCCAGCGCACTGTCGCCGTGCCAGGCCGACCAGACGAGCACGGCAATGGCCAAGGGCGCCAGCAGCAGCGTCTCCAGCGCCAGCCCTTCGAGCGCACCCAGCACGGCGGTCTTGCGCAGCAGGCCATAGAAGCCGAACGACAGTGCCAGCGTCAGCGCGATCCACGGCAGTTGGCCGGCCTGCACGGTAAGCCACAGCACGCCGGCTGCGGCCAACGCGACGGCCAGCCACTGCAACGCCCGCAGCCGCTCGCGCAGGACCACAAAGCCGAGCAGCACGCTGACCAGGGGGTTGATGAAGTAGCCCAGGCTGGCGTCGATGACATGATCGTGGTTGACCGCCCAGACGTACACCAGCCAGTTGGCGGACAGCAGTAGCGCGCTGAGGGCGAACAGGCCAAGCTGGCGCGCGTCGCGCAGCACCACGGGCAGCCAGGTGAAACGGCGCATGGCAGCCAGCAGCACCAGCATGAAGGCCAGCGCCCAGACAGAGCGGTGGAGCACGATCTCCAGCGCGCCCACGCCCTGCAACTGGCGGAAGTAGAGTGGAAACAGACCCCATAGCGTGTAGGCCAGGGCGGCGGCTAGTAGCGGGTGAAGCATCTGATGCAAGGGCGCTCAATCCGTCGCATCATCGCCGAATGGCCAGGCTCGTCTTCACGCCGCAATTGCGCCGCTTCACCCCGACGCCCGAAGTCGAATCGTCGGCAGCCACCCTGCGCGAGGCGCTCGAAGCGGCGTTTGCCGTCAATCCGCAATTGCGCGGCTACGTGCTCGACGACCAGGGCCACCTGCGCGCCAATGTCGTGGCCTTCATCGACGGCCGGCGCTGCCATGACCGGGTGGCGCTGGACGATCCCTTGCGTGCCGACAGTCGCATCCATGTATTGCAAGCCTTGTCAGGAGGATGACCATGAGCCAAGACCGTGCCTGGATCGCGACCAAGAAGGGTCTGTTCGAGTTGCGCCTGCACGGCGGGTTGTGGGGCATTGCCCGCGTGAGCTTCCTTGGCGAGCCGGTGACGATGCTGCTGCCACCGGCCGACGGCGACGTGCGCATGCTGGCCTCGCTGACCACCGGTCATTACGGAACCAAGGTCCATGCCAGCGACGATGCCGGCCAGAGCTGGCATGAGGTGGCCACGCCGACCTACCCGACGCAGCCCGAAGGCGCCCAGGGCCCGCCGTGGAAACTGGTGCAGTTGTGGGCGCTCGAACTGGCGCATGGCACGGTATGGGCGGGCACGTTGCCGGGCGGCCTGTTCCGCTCGACCGACTTCGGCCGGAGCTGGCAATTGGTCGAGTCGCTGTGGCAGCGGCCGGAGCGGCTCGAATGGATGGGCGGCGGCTACGACGTGCCGGGCATCCATTCGATCTGCCCGCACCCGACGCATGCCGGCGAGCTCCTGGTGGGCATCAGTTGCGGCGGCGCCTGGGCCACGGCCGATGACGGTGCCACATGGGCGCTCGCCGCGCACGGCATGCGCGCGAACTTCATGCCGCCGGAAATGGCCGACAACCCCAATATCCAGGACGCGCACCGCATCGTTCGCTGCCCCGGCGCTGCCGAGCGTTTCTGGTGCCAGCACCACGGCGGCATCTGGCGCTCGACCAACAACGCCGCGTCTTGGCAAGAGGTCGAAGGCGTGCCGCTATCGTCCTTCGGCTTTGCCGTCGCAGTCCACCCGCAGGACGCCGATACCGCCTGGTTCGCGCCCGGCGAGGCCGATCAGCGCCGCGTGCCGGTGCACGCCGCAATGGCCGTCAACCGCACCCGCGACGGCGGCCGAAGCTTCGAGAGCTTTCGCAGCGGCCTGCCGCAACAGCACGCCTACGATCTGATCTACCGCCACGGCCTGGCCGTCGCCGACGATGGCCTGCACCTGCTGATGGGCAGCACGACCGGCGGCCTGTGGGCCAGTGCCGATGCCGGCGAGCACTGGCTGGCCGTGTCGCAGAACCTGCCGCCGATCTTCGCCCTGCGCTTTGGCTGAGCCCTCGGCGCAGCCCGGGCGCGACGCGCGCGGCTTTGCGCGCGTTCTCGCCGCCGAGGGCATCTCGAACTTCGGTTCGATGCTCAGCCGTCTGGCGATTCCGTGGCTGGCAGCGTGGCTGCTGCGAGCCACGCCGCTTCGCGCGCCTGGGCGACTGTGCTCGTGGGCTTGACGCTGGGGTGGCGCGTGGCGCAGGGGGTGGTCGCCCGCTGACTTGCGGCGGCGAATCGGCGCACTCGCATCCGCTTGTGTGGCGTGCACGGCACACCACGTCCCCTGTTATGGGGAGAACCACCGTTGTGGGGGAATGACGACAGCTTGCGCCGGACGAAAAATGGCTGTCATGTGGCGCCGTCACGATGGCGTCGTCGTCATCACGGGGAGTGCGTGCCATGCCTCAGACCTTCAATGTCGGATCGCGGTCGCTGTTCGTCACGCTGACCGCGTGGGTCTTCCTCGTGCTCGGCGCGATGGCCAGCGTGTCGGCGATGCTGCAAAACGCCACCCTGGCGTCGTGGCTGCCCGGCCTGCAGGGCCTGGGCGCTGCACAGCCGCTGCCGCTGTTGACGGGCCTGCTGGTCGGCTACCTGCCGTGGGTCATGGGCGCAGGGCTGGCGGTCTCGTTGGCCACGATGGCCAGCGCTGCAGGCCTGCTGCTGCGCCTGGACTGGGCGCGGCGCTGCTTCATCGGCCTGCTCGGCGTGGCGATCGCGGCCAACCTGCTGGGCCTGTGGTTGCAGCATGAGGTGGTGCAATCGGTGGTCGAAGCGACGCTGGCGCGCTCGCCGTTGCCGCCGGCGGCAGCGAATGTGTTTGGCGGTTTCGTCACCGCTTCGCAGGTGATGGCAGCGGTAGTGACGCTCGCAGCCTGCGCGCTGATGGCCTGGATCATGCGCCGACTGATGTCGCCGACGGTGCGGCAGGAATTCGCCTGAATCGTTGGCCGATCGACGCCTCATTGGGCGGCCCCGTGTTGGCCTGTTTTTCTGCCCGGGTCGTCTGGCAGTTCGCCGTCCACGCGGCATAAGGGATAGGGCTGGCGCAGGGACAAGCGGCCGTTCCTGCGCGCTTCATCGGGTGGGGTGGTCGGTGCAAACAACAAGGCCCCGCGCTGCGGGGCCCTGCTCGGGGGAGCGTTATGCGCCCGCCGCGCCTACTTGGCGGTCAGCACCCAGGCCGCGAGCGTCTTGGCCTCGGCCTCGTTGACCTGCGGGTTGGCCGGCATCGGCACGGCACCCCAGACGCCGGAGCCGCCCTTGAGGATCTTTTGCGCCAGCTTGTCGGCGGCATCCTTCTGACCGCTGTACTTGGCCGCCACATCCTTGTAGGACGGGCCGATGACCTTCTTGTCGGCCGCGTGGCAGGCCAGGCAGTTTTTCTTTTGTGCCAGGTCAGCGTTGGCGAAGGCGGGAGTGGCGACGGCGGCGCCAAGGGCGACGCTCAGAGCGATCAGTGATTTCATGATTTCCTTCCACGGGAGAGGGGGAATGACTGGGTTACAGTTTGCTGCAACGGCATTCTAGGCATGTCGGTTGACACCCGAATGCTGTGGGGAGATCGACATGTGGTTTGTGGTGCTCGGTGTCTTGCTGATCGCCCTGAAGATGGCGGACTTCGGTTTCGTCGCCGCGTGGAGTTGGTGGGCCGTGCTGTCGCCGTTTCCAGTTGCGGCGGTGTGGTGGGCTTATGCCGACTCCAGCGGCCTGACGAAAAAGCGCGAGATGGACAAGCTCGAGAACAAGAAGCTCGAGCGTCGGCGCAAGAACATGGAAGCGCTGGGCATCGACCGCGATCGGCAGAGAACCGATGAGGCCGCGATGCGCGCCCGGCGCGCGGCCGCCCAACGCACCGAGGGCGAACGCTCGAAGAAGCGCGAGCACAACGAGCAGGTCATCAAGGACAGTGTGTTCGACAGCCAGACGAGCACGTCGTTCGGCGACTCGCGACGGCGCGAGCCCAAGGAGAAGTCGTGAGCTTCACTCGAAGCGATCGAGCACCGCACCGGTGCTCGCGCTGGCGGCGTTGAAGGCAAACTTGGCCAGCACGCCCCGTGTGTAGCGCGGCGCCGGTTTGACCCAGGCGGCGCGGCGGCGG
>JANMSR010000262.1:0-17616 GCA_031389565.1 Burkholderiales bacterium
GGCGCCTGCAACCCGCCGCTGGCGCACCGCGCACTCGTCGCCGAGCCCGACATCGGGCTGCTGCTGCCGTGCAACGTGGTCGTGCGCGAGGAGGCCGATGGCCGTCTGGTGGTCGGCTTCATGGACCCTGTGGCCGTGATGCAGATGACCAGCGACCCCGAGGTCGGCCGCGTCGCCACCGAGGTTCGCACCCGGCTCGAGCGGGTGCGATCGGTGCTGGTCGAGCAACGCGCGGGCGCAGCCCACGCTTGAAACACGTCGCCGTATGCAATTCAACCTGTACAGGAGCAAGTCATGAAGAAAGCCGTTCTGACCCTGATCGTCGGCTGCGCGCTGATGGCGCAAGCCACAGCGCAAAGCGGGGCGCCCAAGCCCAAGGTGCTGTCCACGCCTGAAGACGCGACCAAGACCACCGTTCTCGTCGGCCGCGCCGCGGCTGGCAACATGATCGTCATCCTCGAGCTCGAAGCCGCGAAGGGCATGTGGATGCAGATGGGCACGCCGTCGAAGTGGGTGGAACATCCAGTCGGAAAGGGCGAGATCTTCCACGTCGAGGTCAAGCCGGTCGATCCCAAATCCAAGACGCGCATCTCCTATGCCGAGGTGCAATTCAGCGCCGTCAATCGCGACAACAAGAAGAAAGTATCCGGCACGCTGCATCCGATGTGGGGCGGCAGCGGCTTGCACTACGCGGTCAACAGCCCGCTGGCCGGCGATGGCACGTACGAGACGACGATCACGGTCGGCGTGCCCGGGTTCGGTCGCGCAGCCGCGGACAAGAACCTTTGGACAACGCCGGTCACTGCCACCTTCCACTTCAAGCTCGCCGGCGGCAAACTGATCGAAGTCACGGAGCCCGCTCCCGAGCCGAAGTGATCGCCTGCGGCCGGCAAATCGGCGCTCGATTTGCTGGACGCACCAACATGCAGCAGAACCTCGGCTTCGCCTTCGTCTACAACGCGCGCCTGCGCGGCACGGCCGTGCGCGCGGGCTGACGCGCACGGCCCGGCGTGGACATCGTCGCGCACACCTTGTGGGCCGGCGCCGGGATGGTGCTGGCGCGCCGGCGCTGGGAGGTCACGCCGCGCACCGTGGCCCTGACGATGGCGCTGGCCGCGTTGCCCGATCTGCCGCACCTGCTGCCGGTGATCGGCTGGTGGCTGTTCGGCGACGGCACGCTGATGGCGCTGCGCGCGGTGGCGATTGCTGTGCCGGGACTGGAGGCCGCCTTGCCGCCACTGGTGGCGCAGTGGTCGTGGCACTTGCATTGCGTCATGCACAGCGCGATCGTGGCCGGCGCGGTGACGCTCGGGCTGTGGGTGCTGCGCCGCTCGCTGTGGGTTCCGTTGCTGGGTTGGTGGTCACACATCGTGATCGACGTGTTCACGCATTCGGCGGCTTACTACCCGGCGCCCGTGCTCTACCCATTCAGCCAGCGCGGCTTCGACGGCCTGGCCTGGAACACGCCGTGGTTCCTGCTGCTGAACTACCTCGTGCTGGCGGCCGTCGGCGTGGGTTTGCTGGCCAGTCGAAGGCGCGGTCAGAGCCACTGAGTGTGCGCTGGCGCACAGACGGCGTTGGCCGCCTCGCTTTAGCGTCTGGCTGTGGCCGATCAGCGGCTGCTCGGGAGACTCCATGCGAGACCTTCGTTTGTCCAAGCGCGCACCCGCAGTGGCGGACGCGGACGCGGTCGATCGATCGCGCAGCTTGTCATCGTGACATCGCCACGCGCCGAGGCACGGCACGCCAGCGCACCAGGTCGCGGTGCGAGCCTGTCAGCTTGCCCGCGATGCAGCGGCTCGACCTGCCGCATACCGCGCCGGACGCTGGACCTGCTGATCAGTTGGGTGGTACCGGTGCGCCGCTACCGTTGCCGGTCGATGGGCTGCAGTTGGGAAGGCATCCTGCGGGCCTGGCCGCAACGCGATGCCCACGGCGAGCGCTACGAACACCGACGCCCCTACCTCTGACGCGCAAGGGGCAAGCCCGCGCGGGCGGGGCCGCGTCACTCGGGGGTGACTGGCCGCGTCGTGCCGTAGATGTGCCAGACCGCAATGAACATCGCCCCGATTGCCGGGCCGAGCACGAAGCCGTTGATGCCGAACACCGCCATGCCGCCCAGCGTCGTGGTCAGCACCACATAGTCGGGCATGCGCGTGTCCTTGCCCACCAGGACCGGCCGCAGCAGGTTGTCGACCAGGCCGATCACCAGCACGCCCCACGCGACCAGGGCCAGGCCCTGCCAGAGCGCGCCGGTGACCAGGAAGTACAGCGCCACCGGCAGCCACACCAGCGCCGCGCCGACAGCGGGCAGCAGTGACAGGAAGGCCATCAACACGGCCCACAGCAAGGCCCCGTCGACGCCGAGAAACCAGAATGCCAGGCCGCCCAGCAGCCCCTGCAGCGCGGCCACCAGCAGGTTGCCCTTGACCGTGGCCCGGATCACGACGCTGAACTTGTCGAACAGCTCCTTGCGGTGCGCCGGCGCCAGCGGAATGGCGCTGCGCAGGTCACGCGCGAGGCCGTTGCCGTCGCGGATCAGGAAGAACGCAAGGTACAGCGTGACGAACAGGTGGACGACGAATTCGAAGGTGTTCTGGCCGATGCTCAAGGCCTGCGTGGCAATGAACTGGCTGCCCTGGGCCAGTGCGGCGCCCACACGCTGCTGCAGGGTGCTGAAGTCGACCAGCCCGAAGCGGTCGAGCAGGGCCGTGATCCATTGGGGCAGGGCGTCGAACACGCCGCGAAAGTACAGCGACGGGTTCATCTCACCCGTCTGCAAGCGCTGGTAGACACCCGCGGCTTCGCGCGCCAGTGCAGCGGTCACGAGTGCCAGTGGCAGGATCACCATCACCAGCACGATCAGCAGCGTGGCCAGCGCTGCCGCATTGCGTCGCCGTCGCAGCCGCGGCAGCAGCCATCGGTACAGGGGTGCGAACAGCAACGCGATGACCGTGCCCCACAGGATCGTGCCGTAGAACGGCAGCAGGATCCACGCCAGCGCAGCGCTGACGGCCACCAGCAGCACGAGCAGCGCGCGCTGCTCGCCGCGGGCCACTGCGCGTTCAGTGGGCGGCGTCATCGGGCTGCCGGTCTCCCGCCGCGGACGCGCTAACCCTTGCGGCCGCCGAGCACCAGCAGCACGCCGCCGACCACGATCGCGCCGATGCCGGCCCACATCGGCACGTTGACGGTCTGTTTCTCCGTCACCTTCAACTCGATCGGTCCGAGCTTGGCGCCAACGGTCTCTTTGTTGTAGCTGAAGCCGCCATAGACCAGGCCCAGGATGCCTGCGACGATCAGCACGATGGCCGCGATCTTGTTTGCGTTCATGTCGTTTCCTCCAGTAGTTGCACCAGTATGACGGCAATGGTTTCGAGCATGTTCGGTTCTCCTTCAGGGGTGGCTGGGGTCTGCGTGTCATTTCAGCCGCACGCGCGGCAGGCTCGGCTGCACCGCCTGCAGCCGGCCGGCGCGCAAATCGACCACTGCCTTGGCGACTGCGCGCGCGACGTTGCGCGCCTCTTCCTGCATCGCTACGTCGCGGTCAAGTGCGTCGTGGCTGGTGGCATAGGGCTCGTAGTAGCCGATGTAGCGGTCCAGTCGCGCCTGCACACCCGCATCGATGAATCCCATCCAGTCGAGCCAGTCCGACAGCGCGCGCCGCGAGCTTTCGATGCCGGCCGCGTCGCCATGCACGATCAGTCCGTAGGCGCGGCCGGCCAGGTGCTGCGGGTAGTCCCAGCCGGCCATTTCCAGCGCCTTGGCCTTGGCCGCCTTTTTGCCCGAGGTCGAGGTCGGGTCGGGGTTGCCGCCGTCGGCGCAGACCAGACGGTCGATCATCAGCTTCAATGGGCTCGGGCTCTGGTACCAGTACACCGGCGAGACGATCAGCACGCCATGCGCGGCAGTCCAACGCTCGTAGATTTCGGCCATCCAGTCATTCGTCTGGTTCAGGGCATGGTTGGGGTAGCAACTACAGGGCCAGTGGCACAGCGGCATCGCGGTCGACGCGCAGCCCTTGCAGGGGTGGATGTGGCGGCCGTAGTCGGAAGTCAGCAGGCTCAGGTCGAGCACATCGGGCTGGATGTCGGCTTGCTCCAGCACTTCGCGCGCCAGCCCGAGCAAGCGGAAGCTCTTGGACATCTCGCCCGGGCAAGTGCCGTCGTTGCGCGCCGAGCCGCAGATCAGCAGCACGCGCGACGGGCAGGCCGGGTCGGCCCAGCGCTGCTGGGCTTGATCCAGGCGCAGCTTGGTCGCCAGCCACTCGATTGACAACTCGTAGTCCGGGTCGGCATGGCCCGGGCCGGCCTTGCGCGTGAACGGCGCCTTGCGGCCCTCAGTGTAAGCCTGCCAGGCTATCGCCTCCAGGCGGCTGATGGATGCATCTTCGGCACGGAACGCTGCATCGATGAACGAGGCCCGGTAGCGGCGGCTGAACTCGGCGCGTTCCAGCGCCGCGGGGGCCTGGCCTTTGCGAATCTGGATCAAGCTGGACTCCGGTGGTCATCAGGTGTGCCAGTCCGGCTGGCGTCGCCACGCTAGGGGCCCGGTATGTGAACGTCTGTTCGTTGGCGAACGCAGCGCAGCGTGTGTTAGCGCACCGACCGGCGCGCGAGGATTGCGTACCGTACGCGCTGTGCCTGCCTTTGACCCTTACCCCAGAGGTGAAGCGATGCAAAACACCCTCGTCTCGAGCCCTGTGCCCCCGCCGCGCGGGTTCCCTGTCGCGCACGGCTTCGGCGCGGCGATCTGTGCGCATCCGCGTTCGGCAGAGGTGGGCGCAGACGACGCCTTCGTTGCCATGCTCCAGGCCTTCCGGTGCGGCGGCGGGCTCGCGCGGGCCGACGAAGTGGCCGCGCTGCTCGAGCCTCGCGATGGGCCGTGCATTGACTCGCTCACCCGGTGGATCGTCGACAGAAACGTGATCAGTTTCGAGTGGCGGGCGCAGACCTGGCTGCCGTGGTTCCAGTTCAATCACCCTGGCGGGGTGCCTGCGCCGGCCTTGGCGCCGGTACTGGAAGAGTTGAACACCGTCTACGACCGCTGGGAGTTGGCGAACTGGTTTGCGCGGCCCAACTCGGCGCTCGCCGACCACACGCCGGTGGCGGTGCTGGCCACCGATCCGGTTGCCGTGCTGCAGGCCGCGCGGGCCGATCGTTTCGTCGCCAATGGATGAAGTGGTCACGGTTGCGCGTTTGCGCCATCCGTAGACCATCCACTAAGATGGTGATAGGATGGTGCAATGCCCAGGAAAGCCGCCACCGTCCGCGCCCAGCCCAGGGCCGCCGACTCCGAGAAGATCACCATCAATCTGGGCTTCGTCGATCTGGGTCAGATCGACCTGCTGGTGGCCGAGGGCTTCTACGGCAACCGCAGCGATTTCATTCGCACCGCCATCCGCAACCAGGTGGCCAGCCATGCCGACGTGGTCAAGCAGGCCGTGGCCCGCAAGATGCTCGTGCTCGGCCTGCAACACTTCAGTGCCGACGACTTGCGCGCCCAGAAGGCAACCCAGCAGAAGCTGCAGATCCGTGTCCTCGGCCTGGCCACGATCGCCGACGACGTGAGCCCCGAGTTGGCCTTGGCCGCCATCGACTCGATCGATGTGCTGGGTGCACTGCACGCCAGCGCGGCGGTCAAGGCCGCGCTGGCCCGCCGCCGTCGCTGACCGCCCCTATTTCAACCCGCAAAGGATTGCATGATTGACTCCGTACTGCAATTGATGCGCGAAGCCACCCGGCTGACAAAGTCGGGCCGATTGAAAGAAGCCACCGCAGCCATCCAGCGCGCGTTCGGTCGTGCAACGCCCACTCGCACCAGCGCGAGCGCGGCCGTGGCACCCCAGCCTTCGCCAGGGGTGCTGGACGGACTTGTGTTCGAGGTCGATGCGCGCGCCGGTGCGCCGGCAGCAAGTGCCGTTGGCGATGCGCCGGCGGGGGCGGGCGCGTTCACCAGCGGCACGCACACCGAAGCCTCGCTGACCCGCCGCTACAAGCTCTACGTGCCACCGGGCGCCGCGGGCCGGCAGCGGCCCCTGGTGGTCATGCTGCACGGCTGCAGCCAGGACCCCGATGACTTCGCGGCCGGCACCGCGATGAACGAAAGGGCGCGCGAGCAGGGTTTCTTCGTGCTCTACCCGGCGCAGTCGCCCGACGCCAACCCGTCGCGATGCTGGAACTGGTTCAAGCACAACCACCAGCAGCGCGGCAGCGGCGAGCCGGCTGTGCTGGCCGGCATGACCCAGGCGGTGATGAAGCAGCATGGCATCGACCCGTGCCGCGTCTACATTGCCGGCCTGTCTGCGGGGGGTGCCATGGCCGCCATCGTTGCCGCCGCGTACCCGGAGCTTTTTGCCGCGGTTGGCGTTCACTCCGGGCTGCCGCGCGGTGCGGCGAGCAATGTGCCTGAGGCCCTGGCGGTGATGCAGCGCGGTGTCGCCGGTGACGGCCCGACCAGCGCGGTGCCCACCATCGTCTTTCACGGCGACCAGGACCGCACGGTGCACCCGCGCAACGGCGAGCAGGTGATCGCTGCGGTGCGCGCAGGCGGCGCGGCCGGCGCGCGGGTCGAGCAGGGTGTCTGTGGCCAGGGTCGACGCTACACCCGCAGCGCCCACCCGGCCGACGCCAGCAGCGCTTCGGCCGAGCATTGGCTGGTGCATGGCGCCGGGCACGCCTGGTCGGGCGGGCAGGCAGCGGGCTCGTACACCGATGCCAAGGGACCCGACGCCACCCGCGAGATGCTGCGCTTCTTTTTCGCGCACCCGCAGCCGCCATTGCACTGAGCTCACCTGCCTTGCGTGCGCTGGCGTACAGACCGGCGCTCGGGCCTTGGGTACAAAAGAGGCCAGGAGATGGTGGCCATGCTGAACCCGACAGATTCCAGCCAGGAGGTGGCGTCTCCCCCGACGGTGGACACTGCGCCCAGGGTCGACGCTGCCGCCTTTGATGCCGGCATCGACCGCCAGGAGCGGCGTGTCCTGCCTCAGCCGCAAAGGGCACTGCCCGTCGTGGCATCGGAAGTTGCGATGCGCGATTGGGACGACCTGTTCGACGCCGTCACCGCCAGGCTGACGGCAATGGCCGGCGAAGGCCCGGCGCTGGAAATTCAGGCGCGGATGCTGGAGTGCACGGCGGCGATGGACCAGTTGCATGCCAGCCTGACGCACGAGCGCGTGCGCAGCCACCAGGTCGAGTTCGACCTTTTCGATGCGCGCACCGCGCTGGCGCAGGCGCGCGTGGAACTCGTCGGCACGCGATCCGACGCGCAGCGCTCGCGCCGCCTGGCGCTGCACGACGAGCTGACCTCGCTGCCCAACCGCAGCTTCTTCGACGAGTGGCTCGAACACGCCCTGGTCCAGGCCGAGCCGCATCAGCGCTGCTTTGCCGTGCTGTACCTGGACCTCGACGGCTTCAAGCCGATCAACGACACCCATGGTCACGACGTGGGTGACGAGTTGCTGCGGATCGTCGCGTCGCGGCTGACGCGCGCGGTGCGCGCCGAAGACGTGTTCAGTCGCCTGGGCGGCGACGAGTTCGCTTGCCTGCTGTCCAACTTGCCCGGCCGCGAGCAGCTCAGCCACCTGGCCTGCAAGTTGTTCGACGCGGTGTCGGCACCGGTGAAGATCGGCCCGCACGAGCTGACGGTGCGACCGAGCATCGGCATCGCGATGTGCCCCGACGACGGTGCCAGCGCCGGCGCCCTGCTCGGGAATGCCGACGCGGCGATGCATCACGCCAAGCGCCAGCGCAGCGGCTACGCGTTCTTCGATCAACATGCGTCGAGTCAGGTGCGCCGAGGGGCTGACCCTGGCCTGTCCGGACCCAACTCACTCGCGTAGGCCGAAGTGCGCACCCGCAAGGCGCCGGGGTTGACGACAGTGCAGGCGGCCGGGCCTGCCGAGTATCTGAAGGCGCTGTGATCTCATCTTCATGCAAGCACTGACCATGGAACCTGCATCGATTCTTCTCACGTCGACGGTGTTGTTGACCGTCGCCGCACTCGGCGGCCTGGTCATGGCCGGCATCCGCTTCGCAGGCAATCGCCCACCGCCGGTGGCGCTGGCCATGCTGCACGGTTTCCTGGCGGCTGCTGCCGTGACCCTGTTGATGTATGCCGCAGCCACCGTCGGGCTGCCGCGGCTGGCGCTCTTCGCCCTCGTGCTCTTTGTCCTTGCCGCCGGTGGCGGCGTGATCCTGAACCTGAATTACCACTGGCAGCAAAAGCCGCTGCCCAAGTGGCTGATCGTCGGCCACGCGGTGGCCGCGGTCGCCGGCTTTGTGTTGTTGTTGGCGGCGACCTGGGCCACCCGCGCGCCATGACCGCATCGCTGCTCTGCAGTCGCGCCGCGGCAATCACCGCAGCCTTGCGTGTAGGAGAGCGACTACCGCGCACGACGGCGATGTCTGCTTTTCGCGCTGATTCGCCCTACCGATACTCGCACCGATAAGACGTTCCCCCCCCCGACCTCTCAGAAGGAATTCCATGAACAAAATCCTCACGCTCAAGCACTCCCTGATCGTTGCCGGCCTGCTGGCACTGCCGCTGGCGCACGCCGCCACGATGGCCCAGCCCGACTACAAGGCCGGCAAGTCGCGCATCAGTGCCGACTACAAGGCCGACAAGGCCGCCTGCGCGACGCTCACCGCCAACGCCAAGGACATCTGCGTCGAAGAAGCCAAGGCCAAGGAAAAGGTCGCCCGCGCCGAGCTGGAATATGGCTACACCGGCAAGGACAAGGACCAAAACAAGGTTTTGGTCGCGAAGGCCGAGTCGGCCTACTCGGTGGCCAAGGAAAAGTGCGACGACATGAAGGGCAATGAAAAGGACGTTTGCGTCAAGCAGGCCAAGGCCGTCGAGGTCAAGGCCCTGGCTGATGCCAAGATGGGCAAGCAGATCGGCGTGGCCAAGACCGACGCCGCCGAAGACAAGCGCAATGCCGACTACAAGGTGGCCGCCGAGAAGTGCGACGCGATGACGGGTGATGCCAAGGCAAGCTGCGTGGCCGCCGCCAAGGCCAAATACGGCAAGAGCTGAGCCACCGCGATGGAATCGGTCTACGCCAGCTTGGCTGGTGCGCCGTCGGGCAGCCGGTGGCGCCTGCCGCTCGCGCCCCCCACGGGCTCCGGGCTCAGCGAGCCCGACCGACCGGGGCGCAACGTATTCGAGTTGCCCTCGCCTGGGTTGGTGAAGCCCGCACGCGTGGCCCGAGGCACGATGCGACTGCGAGCGATACGTGATGCGGGGCGCGTGAGCGACTTCATGTGGGAGTTTGTCAGTGCCTCGGTCGCCCCGCTGCTGTATTGCGACCCGGTTGAGCTTCGCGGCAAGTGCATGCAGGAAGTGGCTGCCGGCCCGCTCGGGCATCCGGCACTGGTCGCGCGCTACCGGCGCGTGATGGAGGATGGGACGCCGAGGTCGTTCGAGCAGGTGCACCGGATCGGCGGCACACAGGCGGTCTTCGTTCATAGCGTGATGCGCCTGAACGACGGCGTCACAGTCACGTTGACCCGATCCAGCGCACGCGCACGCGCGATCATGGCGGGTCTCCAAGCCAAGTCACCGCAATCCATGACCACCGGGCACCCGACATGACCACAGCGACCATTGCCGTGCACCAGTTGCCGCCCCTGCCATACGCGGACGACGCCCTGGCGCCGGTGATCACCGCCAACACGCTCGGCCACCACCACGGCAAGCACCATCAGGCCTACATCGACACGCTGAACAAGCTGATCGCCGGCACCGAGTTTGCCGAGATGTCACTGCGGCAGACCATCACCGCAACGCGGGGCCGGGCCGACAAGCGCAAGATCTTCGACAACGCCGCGCAGGCCTGGAACCACAGCTTCTACTGGCAGAGCCTGCGCCCAGGCGGCGGCGGCGCGCCCCCAGCGTTAATTACGCCCCTGATCGAGGCCAGCTTTGACAGTCTCGCGGCCTGCAAGGCAGCGCTGGCCAGTGCGGCCACCGAACGCTTCGGCAGCGGCTGGGTCTGGCTGGTGTCCAACGGCGGCAAGCTCGAGGTCCTGCACACCGGCAACGCCGACATTCCGGCCACGCAGGGCAGCAAGCCCCTGTTGGCGATCGACGTGTGGGAACACGCGTACTACCTGGACTACCAGGAGCGGCGTGCCGATCATGTCAAGGCCGTGATCGACAAGTTGCTCAACTGGGGTTTTGCCGCCGACAACCTCGGCTAGCGCGGGCGCCTTGACGGGCGCCAGTGCCTTTGGAGATCGAAATGAGATTGCCCTCGAGGTCGATGGTCTGGACCCTTTGCTGGCTTGGGCTGGCGGCGTGCGACAAGCGTGTCGCGGAACCGCCGGCACCCAGCACGCAGGCCACCACCCCGGTCGTGTCGGCGTCGCCGGACCCCTCGGTGCCTGCGGCCACGGCGGTGGTCACGGCGCCCGGCACGCCCACGGCACAGGACACGGCCGGCGGTCGCACGACCGGCACCCTGACGCAGGCTCAGGAATCGAGCGCGATGCCGATGCCGGGCCAGGTCAACAACCACTCGACGCCTTCACTCGACGCCGTGAAGCGGGGCGCCAGCGCACCCTGAGGCTGCATGGCGCCGTCGAACGGGCGCCGGCGCCGTCCGGCCACCGTCGTTCAGCGCCGACACGGCACCGGCGAGCGCGTCGTCGGCCGCGTGGCCGTCCGTTCAGGTAACCGGCCCGGTCGCCAGCCGCCAGGCCGATGCCGCCGAGCGCCTTATTGCAATCGACTGAGGCGGATCGCCGGGCCGGAGCGCAAGGCACCGGCACGTTGATGCAGCCGCGGTGCCATTTGCCGGCAGGCATCGGGTGGCACCGCAAGGCGCCGCGCAGGACCGAACCCGTTGCAAAGCGTTTATTTGCCGTCGCGATCCGAGTCGCCGGGCAGGGCGCGCTCGGCGGAATCGCTCAGCCTGTTCCAGGCATCGCGCGTGGCGTGCCTGGCGCGCTCCCAGTCCAGGCTCGAGGTGCCGCGCACCGTGTCCCAGCCGCGCGACAAGTCGGGTTCGGCGGCTTCGAAACTGCGGTCGGGATAGCGGCCGAACGAGTCGACCCCGTATCGATAGGCCGGCCCGTACTGTTCGAAGCTCGAGCCGTTCTCGGCGTAGGGGCGGGTTCTGAAGTTCTCGCGCCAGTAGGCGTCTTCGACCGTCGGGTCGATGGCCTCGGCCACACCTTTGCCGGCGTATCCGCCGACGATAGCGCCGATCGCGGCGCCGATCACCGTGCCGAGTGGGCCAACGACGGTGCCGGCCACTGCGCCGCTGGCCGCACCGCCCAGTGCTGCACCGACGCCGGTGCCCACCGGGTGGGAACCCGGCGCGCCGGTGATGGGGTCGCGATTGGCATCGGCCTCGAGGATTTCATTGGTTTGATTCATGACGATGTCCTTGGAAGGATGTGAATGGGGGACACGATTGCTCAGCGCACGCTGCCGCGTCGCACGAGGTTGACGATCGCCAGCAGGATCGCCGCACCGAGCAACGAGACCAGCAATGCAGGCAGACTGAAGTTGTTCTGGTTGATCGTTCCGGCACCGAGCAGCGGCGAGAGCAACCAGCCGCCCAGCATCGCGCCGACGATGCCGACCACAACGTTCAAGAACAGGCCTTGCTGGCCATCGGTTTTCATGAGGATGCTGGCGAGCCAGCCGATGACGCCGCCGACGATCAGCCAAATGATGAGGTTCACGGGATTCTCCGGCGGATGTTTAAGGGCCACGCAGGGTAAAACGCGCAAAGCGCGGGTGCCACTCCCGATGGGCGCGTCGCGTTGCATGACAGTGCGCTAAATCTTTGTCAGAGGGTGCCTACATGCGCACGTCGCGGGCGACGTGCAGCCGGCGGCGGGCGCTGCACATCGGCCGCGCCTTGCACTGCGCCCCAATCGGCCCGTTCGCACTACCGTCTGTAGAGTGAACAGGCCCTAGGGCGACGACATCGCGCGCGTCACAACAGCGCGAAGAATGTCCTCGAGGGCGGCGACGTCAACCGGCTTGACAAGGTGATGGTCGAAACCCGCCTCGCGCGTGTGCCGGCGGTCGCTTTCCTGACCCCATCCGGTTTGGGCAACGAGCGTCATACCTCGACCCCAAGGCTGCTCGCGAATACGGCGGCACACCTCATAGCCATTCAGCTTGGGCATGCCGATATCGAGCAGTGCGACTTGCGGCCGACACCCCTCGGCCATTTGCAGCGCCTGCTCGCCATCGTCGGCGACGTGCACATCGTGGCCCGACATGCGCAGCAGCATCGCCAGGCTCTCCACGGTGTCCCGCGAATCGTCGGCAACGAGAATGCGGCACCGATGCTCGACTGACGAATGCGTCGCAACAGGATCCTCAGAAAACTCAGCGTGCCGCGATTTGTGAGCGATCGGCAAGCGAACGATGAATTCACTGCCCCGACCCAGGCCGTCGCTGACCGCGCTGACCTGTCCGCCGTGCATCTCGACCAGGCCCTTGACCAGCGCCAGCCCGATTCCGAGCCCCCCTTGGGCCCGCACCAGGGCCGATTGCACCTGACTGAACATTTCGAAGATGTGCCGCAAGTGTTCGGCGCCAATGCCGATGCCACTGTCTTTTACACGCACGACGACCTCGTCAGCCTCGAGTTGCGCAGTCAACACTATCCGGCCGTTGTCCTGCGTGTACTTGGCCGCGTTGATGAGCAAGTTGCCGAAAATCTGCGCCAGTCGCGTCGGGTCGCCGTCGACCGTCAAGGGCTGCGGCGGCAACGTCACCGCAAGCGCGTGGCTCGCAACGTCGATGAACGGGCTGGCGATTTCGACAGCCTGCTCGACGACTGCCGCCAGGGCGACAGGCTCGCGCCGCAGCCCGAACTTGCCTTGCGTGATGCGTGACACGTCCAGGAGATCTTCGAGCAGACGCGCCATTTGTCCGACCTGCCGGTCGATGACATCACCACACCACGCCAATTGCGGGTCGGCCGGTAATTGCTGGCGCATGACGTGCAGCGCATTGCGAATCGGCGCCAGCGGATTGCGCAACTCGTGCGCCAGCGTGGCGATGAAGTTGTCCTTTTTCCGCTCCGCCTCGCGCAACTCGTCCTCGGCGCGCTTGCGCTCGGTAATTTCAACCGCCGCACCGATGATCTGGCGTGCGCGGCCGTCGGCGTCGCGCGCGAACACGGCATCCCGACTGTGAAACCAGCGCCAATCGCCCGAACGATCGCGCAGTCGGTGCTCGAAGTCGGCAATTTCCTGGTCGCCGAGTGCCTGGAGCCGCGTCATGTGCTGCGCGAAGCGCGGCAGATCGTCGGCGTGCATCAAGCTCGGCAGGACCTCGCCGCCCAACGCCCGCAGTTCGTCGGCACTGTAGCCGAGCAAAGTAGCGACAGACCGGTTCATGTAGACAGTGCGTTTGTCTGCCAGATCGAAAACCTGGATCACGCCGGGCACCACGTCGGTGACCCGCTTGAGAAAGTGCTCGCTCTGGCGCAGCGCCTCCTCGGCGCGCCGCCGCGCTCGGAGAATGCTCTGGGCGTTTTGAAGACCCACGGAGCGCAGTCGTGCCTGTTCGTCGTCGGTCGGCAAGGTCAAGCACCTCCCAGGATTTTCGACGCGAGCGCGGTGCCCTCGACCCGCGCCCGGATCTTCTCGAACGCGGTCTCACGACTGGTCGAAACGTCGTCGCAGAACGGCGCGAACCCGCAGTCATCCGTCGTGCCCAGTTGATCGATCGGAATGTAATGAGCCGCCAGCAGAATTCGGTCGCAAACTTCGACCGGCGTTTCGACGCGCGGATCGATCGGCGCGACGACGCCGACGAAGACTCGCTGGTCCACCTTCATGTGGTCGCGAATGATCTTCAGCACGCGCACAGGATCCTTCTCGCCTACCAGCGCGATGTAGAAATTTCCGACCATCAGCTCGAACAGGCTGGGCAGCAACTCGGCGTAGTCGACGTCGGCGCTGTGGGTCGAGTCGCGGTCGCCGCCGGGGCAGGTGTGCACGCCGATGCGCAGTCGTTGCTCAGCGGAAAACCGCGATAACGCGAGGTTGTTCAGGTCGATGAAACTGTTGAGGAGGTCGCCGGAGGGGTCGATCTTGACAGCCAGCCGGCCCTCGGTGAAATCGATCTGCACCTTGTGCGCGCCCTTGCGCAGGCAACTGCGGACTTCGGTTTCGTGCTCGCTGAGCAGATCGTCGATGAACCGCTCGCGCGGGTAACCAGCAATCTCCTCGGGCGGGTACATCAGGCTCAAGGCCGAGGGCGAGATGACAGCCTGCTTGACGGGCTTGCGGGCGTACTGCAGCGCGGTATCGAGGTAGCTGTCGGCGTGCCTCATGTAGCGAAAGGGCCCCGCCGTCAGTCGCGGCATCCGGCGTACATGTCCGGCCAGGAACGGAATCTCGAAACCGTCTGGCGCCGAGTTGGGCAGCCCGTGCACACAATAGGTCCAGAAGTTGTGGTACTTCCGCTGCTCGCCGTCGGTAATGACCGGTGAGCCGGTGGCTTCGAACCGCGCGATGGTGTCGCGCAGCGCGTCGTCGTAGAGTGGTTCGAGCCCCGGGTCCATGGCGCCTCGTGTGGCAATCGCTTCGACCAGGGCGAGTGGCCTGGGGATGCTGCCGATGGGTTCGGTCGCGAGGGTCATGGCGCTCGATATCTTGGCGGTCATCGCCACGTTGACTCATTGACGACATGCATTGTGGCCTCAAGCCGGCGCGACGTGCAGGAATCGTCCCACGCATGAACGGGCGTTTCGGGTGTTGTCTGGGCCGTCGATGTGCAGAAGAATGGCCGTTCCGAGTGCGGCAGACTTGCGATGGGCTCGGGCCAGACGGCAAGCCACCCCCTCATGACCATCAAAGCCTTTCTCGTCGAAGACAGCCCCATAATTCGGGAAAACCTGATCCAGGCACTGCACGAGCTGTCGCCGGTTCAGGTCATCGGCACTGCCGATGACGAAGCCACCGCCTTGGCCTGGCTGGACAGCGCGCACAATGTATGCGACCTGGTGATCATCGACATCTTCTTGAAGCGCGGCTCCGGTCTCGGTGTGCTGCGCGCCACGAACGATCCGCGCCGCTCGCTGGTGGTGTTGAGCAATTACCTGTCGATCGAAATGCGCAGGAAGTGTCTCGATTTGGGCGCCAGCGCCATGTTCGACAAGTCCAACGAAATTGATGCCTTGCTCTCCTATTGCACCCGGCTGGACGATGGCAAGACCCGCGCCGCTGAGGCTGCCCGCCGAGCGCGACCGGGGTCTGCGGCCCCGGCCTCCCGGGACGCGAGCCATTGACCGCGGCTGCCGGCGCCTTGTTCGAGATGCGACAGGTTCGGCGATGACACTTTTCAGAGGGACTTCCCCGTCTGCCTTGAAATAGGGGAGAGGTTCGCGATGCCAAAAGAAATCGAATTACGAGATTCGGCAATGTCCGGATTCTTCGATCTGCAGCCTCATGCGGCGTTCATCCTCGACCAGGCGGGTCGTGTCTTGCGTGCGAACCGCGCGGCGGCATGGATGGGCGAGAACGGTCAGTACCCAAATTTCGTTCAGCTCACCGGCGTTGCAATAGGCGGGGACGTCGCGGGCCGTGCCGCGCCGGTCAGCGGCTGGACTCGCAGAGTTCACGTCCGCGCGGCCAACGGCGAAACACGGCCGATGGACGTGAGTCTGGTCGCCGCCAACTCGTCCGCGATGGCGGGTGAGCCAGCGTTGTATTACGCCATCCTCTGCGACGTGAGCGCGTCGGTCCAGCGAGCACGCAGCGATATGGAGACTGAAAGCCGCTCCAAGGCCAGCACACATGCGGTGCCCGTCCTGATCTGGATGGCCGCAGTGGACAGGCATAGCGACTGGTTCAGCGATACGTGGCTTGCGTTCCGCGGCAGAACGCTCGGCGAGGAACTGGGTGCGGGGTGGGCCGAGGGAGTCCATCCCGACGACCTGGAGCGGTGCCTGGGCATTTACGCGACCTGCTTCGAAGCGCACGACCCCTTCAGCATGGACTATCGGTTGAAGCGTCATGACGGTGTGTATCGATGGGTCCTCGACACCGGCATCCCCCGCTACCGTGACGACGGCACGTTCCTGGGCTACATCGGCACCTGCCTGGACATTACCGAGCGCAAAGACCTTGAAGACCGCGTTGCTGAGTACAGCCGCAAGCTGCGACTGTCCGACCGGCGGCGAGAGGACTTCCTGGCCAAGCTGTCGCACCAGTTGCGCGGGCCGCTGGCGCCAATTGCCCATGCCGCGGCGCTGCTGGGTCGCATGGAGCAGGGCAACCCTGACCTCGCCAAGGTGCGCGGAATCATCGAGCGCCAGGTCGTGCAGTTGCAAACTCTGGTCACCGACCTCATCGACGTGACGCGCATCATGAAAGGCAAGGTCGTGCTACGGCGCGAGCGTGTCGACATCGACACGCTCCTCGACAGTGCGATCGACGCAGTTCGTCCGAAGTTCGAACGCAGACAGCAGGTGGTTCAGCGTACGCCCCTTGAATCGTTGCGAAGCGCGGACGTAGACCCGCATTGGTTGTCCCAAGCGCTTGCAGCGCTGCTCGACAACGCAGTGAAGTTTTCACCTGACAGGTGCGCCATCCAGGTCTCGGCGAGCATGACGAGCGAGCAATTGGTGATCACGATCGAAGATCCCGGTGTGGGCATCGATCCGGAGTTTCTGCCCAAGGTGTTCGAGCCATTCATGCAAGGACCGCAGTCGAAATCCAGCGCCGAGGAGGCGCTCGGCGTGGGCCTGACGTTGGCCAAGCGGATCGCCGAGCTGCATGGCGGTAGCCTGGTACTGGAAAGCGCCGGGCAGGGCTGCGGCGCCAAGGCAACACTTCGCCTGCCCACGGCAGCATCGGCTGGCAACGCCGAAGGTGACGACTTCGAACTGTCGAGCGTCACAGGGCGGCGCGTTTTGATCATCGAAGACAACGCGGACAGTCGCGAAAGTCTGCGTATGTTGATGGAGCGCCGCGGCAACGACGTGATGGCGGCTGCAACCGCAGAACAAGGCCTGCAGATCGCCGAGCTGTTCACGCCGGAAGTCGTCGTTTGTGACATCGGCTTGCCCGACATGGATGGCTTCGGTGCAGTTCAGGGCTTGCGCGCCAAGTTGGCGGGGCAGGACACACGGTATGTCGCGCTGACGGGCTATGCACTGGCCGAAGTCCGCGAGCACGCCCTTGAATCGGGCTTCGATACAGTCTTGTTCAAGCCCTTGCGCCCTGCCTGACGCTCCATGACCGATGGGGCCAATGACGGCGGGCCTCGCTGATTGGCCCGAAGGGTGAGTACCCCAAACGGGCGGACTCGTCGTTGCAAATGCTCGCCGAC
Organism: Burkholderiales bacterium; assembly: GCA_031389565.1. Taxonomy (GTDB): domain Bacteria; phylum Pseudomonadota; class Gammaproteobacteria; order Burkholderiales; family Burkholderiaceae_C; genus CADEEN01. The sequence continues at coordinate 17,317 of JANMSR010000262.1, forward strand.
ACAATTGCCCCTTTCAGCGGCTCTGTGACATTGCCAAGACTTCGATGTCTGCCGACAGCAAGCGGCGAACGGGTTCGAGTGGCTGCGCGCTGCCAGGAGCTGCACCACAGGGCCGATGTCGGTTCCAATCGCATGAAGGCGCTGTCCGATTCATCGCTGAGCCCAGGTCGCCACGTACGGCAACAGTACGGCAACAGAAGCGGCTCAGAAAACAAAAAAGTCAGCAGGTGCTAACCTGCTGACTCTTGTCTATCTTGGCTCCCCGACCTGGGCTCGAACCAGGGACCTACGGATTAACAG
>JANMSR010000275.1:0-23851 GCA_031389565.1 Burkholderiales bacterium
ATGGTCATCTTCATCAACCAGATCCGCATGAAGATCGGCGTGATGTTCGGCAATCCCGAAACCACCACCGGCGGCAACGCGCTGAAGTTCTACGCCTCGGTGCGGCTGGACATCCGCCGCACCGGCAGCATCAAGAAGGCCGAAGAAGTGATCGGCAGCGAAACCAAGGTCAAGGTGGTGAAGAACAAGGTCGCGCCACCGTTCAAGACCGCCGAGTTCGACATCCTCTACGGCGAAGGCATCAGCCGCGAAGGCGAGATCATCGACATGGGCGTCGAGGCCCGCATCTTGGAGAAGAGCGGGGCCTGGTACGCCTACAACGGCGAAAAGATCGGCCAGGGCAAGGACAACGCCCGCGAATTCCTGCGCGAGAACCGCGACATCGCCTGCGAGATCGAGAACAAGGTGCGCGAGTCGATGGGCATCCCGCTCTTGCCGCCGAGCGAAGCGGCCTGATGCGCCTGCCGGTGCAAGACCCGTGGCGGCGCCACCGCGGTCACTGAAGGCACGCGCGCTGCAATGGCTGGCGCAGCGCGAGCACAGCCGGGTTGAATTGCGGCGCAAGCTGCTGCGACTCGCGCGCCAGCATGCCGCCGCGGCCCAGGCCGAGGCTGGCGGCGACGATGGCGCCGCCGACCCGGCCCCCGAAGTCGACGCGCTGCTCGAGTGGCTGCTCGCCCACCGCTATCTGAGCGACGCGCGATTCGTCGAGTCGCGTGTGAATGCGCGCGCCGCGCGCTACGGCAACCTGCACATCCGCCAAGAGCTGGGTCTGCACGGCACGGCGCTCGATGCCGACACCGCCGAGCGGTTGAAGGACAGCGAACTGGCGCGTGCACGTGCGGTTTGGGCGCGCAAGTTCGGTACCCAGCCGCCGGCGCAGGCGATCGAACGCGCACGCCAGATGCGTTTTCTGGCAGGACGGGGCTTCTCGGCCGAGGTGATCCGGCGCGTCGTGCGCGGTGGCGATTCGGAGCCTGACGGCCGCGCCTGAGCTGGCTCGTTTGGTGCAATGCACCATGCTAAAGTCCGCCGCGCCCCGGGGCCTGAACGCCCCGGCCCTAGATTCGCCCCTCCGCCGGCCGCACCCGCATGAAGATCCACGAATACCAAGGCAAGGAAGTCCTGCGCCAGTTCGGTGTGCCGGTGCCGCGCGGCTACCCCGCGTTTTCCGTGCGAGAGGCCGGCGAGGCGGCACAAAAACTCGGCGGCAAGGTCTGGGTGGTGAAGGCACAGATCCACGCCGGCGGCCGCGGCAAGGGCGGCGGCGTCAAGCTCGCGCGCTCGCACGACGAGGTGCAAGCGCTAGCCGGGCAGATTCTCGGCATGCAGTTGAAAACCCACCAGACCGGCCCGGCGGGTCAGAAGGTGCGCCGCCTGCTGATCGAAGAGGGTGCCGACATCAAGAAGGAGTACTACGTCGCCGCACTCACCGACCGCGCGACACAGTCGGTGGCGCTGATTGCCAGCAGCGAAGGCGGCATGGACATCGAAGAGGTGGCGCACCGCACGCCTGAAAAGATCATCAAGGTCTTCGTCAATCCGCTCGACGGGCTGAGCGACGCCCAGGCGCAAAGTCTCGCGGTCGGCATCGGCGTGCCCGCGGCCAGCCAGGCCCAGGCAGTGGAGGTGTTCAAGAAGCTCTACCGCTGCTACATGGACACCGATGCCAGCCTGGCCGAGATCAACCCGCTGATCCTGGAAGGCAACGGCGACGTCAAGGCGCTCGACGCCAAGTTCAACTTCGATTCGAACGCGCTCTACCGCCACCCCGAAATCGTTGCCTACCGCGACCTCGACGAGGAAGACCCGGCCGAGGTCGAAGCCAGCAAGTTCGACTTGAGCTACATCAGCCTGGACGGCAACATCGGCTGCTTGGTCAACGGTGCCGGACTGGCGATGGCGACGATGGACACCATCAAGCTGTTCGGCGGCGAGCCGGCCAACTTCCTCGATGTCGGCGGCGGCGCCACCGCCGAGAAGGTCACCGAGGCCTTCAAGATCATGCTCGCCAACAAGAGCGTGAAAGGCATCCTGATCAACATCTTCGGCGGCATCATGAAGTGCGACACCATCGCCGAGGGCGTGATCGCAGCGTGCAAGGCGGTCAACCTCTCGGTGCCCCTGGTGGTGCGCATGAAGGGCACCAACGAGGATCAGGGCAAACAGTTGCTCGCCGCATCGGGGCTTCCGATCATCAGCGCCGACACGATGGCCGAAGCGGCCACCAAGATCGTCGCCGCGGTGAAATGACCCACCCCCGTAGCGCCTTTGGCGCTCCCCCTCAAGGGGGCGCCGCCAGCGGCCCGGCAAAGCCGGTTCCGCGGCGGCCGCTTGGCCCCCGCGCCAACTGAGCAAGGACACCATGAGCATCCTGATCAACAAGAACACGCTGGTCATCACCCAAGGCATCACCGGCAAGACCGGGCAGTTCCACACCCGCGGTTGCCGCGACTACGCCAACGGCATGCATTGCTTCGTGGCCGGCGTGAACCCGAAGAAGGCCGGCGAAGAATTCGAAGGCATCCCGATCCACGCCAGCGTGAAAGACGCCAAGGCCGCCACCGGCGCCACCGTCAGCGTGATCTACGTTCCGCCGGCCGGCGCGGCCGCAGCGATCTGGGAAGCCGTCGAGGCCGAGTTGGACCTGGTCATCTGCATCACCGAGGGCATTCCCGTGCGCGACATGCTCGAAGTGCGTAACCGCATGAAGGCCAAGGAGGCCACTGGCGGCAAGAAGACACTGCTGCTCGGGCCCAACTGTCCGGGCCTGATCACGCCGGAAGAAATCAAGATCGGCATCATGCCCGGCCACATCCACAGGAAAGGCCGCGTCGGCGTGGTCTCGCGCTCGGGCACGCTGACCTATGAAGCGGTGGCGCAGTTGACCGAGATCGGCCTTGGCCAATCGAGCGCGGTGGGCATCGGCGGTGACCCGATCAATGGCCTGAAACACGTCGACGTGATGCGCGCCTTCAATGACGATCCCGACACCGACGCGGTGATCATGATCGGCGAGATCGGCGGCCCCGACGAAGCCGAGGCCGCACGCTGGTGCAAGGCGAACATGAACAAGCCTATCGTCGGCTTCATCGCCGGCGTGACCGCGCCGCCGGGTAAACGCATGGGCCACGCCGGCGCGCTGATCTCGGGGGGTGCCGATACGGCCGACGCCAAGCTCGCGATCATGGAAGAGTGCGGCTTCAAGGTCACGCGCAACCCGTCGGAAATGGGGCGACTGCTCAAGGCGCTGCTTTAGTCTCGCCAGCGGCGGCGGCGGCACGCACCGCCGTGCCGCGGTCGACCGTCGAATCTACACTCGCGCGCAACGCGGCCGCCGCTCCGGCGGCTGTTCGGAGGGCAGATGGAACAGTCAGCGACGGCGACCTTCTGGGTTGCACTCGGCAAGATCATCCGGGTCAACATCCTGGCGTCGGGCGACAACGCCGTGGTGGTCGCGCTGGCCGCCCGCAGCCGGCGAACTGCTGGTCAGCGACCGTGCGACGGAGGCGTCTTTCCAAGGCGCCGGCCGCGCGTCGACCCTGATCATCGAGATCGCCGGTGCCGTCGGCGTTGTGCTCGTCGGGCAGTGGCTGGCGCGGCGCAAACTGCAGGCGCAGGCCGCGGATGCCGTCGTTGGCAGGCCCCGCGTGCCCGGGCCGCACCCGGCTGCAGCTTGAGATGAGATCTCTGCCTGGCACTCATCGTTCGCTGCCCGCGGCGGGCGGCGCGTCCGTGCGTGGGAGTGACCTGGCACGGCGGCCATGAACGCCCTGACACGCCTGCGGGAGCGCTGGTTGCCTGCGCGTCGGCGAAGCGACAGTCCGGCTACGCGGCTGCGCCCCGACGCCCTGCCCGCAGGCACTCGGCTGGGCAGCGCGCGCATCGAACGGCTGATCGCGCGCGGTGCCAGCGGCGTGCTCTACGCCGGCGTCGATGAAGCCTCGGACAGCGCGGTCGCGATCAAGGTACTGTTGGCTGCGCCGACGGGCGTCGACCCAGGGGCCGACAATGAAGCCCGCAATCGCTTCCTGCACGAGGCCGAGCGCGCCAGCCGACTGGTGCACCCTGCCATCGTGCGGCTGTTGGGTGGCGGCTGCGCCCAGGGGCTGGCCTTCGTGGTCATGGAGTTGCTGCCCGGTGTCGACCTGACACGCTACACCCAGGCGTCGCGCTTGTTGCCCGAGCCCCTGGCGCTCGGCATCGTGGCGAGGCTGGCCGAGGGGCTGGCGTACGCCCACCGCGAGGGCATGGTGCACCGCGATGTGAAGCCGGCCAACGTGATGTTCGACCCCGCCACCGACAGCGTCAAGCTGACCGACTTCGGCCTGGCCCGCAGCGCCGACGCCGAGGCCACGCGCAGCGGCGTGCTGCTCGGCTCGCCGGCCTACATGGCGCCCGAACTGCTCGCCGGCGCGCGCGCCGACGGCCGCAGCGACCTCTATGCGCTGGGCGTGCTGCTGTTCGAGCTCTTGACCGCGCGCCTGCCGTTCGCCGGCGATTCGATGGGTGCGCTGCTGCGCGCCATGGCCACCCAGGCGCCGCGATCGGTGCGGGTGCTGCGCCCCGACCTGACCCCAGCCCAAGCGGCGGCGCTCGACGCGGTGCTGGCGCTGGTGTCGGCACGCGCGCCGGCCGACCGCTTGGCCGACGGCGACGTGTGGGCCAAAGCACTGCGCGACCTAGGCCAGAGTGGTTTCTGACCGCGGCAGATCACACATTCACGCTGCACCGGGCGGGGCGATCGGCGCAGGCAAGACGGGCAGTCGTTGCACAATCGCAAAGAATCACTCTTGCGCAGCCACTGCCGAGCTCTCCCGCAGTTCATGAACCTCGAATACTTCAGCGCAACAGACACCGGTCGCGCGCGCTCCAACAACGAGGATTCGGTGGCGCTGGACGAAACCAGCGCACTGGCCGTGTTGGCCGACGGCATGGGCGGCTACAACGCCGGCGAGGTGGCCAGCGGCATGGCCACTGGCTTCATCAAGAGCGAGCTCGGCCGCTGGCTGCTGGAAGCGGGCGCCAACGCCACCGACAGCGAGGTGCGGCGCGCCATGGACATCTGCGTCGACAACGCCAACCGCGCCATCTTCAATGCCGCCAACGCCAACCCGCAGTACGCCGGCATGGGCACGACCCTGGTCGTGGCGCTGTTTCGCGGCACCCGCGTGCTCGTCGGCCATGTCGGCGACTCGCGCGCGTACCGCCTGCGCGGCGGGCGCCTGATGCAGATGACGCGCGATCACTCGCTGCTGCAGGAGCAGATCGACGCCGGCCTGATCACGCCCGAGCAGGCCTCGTTCTCCGCCAACAAGAACCTGGTGACGCGCGCGGTGGGCGTGGAAGACACCGTGCTGCTGGAAATCCACCAGCACGAGGTGCAACCGGGCGACCTGTACCTGGTGTGCTCCGACGGGCTGTCGGACATGCTCGACGACGAGTCGCTGTCGCAGTTGCTGCAAGGCTACGACTCGCTCGACGAGGCCGGCCATGCGCTGATTGCGGCGGCCAACGATGCCGGTGGAAAGGATAATATCGCCATCGTCCTGGTGCGCGCGCCGGGCTCTCCGGCAGCGGCCTCGCGTTCATGGTGGGCGCCCTTCCGACGCTGAAAGCACAAGAAAGAGGCAAAGCATGGGCAAGCTGGTGGTGTCGCTCGACGGCGTGGTGATCAAGGAAGTGCAGATCACCAAAGACAAGACCACGCTCGGCCGCCGGCCGTACAACGACATCGTGATCGACAACCTGGCGGTCAGCGGCGAGCATGCCGTGCTGCAGATGGTCGGCTCGGATGTCTTCATCGAAGACCTGAACAGCACCAACGGCACCTACATCAACGGCAAGGCGGTCAAGAAGCAACTGCTGGCGCACAACGACACCGTCGAGATCGGCAAGTACAAGATCAAGTACTTGGTCGAAGACGGCGTCGACTACGAAAAAACCATGATCATGAAGCCGGGTGCGGCTGCGCCCAATGTGCCTTCGGCCGACCGCGCGACCTTCGCGCACACCGCGCCGGCCAGCGTCAACTCGGGCTTCGGCAGCCTCAGCGGCTCACCCGGCGGGGCGGCGATCAAGGTCCTCAATGGCGCCGCCGCCGGCCGCGAGGTGATGCTGACCAAGGTGGTCACCACTGTCGGCAAGCCCGGCGTGCAGGTGGCCTCGATCACCAAGCGGCCCGGCGGCTACGTGCTCGCGCATGTGGAGGGCGTGGCCAAACCCACCGTCAACGGCTCGCAACTGGCCGGCGACTCGGCGCACCTGCGCAACGGCGACGTGATCGAACTCGCCGGCACGCAGATGCAGTTCATCCAGCTCTGAGCGCCAGACCAGGCCGGCCCACCGGCCCGCCGATGACCGCCTCCACCCTCCGCGTCCTCGGCTGCTCGGGCTCGATCGCCGCCGGCAGCCGCACGACCTCGTTCCTGCTCGACGACGATGTGCTGATCGACGCCGGCACCGGCGTCGGCGACCTCACGCTCGACGAGCTGGCAAAGATCGACCACATCCTGATCAGCCACTCGCACCTGGACCATGTGCTGTCGATCGGCCTGTTGGCCGACAGCGTGGCCCGGCGCCGCGTGGCGGCGCCGCCGATCCTTGTGCATGCACTGCCGGCGACGATCGACGCGCTGCGCACGCACCTCTTCAATGGCGTGATTTGGCCCGACTTCACGCAATTGCCGAGCGCCGAGGCACCGGTACTGGCGTTCGCGCCCTTCGCCGTCGGCCAGGTGCTGGCGATCGGCCGCCACCGGATCGAAGTGCTGACTGCCAGCCACACCGTGCCCGCGGTCGGCTTCGCGGTGCTGGCCGATTCCGACGCCAATGGCGCCTGGGTTTTCACTGGCGACACGGGGCCGAACCCGGCACTGTGGCAGCGCCTGCGCAGTCTGCCGCTGGCCCACCTGGTGATCGAGACCGCCTTCAGCGACGAAGAGCGCGCGCTGGCCAAGCTATCGCGCCACCTGTGCCCGTCCCTGCTCGGCCAGGAACTGGCCCAGCTCGAAGGCAGTGCGATGGTGCACATCACCCATATCAAGCCCGGCGAAGTCGAGGCGGTGATGGCACAGATCGCGGCGCTGGGCAGCCGGCACAGGGTGGCAGCGCTGCAGAGCGGGCAGATCATCCGCCTGGGCGTGCCGACAAAGTAGTGACCAATCGCGTCACTTCGGTCGCCACAGGTGACCGGGATGGTCGGCTGGCCGGGCATTAATGCTCGAATTGACCCCCGAAGACAGGGCAAATCGGCTGGCACGGCCCCTGCAACCAGTCACACCGCGATTCCCCCACATTCCCTCAAGGAGAGTTCTTCAATGAAGCGCGTACAAAAAGGTTTTACCCTGATCGAGTTGATGATCGTCGTGGCGATCATCGGCATCCTGGCTGCGATTGCCCTGCCGGCCTACCGTGACTACACGGTGCGGGCGAAGGTCTCGGAAATGCTGCTCGCAGTGTCTTCGGCCAAGGTCAATATTTCGGAGCAAGCGCAGTCGATTGGCGGGATGCCGCTGAGCGCCTCCGCGTCAATCGATTCTCAAGCTTCCAAGTATGTTGCGTCGGTCACGTACGTCAGCACAGTGTCCTCGTCAGGCGTGATCACCGTGCTGGGCCAGGGTGACCCCAACATTGCCGGTTTGTATATTGATCTGACCGGCGCCTATCAGGCCAACGGTCAAGTCATCTGGACTTGCGCCACCGCTTCGGTCAGCGGCGTCCCCAGCAAGTACTTGCCGTCAACCTGCAAGTAACGCAGTTACTTTGCATCAAGGGGGCCCCGGTTGAAGGGGCCCCTTTTTCTTGTGCCGCTCGAGGGCGAGTGAACCTCGCTTGACGACTTGGTTTGGGTGATCGCGCGCAACGAGACTCTTGGGATGACGACATCGAAGTCATACGTCAGCATCACTCGTACCGAGGCTAAGACCGCCACCGGGATCGGGCCGACCTCAGCCGTCGTGCTGGTGATCGCGGCAGTGCTGGTCACGTTGTCCTGGCTGGAGCCCAACCACTACGACCCTTGGACCGCATTCCAGGCGCAACTGGCCATGGCCGCGGGCAGTTTGCTGTTCGCCACCTGGTTGGTTCTCCGCTCCTGGCGTGGCGAGCCGTCTGCAATGCCTGCGCTGGCCTTTGTTTTTGTCCTGGCGGCGCTCGTGCCATGGATTCAATGGCGCGTTGGCGTGGTCTTCTTCATGGGTGACGCCTGGATCACCTCGCTGTACCTGCTCGGCTTTGCCCTGGCCCTCACGATCGGCGTGCGCGTTGCCCAAGTGTTTGGCCTGGCGCGCCTGCTCGACATGGTGGCGGGCGTCATGCTCGCGGCCGGTCTGTTGTCCACATGGCTGAGCCTTTACCAGTGGCTGCAGCTCGACTACCTCGGCCACTATGCGGTTGGCATCGATCCCGGAAGCCGGGTCGTCGCGAACTTGGCTCAGCCGAACCAACTCGCCATGCTCTTGGTGGTTGCGGCGGTTGCGGTCGGCTGGCTCTACGCCTCAGCGCGTGTCAGCGGATGGTGTGCGTTGATCACCATCGCCGTCCTCTACATCCCCATGCCGATGACGGGATCGCGAGCAGGTGCATTGGCGTCGATCGTTGTCGTGGCTTGGCTGTTGTCGGCGCGCAGGGTCTCCGAGCGCAGGTTGCGGCCGACGGCAGTGCTGATGGCCGCCGCCGCTGCCGTCGCCGGTACGCTGGTCTACTTCGCGGCGAACTGGCTCGTTGGCGACGGAACAAGCGTACGCAGCCTCGACTCCACCGCCAGCACCGGAACCAGGCCGATCCATTGGGCCTCGATGCTCGACGCGATTTCGCGGCGGCCCTGGCAGGGCTATGGCTGGAACCAAGTCGTCGCTGCGCAATATGAAGTTGCAGCCGACCACCCCGCCAGCCACGAAATTCTGGGCGCCAGCCACAACCTGATCCTCGACCTGTTTGTGGCGAACGGCGTCCCGCTGGGGTTTGTATTGCTTGTGGCATTGGTGATCTCCCTAACTGCCGCGATGCGTGGCGCGAGGTCTGGCGTTGCCGTTCTCGCGGTGGCCATGATCCTGGTGGTAGGCGTCTACACCATGCTTGAGTTCCCGCACGAGTACACGTTCTTCCTGATTCCTGTGGGTCTGTTGCTTGGCGGCTTGTCAGGCCAGCTCTCGTCCAGAGCGACGATTCGCGTCCACAGATCCGTCCCCGCCACACTCGTCGCCCTGGTGTGGGCATTGCTCGCGATCACAGCGCATGACTACCTCAATACAGAAGACAACTATCGTGCGTTTCGGTTCGAGCAGGCGCGCATAGGCTTGGATCTGCCGCGAGAGTCGCCTCGTCCGGTGCTTGTGCTAACCCAGTTGACGGACTTCCTGCGCTTCGCCCGCACCGATGCGAAAGAGCACATGTCGGCCGACGAGTTGCTATGGTTCGAACATGTCGCCAAGCGATACCCGAACTGGACGGTGCTGGTGCGGTGGGCTTCCGCACTGGCGCAGAATGGCCAGCAGGATCAAGCCCGAGCCGTCCTGTCGCGCGTCTGCAAGACGCACACCGAGGGGCCGTGCACGAGTGCGCAGAGGACATGGGAGTACCTGGGACGTGACCGCCCGGCGGTTGCCGCGGTCCCCTGGCCCGCGCCGAACTAGCGCTCGGCAGTCGGCGACGCGCTGACGTTTCAAACTTTGCAGCGCCGATGTTCGATTCCCAAGCGCCGACGTGGCGCAATTTCAGTTTGCCTTCGACAGCCCTGTGGGCTGCCGCCGTGCTACCCGGCCTGGTTGCCTACAACCTGCCTCCCTCACCCACCCTGTTCAATCAGGCTGCGGCGCTTGGCCTCTGGGGCCTTTGCCTTGTCGCGCTGCATCGCGCCTGTGCCCACACCGTGCACGCTGCCGCGTTGCGCACCCGCGCCCTGCAGTGCGCCCTGGGGCCCGTGGCCGTGGCGGCGCTGTTGTCGAGTGGGCTCGGCGCACTGCCGTGGGCGATGAGCATCGCGGCCGCGGGCCTGATCGTCGCCACGATGGCGTTGGCGCTAGGCGGCGCGGCGCTGCGGCCAACGCCGGCGCTGCTCGCTGCCTTCTTCTGCGCCTGGTTGGCAGCCGGCGTGCTCAGCAGCGCCATCGCAGTGGTGCAGGTGTTCGCGCCGAATCTGCCCGACGGTGACTGGATCGCGCGCTCGGGCGTGGCCGGCCGTGCGGTCGGCAACCTGCGTCAGCCCAACCACCTGGCCACCTTACTGCTGTGGTCGGCAGTGGCTGTCGTGCCCCTGGTCGAGCTTGGCCTGCTCGGGCGCACGCGCGCACGGCGCGCGGCGGCGCTGGCGCTGATGGCGCTCACGGTGCTGGGTATCACGCTGTCGGGCTCGCGCACCGGGCTGGTGGGGATTGCCGTGTTGGCTTTGTGGGGCGCGCTCGACGGCCGGCTTTCGCGCTTCTCGCGGGGCCTGCTGCTGGCAGCGCCGCTGCTGTTCGCGGCCAGTTGGGGGCTCACGGCCTGGTGGGCGTCGCTGCACGGGGCGCAGGCGATCGGCGCGGCGTCGCGCATCGGCGAGGGCGACTTGTCGGCCTCGCGCTATGCGATTTGGCGCGACTCGCTGAGCCTGATCGCGGCCCAGCCGTGGTTCGGTGTGGGCTTGGGCGAATTCAATTTCGCCTGGTCGTTGACGCCGTTCCCGCAGCGCCCGGTGGCTTTCTTCGACCACACCCACAACCTGCCGCTGCAGCTCGCCGTCGAGCTCGGGCTGCCCCTGGCCGGGCTGGTCTCGGGCCTGCTGGCGCTGGCGCTGTGGCAGGCGTGGCAACGCACCCGCTCGGTGGCCGGCGAAACCGGCTCGGCGCTGCGCGCCGCTTTCGTGATGGTGCTGTTGATGGCGCTGCACAGCCAGCTCGAGTACCCGCTCTGGTACGCGCATTTCCTGCTGCCCACAGCGTTGGTGTGGGGCCTGTGCCTGGGTGCCGGCCAGACGCAGAACGTGCCTCCCGTGCGCAGCGACGAATCGCCGCGATGGCCGGTCGTCGCCGGCGCGGCGATGGTCATCGCCGCCGTGGTGGTGCTGGCCGATTACCGCCGCGTGGTGGTGATCTTTTCACCGCCTGCGGCCGCGCCGACGCTCGAAGTGCGCATCGCCAGCGGCCAGCGCAGTTGGTTCTTCGCCCACCATGCCGACTACGCCGCCGCCACCACGGCCGACCGCCCGGCAGACGCGATGGCCGCCTTCAAACGCGCGCCTCACCACCTGCTCGACACGCGGCTGATGATCGCGTGGGCCCAGGCGCTCGCCCAACGCGGGCTCAGCGGCGACGTCGACCGCGCGCGCCACCTCGCGGCGCGGCTGCGCGAGTTCCGCAATCCGATCTCCGACGAGTTCTTCGCGCCCTGCGCCGACGCCACGCCGACGCCGCACCCGTTCCAGTGCGAGCCACCCACCGGCGCCTACGATTGGCGCGATTTCAGGTAGCCGGCTTGGCCTGCGCCGCGGTCCAAACGCCCGACTTGCCGCCGCGCTTTTCCAGCAGCCGCACCTGCTCGATGACCATGCCGCGGTCGGCCGCCTTGCACATGTCGTAGACCGTGGCCAGGCCAACCTGCACGGCGATCAATGCCTCCATCTCGACGCCGGTGGCGCCCACCGTTTCCGCCGTCACGGTGCAGTGCACCCCCGGCAACTGTGCATCGAGCACGAACTCGGCGGCCACGCGCGTGAGCGCGAGCTGGTGGCACAGCGGGATCAGCTCGGCGGTGCGCTTGGCGGCCTGGATCGCGGCGATGCGCGCCACGCCGAGCACGTCGCCCTTTTTCACCGAGCCGGCCGCGATCAGCGCATAGGTCGCCGGCTGCATGCGGATCGAGCCGCTGGCCACGGCCACGCGGTGCGTGGCCGGCTTGGCCGCCACGTCGACCATCTGCGCCTGGCCTTGGGCGTCGAAGTGCGTCAGCGGCGGGGTCGGCGATGTCATGAGCGGAAACCTGGCAGCAACTTGGCGGGTGCATGATAGCCATCAGCCCATGAAGACACTCCCTGCCCGATTGATGTTGGCTGCGGCGCTGGCCAGCGCCGCGCCCGCTTGCCCCTGGGCCCAGGCCCAGCCGCCCACTTCGGCCATCCGCCTGCCGGCGCTGGGCGACGCTGCCGGCGAAGACTTCACCGTCGGCACCGAGCGCCGCCTGGGCGACCAGATCATGGCCGAGTTGCGCCGCGACCCCGACTACCTCGACGACCCGCTGCTGCTCGACTATGTGCAGTCGCTGTGGCAGCCCTTGCTGGCCGCGGCCCGCCAGCGTGGCGACATCACGCCCGAAACCGACACCGCGCTGGCCTGGGAGACGTTCCTGGTGCGCGACCGCGCGGTCAACGCCTTCGCGCTGCCAGGCGGCTATGTCGGTGTCTACCTCGGCCTGATCGCCATGACCGCCAGCCGCGACGAGCTGGCCGCCGTGCTGGCCCACGAAATGTCGCATGTGACGCAGCGGCACATCGCGCGCAGCATTGCCAGCTCGAGCCGGCAATCGCTGGTCGGCCTGGCGGCCCTGATCCTGGGCGTGTTGGCCACCAGCCGCAGCGGCAATAGCGATGCCACGCAGGCCGTCATCGTCGGCAGCCAGGCCGTGATGGCGCAGGGCCAGCTCAATTTCTCGCGTGACATGGAGCGCGAGGCCGACCGCATCGGCTGGGGCGTGCACAACGGCGCCGGCTTCGCGCCGATCGGCGTGGCGGCGATGTTCGAAAAGCTCGAGACCGCCTCGCGCCTGAACGACAACGGCGCCTTCCCCTACCTGCGCTCGCACCCGCTGACGGTCGAGCGCATCGGCGAGGCGCGCACCCGCGTCGAAGCCGCCGCCGGCGTGCGCATCCCCGCGCAGTCGCCGCTCGACCACCAGTTGATGCAGGCCCGCGCCCGCGTGTTGATGGACGGCGGCGTGCAGGCCCTGCGCCGACTGCAGGCGCTGGACGCTGCCGCGCCTGCAGTCGCGCCCGCCGAGCGCGCAGTGGCGCTGTACGCCAGCGCGCTGGCGTCGCTGCAACTGCGCGACGCGGCTCGGGCGCTGGCGGCCGTGGACGCCGCCGTGCCGCTGGCGCGCGCGGCGGCGCCAACGGACACCCGGGCCAGCCAGGCCTTGGCCCTGCTACACGGCCAGGCGCTGCAAGCCAACGGCCAAGCCGCACGCGCTGTGACGGCGCTCAGTGCGACGCCATCGGTTTCGCCACGGCCGCTCTTGCTGGCCCGCGCGCAGGCCGCGCTCGAGGCCTCGCGGGGTGGCGACAACGCGGCACTGCGGGCCAGCACCGAGGCCCTGCAAACGTGGGTTGCCGAGCGGCGCGGCGACGCCACGGCCTGGGCGCTGCTGGCGCAATCTGCCGACGCACTCGGCCTGCGCCTGCGCTCGCTGCGCGCCGATGCCGAATCGCACGCCGCGCTCGGCGACGTCGGCGGCGCCATCGACCGCCTGCGCGCCGCGCAGCGTCAGGCCCGCAGCACCAGCAATGCGCCCGATTTCATCGAGGCCTCGATCATCGACTCGCGGCTGCGCGACCTGAGCGCCCAGCGCCGGGCCCAGTTGGCCGAAGCGCGCGGCGAGCGCGGGCGGCAGGAGCCGCCGCAGTAACGGTCAACTGCACGTCAACGGCGGCTCAGTTGCGGTTGAACAGCCGCTCGACGGCCACGTCGATCACCATCCCGCACAGGCTGTAGATCAGCGAGCCGATCAGGGCCGCGGTAAAGCCGTTGACGTTGAAACCGTCGAGCAAGCTGGCCGCGGCCCAAAACATCAACGCGTTGATCACGAACAGGAACAGGCCCAGCGTGAGCATGGTGACGGGCAGAGTCAACAACACCAGCAACGGCCGCACGACCGTGTTCAGCAGGCCCAGCACGAGGGCGGCGATCAGCGCCGCACCGAAGCTGGTGATCGACACGCCAGGGTAGAGGTAGGCCACCAGCAACAGGGCGGCAGCCAGCAGCAGCCAACGCAGGATGAGCTTCATAGGCGCGGCAGCTTAGCAGCCGGCGGATTGCGACCCGCGCGAACCTGGGGCGGGTGAACCCGTAGGCCCGTCGCATATCAGGCTGTCGGGCTGAGTTGCCCCAATTGACCTCATGTCGCAACCGAGACGAATATCACGGCTCTCTTCGAGAGCTGCGGCAGCATTGGCGCCCGGGCCAAGAGCCCAAGGTCGCCCGTGATGCCAGTCAAGGGTTCATCCATGAGGTCAATCACCATGAAGTTCAAACTGCATTTGTCTGCCTGGCTGCTCGCATCAGTCGGTATGTCCGCTTTCACGGCCACCGCGATGGCGGCCGCTGGCGACAACGACGGCAAGCCGGCACTGACGAACAACGCCTACATCGTGCAACTGGTCGAATCACCGGTCACCGCCTACCAGGGCGGAGTCGCCGGGTACGCGGCCACCAAGCCCAGGAAGGGCCAGAAGATCGACCCCGACGCGCCGGCGGTCGCGCGCTACATGGGCTACCTGGCGTCGCGGCAGGATGCCGCGCTGGCCAGCGTCGGTGGCGGCAAGAAGCTCTACAACTACGGCTACGTGTTCAGCGGCTTCGCCGCCGAACTGAGCGAAGCGCAAGCGCAGAAGTTGGCGTTGACCCGCGGCGTGCTTGCGGTGACCAAGGACGAAGCGCGAGCGCTCGACACCTCGACGACGCCGGCGTTCCTGGGCCTCAGCGGCGCCGCCGGCTTCTGGAATCAGACCGGCGCCACGGGCGAGAACGTCATCATCGGCATGGTCGACAGCGGGGTCTGGCCCGAACATCCGAGCTTCTCGGATCGCACCGGCGTCAACGGCAGTGCGACGAAGGACGGCAAGCTGTCCTACCAGCAGATCCCCGGCTGGCACGGCAAGTGCACCCCGGGCGAGGCCTTCACCGGCACCGACTGCAACCAAAAGCTGATCGGCGCGCGCTACTACAACTCCGGATTCGGCGGCAACGCCGGCATCGACGCGCGGTTCCCCTTCGAATTCAATTCACCGCGCGACTGGGCCGGCCACGGCACGCACACTGCCAGCACCGCGGGCGGCAATGCGAACGTGCCGGCCACCGGAGTCACGGCCACGCTCGGCAGTATCAACGGCATCGCTCCGCGGGCACGCATCGCCGCCTACAAGGTCTGCTGGGCGGACACGCCCACCGGCGGCGGCTGCTTCAGCTCGGACAGCGTCGCAGCCATCGACCAGGCGGTCGCCGACGGCGTGGACGTCATCAACTTTTCGATCAGCGGGTCGCGTACCAACTTCCGCGACCCGGTCGAGATCGCATTCCTGTTCGCGGCCGACGCGGGTGTCTTTGTCGCGGCCTCGGCGGGCAACGCTGGCCCGGCGAGCAGCACCGTCGCGCATCCTGGCCCGTGGCTGACCACGGTGGCCGCCGGCACGCACAACCGCAACGGCGAGGGCTCGACCACGCTGGGCAACGGCGTGACCTATGCCGGCGCCTCGTTTGCCAGCGCGCTGGCGTCCCGGCCCTTGATCGACTCCACCGCGGCGGGGCTTGCCGGGGCGAACCCGGCCAGTGTCGAGCGTTGCTTCGCTGCCGCGGACAACGTCGTCGGCGGTGTGCCAACGCCGGTGTTGGATCCGGCCAAGGTCGCGGGCAAGATCGTGCTGTGCAAGCGCGGTACCAACGCGCTGGTCAACAAGAGCGGCGCGGTGGCAGCCGCCGGCGGCGTCGGCGCGATCATCTACAACGACCCCGTCGGGGCGACGAATACGCTGGCGCTGATGCATGCGGTCCCGGCCGTGCACGTGGTCGCGGCCAGCGGGTTGGCCATCAAGACCTACATCGCGTCGACGGCGACGCCGACGGCCTCGATCGCCCAATCGACGATCGTGTTGAACGCGCCGGCGCCGCTCACGGCCGCCTTCTCGTCGCGCGGCCCCTTGCTCGCCGGCAACGGCGACTTGTTGAAGCCCGACCTCATCGCGCCCGGGCAGGACATCCTCGCAGGTGTCGCGCCTCCGAACAACAGCGGGCGCCTGTTCGACCTGTTCAGCGGCACCTCGATGTCCAGCCCGCACGTCGCCGGCCTCGCGGCCCTGTTCAAGGAACTGCAACCGACCTGGTCGCCGATGGCGATCAAGTCGGCGCTGATGACCACCGGCGTTGACGTACTCGATGGCGGGACGCCGCCCGCGGCCGAAACGAACCCGGTACTGATCTTCCGCCAGGGCGCCGGGCATGTGCAGCCGAACGCCGCCGCCAACCCTGGCCTGGTGTTCGACTCGGGCTTCGACGACTGGCTGGGCTTCCTGTGCGGCACCCAGTTGCCGACCTCGTTCTGTACCTCGGCGGGCGTTCCTGTGCTCGACCCGAGCAACCTGAACACTGCGTCGATCGCCATCGGAGACCTGGCGGGTGTGCAGACCGTCACCCGCAAAGTGACCAATGTCGGTGGCAACCCAGCCACGTACACGCTGTCTCACACCGGCATGGTGGGGTTCACCGTTGCGAAGCCCGCGACGTTGGCGCTGGCGGCCGGCGAGACCAAGTCCTTCACCGTGACCTTCACCCGCACCACAGCAGCCTTGAACGGCTACACGGGTGGCCAACTGCGCCTCAGCGACGGCACGCACAACGTGCGCATCCCGATGGTGGTGCGGCCGGTCGCTCTGGCCGCTCCGACCCAGGTCAGCGCCAGCTACAACGTGACCTTCGGCTACAACGGGCCGTTCTCGGCCACAGCGCGGGGACTGGTCGCGGCGACCGTTATGGCTGACACCGTCGCCGACGATCCGACGAACGGCGCCTGCAGCCTTGCGTCGCCAAATGCGAAGTTGATTCCGGTCACCATCCCGGCCGGCACCACGCATGCGCGCTTCTCGCTGTTCGACGCCGACGTGAACGCCGGTTCGGACATCGACCTGTGCGTGTTCAGAGGCACGACGCTGGTGGGCGCGAGCGGCAGCGGCACATCGGCCGAGGAGGTGAACCTGATCAGCCCGACCGCGGCCGCGTACACGGTGGTCGTGCAGGGCTGGGGCGTCGTGGGCAGCTCGCCGTTCAAGCTGCATACCTGGCTGCTCGGCAGCGCCGCCGCGGGCAACATGACGGTCACCGCGCCCGCAACCGCCGTCATCGGCGCCACCGGCACCATCGGCCTGAGCTTCAGCGGCCTGACCGCGGGCACGAAGTATCTGGGCTCGGTCGCCTACAGCGGAGCAGCAGGCTTGCCCAACCCGACCATCGTGCGGGTGGATCCCTGACGCGACGCTTCAACGCTGAGCGGCAACGCTCAGCGAAGCGCCCCGCGGAGCGATCCGTGGGGCGTTTCTTCTTTGGGCTCAGATCTGCGAGTCGGGCGCCGCCGGCAGCGCCGGCGTGGCGCGCTCGGCCGGGCACCAGACCCAGCCTGCGCGCTGGCCGGCGTGGTAGTGGAGCGCTGCGGCCGTCGGCACGGCGATCACGATGCGCCAGCCCGGCACCAGGGCTTGCGTATACAGGCGCCCCGGCTGCGGACAGCCGAGCGAACCGTCGGGCCAGGTCACGGCCTGCACCGACGCCGCGCGCAGCCGCTCGACCGCCGCACCGCTGCGCCGGGCAGCGTCTGCGAGGATCGCGGGCAACATCGTGTGCAGGGCCGCGGGCCAGGGTTCAGCGGCGGTCACCTCTGGATCGAGGATCGGCAGCTTGCTGGCCGACGTGCAGGCGACGGGCATTGCAGTCAACGGCAGCATCGCAAGCAGCGCGCGGCACGACAGTTTCATGACCTGCATTGTGGCGCTGCCGCGGCGGCGTCCACGCACCGCGAGCCGGCGCCGGAGCGCGAGAACAGCGCAGTTGCTTGCATGCGCGCACGCACAGTGATGCCCCATTGCGACAAAACGGCCTTCTCAGAGGGGCGAATGCATGTTCTCAGAGGGAAAAACGCTTTGCGTCGTGTGTTTCGCGCAGTACCATTCGCGCCGCAGGGTGCCTGTGAAAAATGAGAGCTCATGCGGCTCTCGCCCACACCCGGCACATCAACAACATCCTTGATGGAGAAAATCGACATGGCAACTGCGAAGAAGGCTCCGGCCAAGAAAGCTCCCGCGAAAAAAGCTCCGGCCAAGAAGGCGCCGGCCAAGCCGCCGGTGAAAGCCGCGGCGAAGAAGGCGCCGGCGAAGAAGGCTCCGGCCAAAAAGGCCGCCGCTCCGGCGAAGAAGCGCACGCCGAACGCGGCGTTCATGAGGGCCATGATGCCGAGCGACGCACTGGCCGCCATCATCGGCAAGGGACCGTACCCCCGCACCGAAGTGACCAAGAAGATCTGGGAGTACATCAAGAAGAACAAGCTGCAGGACGCAGTCAACCGTCGCATGATCAACGCCGATGCCAAGCTGAAGGAAATCTTCAAGAAGGCGCAAGCGTCGATGTTCGAAATGACCAAGATGATCAATGGTCATCTGAAGTAATTTCGCGACGGGCGGCTTGCCGCCCGGTCGGGAAAGCCGGTGCCCTGCACCGGCTTTTTTCATTTGTGCCCGCACACCCTCGCTGCGCGAAGTGAGCCGGCCCGCGCTACGCGATCAGCGTTGCAGGCTCCGGCAGCCCGAACAGCGTTGCACCGTTGGCCCAGCCGATGCGCTGCGCCACCGCCGCCGGCAGCTCGCCGAGCCAGCCCCGGGCCTCGTCCATCAGCGCTTCGTAGTGCTGCCAGCGGGCATTGATCCAGGTGTCGGAGCCGACGAGGAAGCGCTCCGGCAGCTCGGTGCACAGCGTGCGCCAGGCCGGCGCCAGGTGGCCGTCTTCGGTCAGGCCGGGCCGGTACGACAGCTCGCCGGCCAGTGTCGGGTGGCGGTGCAACAGCTCGCGCACGCGCGCCGCGGGCGCGCCGCCGATGCCGGTGTGGGCCCAGATCAGCTTGGCCCCCGGCGCATGGCCCATCAGGCGCTCGATCGCCACGTCGTCGACATGCGCCAGCACAACCAGCCCGCGTTCGCGCGCCAGCTTCATCAGCGCCACCGCCACCGGGCCGTCGGCGTTGGCGCTGTCGTAGAGATGGAATTCACCCAGACCGCGGTACGGCCCCGCGGGCGTGCCGGCGGCCAGTTCGGCCAGCACCATGTCGACGATGGTCGGGTCGGCGAACCAGCCGCTGTAGTCGGCCCGGTTGCGGTACAGGCGCACGAACGGCAGCACGGTGACCCCGGCTGCGCGCGTGGCGGCGGTTGCCGAAGCCAGGCTGCGGGTGCCCTCGTTGGGCCGGCTGTTGGCGACGATGGCGCGCACGCCGCTGCGCCGCATGCGCCCGAGCACGTCGGCCAGCGGGTGCGGCCCGGCCGCCTCGTCGTTGTAGTGCAGGTGGGCGTCGAACAGCGGGCCGGCATAGCGCGCGGCGGCCCGCGCGCTGCGCAGCGCGAAGCCGGCGCCCAGCGCGGCAGCGCAGGCGGGCGCGAGCAGCAGCGTGCGGCGGCGCATCGTCGCGACCTCAGGCCGGCGCCGGGCCGCCCCGAGCGGCCTGAGCTCCCGAGGGCCACGAAGGGGCCCGAGCCGGTCCCCGGGGGCGCGAGCGCAGCGCGCTTGGGGCTGTCATTTCGCGAGCCTGCGCTCGACAAAGTCGAGCCGGTCCTGGCCCCAGAAGATCTCGCCGTCGATGACGTAGCTCGGCGCGCCGAACACGCCCGCGTCGATGGCGCGTTGGGTGTTGACTTCGTAGCGCTCCTGCACGGCCTGCGAATGCGCGTCTTCGAGGCGCCGCGCCGGCAGTTCGCGCTCGCGCAAGAGGGCCGCGAGCGTGGCCTCGTCGGCGATGTTGCGCTCCTCGACCCACACCGCGCGCAGCACCGCATCGGTGATGTGCATCGCCGCATCGGCACCGTCGTGCAGGTCGACCGCGATGATCAAGCGCGCCGCGTCGTCGCCGGCCACTGGGAAGTACCTGGGCTGCAGATTCAGCGGTGCATGCAGGTCGTCGGCAAAGCGCTGCAACTCGACCAGCCGGTAGGCCTGGCGCTGCGGTGCGCGCTTGCCCAGCGGCTGGCCGCCCGAGACCGGGAAGACCTTGCCGCCCAGGTCGACCGGCAGGACCTCGATGCGCGCGCCGCGCGCTCGCGCGATGTCCCACAAGCGCAGGTGGCCCAGATATGTCCAGGGCGACTGGGGTGAAAAGTAGTACTCGATCTCGGTCATGGCGGCGACTCGCTGAAACGGGCTGACAGTCTGCAAGGGCTGCACGGTAGCCGATTTCGCGTCGCCATGCCGGCGGCTGCCTCAGCTCGGCCGCCGGTCAATTGCGGTGGCGTTGCAGCATCGGCGCCAGGAAGCGCCCGGTGTGACTGCCCGCGTGCGCGGCCACGTCCTCCGGCGTGCCGGTCACCACCACCTGGCCGCCGCCACCGCCGCCTTCGGGCCCCATGTCGATGAGCCAGTCGGCCGTCTTGATGACATCCAGGTTGTGCTCGATGACGACGATGGTATTGCCGGCGTCGCGCAACTGGTGCAGCACTTTGAGCAGCAGCTCGATGTCGGCGAAATGCAGGCCCGTGGTGGGCTCGTCCAGGATGTACAGCGTGCGCCCGGTGTCGCGCTTGGAGAGTTCCAGCGCGAGCTTGACGCGCTGCGCCTCGCCGCCCGACAGCGTGGTGGCACTCTGGCCGAGCGTGATGTAGCCCAGCCCCACGTCGAGCAGGGTCTGCAGCTTGCGCGCGATGGCAGGCACCGCGGCGAAGAAGGCGTGCGCGTCTTCCACCGTCATGCCCAGCACGCCGGTGATGTGCTTGCCTTTGTAGAGGATCTCCAGCGTTTCGCGGTTGTAGCGCGCACCGTGGCAGACATCGCAGGACACGTAGACGTCGGGCAGGAAGTGCATCTCGACCTTGAGCACGCCGTCGCCCTGGCAGGCTTCGCAGCGGCCTCCTCCGCCTGATGCCCCCACGTTGAACGAGAAGCGCCCCGGCCCGTAGCCGCGCTCGCGGGCCGCGGGCACTTCGGCGAAGAGCTCGCGGATCGGCGTGAACAGCCCCGTGTAGGTCGCCGGATTTGACCTGGGCGTGCGCCCGATCGGGCTCTGGTCGACGTTGATCACCTTGTCCAACGCATCGAGGCCCTCGATCGCATCGTGCGGCGCCGGCTCGGCGTGGCTCTGGTAGAGCTTCTTGGCCACCGCGGTGTACAGGGTGTCGTTGACCAGGGTGCTCTTGCCCGAGCCCGAGACGCCGGTGACGCAGGTGAAGAGGCCGACCGGAATCTCCACTCTCACACCCTGCAGGTTGTTGCCCCGGGCGTTGACGATGATCAGGCGCTGCGGGTCGGTGTTGTCGGCCAGCCTGACGCGCCTCTTCGGCACGGGAATGCGCAGCACGCCCCCGAGGTAGCGCCCGGTCAGCGACTCGGCATGGGCCGCCACCTCGTCGGGCGTGCCTTGCGCGATCACGCGGCCGCCGTGCACGCCGGCGCCCAGGCCCATGTCGACCACATGGTCGGCGCTGCGGATCAGGTCCTCGTCGTGCTCGACCACCAGCACGCTGTTGCCGAGGTCGCGCAGTCGGCGCAACGTGGCGATCAGGCGTTCGTTGTCGCGCTGGTGCAGGCCGATGCTGGGCTCGTCGAGCACGTACATCACGCCGGTCAGGCCCGAGCCGATCTGGGACGCGAGGCGGATGCGCTGGGCCTCGCCGCCGGAAAGCGTGTCGGCGTTGCGGTCCAGGCTAAGGTAGTTCAAGCCCACGTCGTTCAAGAACTTCAGCCGCGAACGGATCTCGCGCATCACCTTCTCGGCGATGTCGGCCTTGTTGCCGACCAGGTGCAATGTTTCGAAGTGCGCCAGGCATTTCGCCAGCGTGGCATGCTCGACTTCGTAGATCGGCAGGCCGCGCACGGCCGGGTCGTCACCCTGCAGGAACACATGGCGCGCCTCGCGCTTCAGGCGCGTACCGCGGCAGTCGGGGCAGGGCTTGGCGGCCTGGTAGCGCGCCAGGTCTTCGCGCACGGCCGCCGAATCGGTCTCGCGCCAGCGCCGTTCGAAGTTCGGGATCACGCCCTCGAACGGGTGCCAGCGCTTGACCGAGCGCTTGCGGCCTGCCGCGCCGTCGGCCTGGTAGACGAAGGCGATCTCGGTCGCGCCCGAGCCGTACAGCAGCACCTGCTGGTGGTCCTGGCTGAGTTGCTCGAACGGCGTTTCGACATCGAAGCCGTAGTGCTTGGCCACGCTCTCGAGCAGCGAGTGGGTGTAGGCATTGCGCCGGTCCCAACCCTTGACGGCGCCGCTGGCCAGCGACAGCGTCGGGAAGGCGACCACGCGCTCGGGGTCGAACGCCGTCACCTGGCCCAGGCCATCGCAGCCCGGGCAGGCACCGACCGGCGAGTTGAACGAGAACAGCCGCGGCTCGAGTTCGGGCAGCGAGTAGCTGCACACCGGGCAGCCGAACTTGCTCGAGAACAGGTGTTCCTTGCCGCCGTCGAGTTCGAGCGCCAGCGCGCGGCCGTCGGCGATGCGCAGCGCGGCCTCGAAGCTCTCGGCCAGGCGTTGCTGCAAGCCGATGTGCACCTTGACGCGGTCGATGACGACATCGATGTCGTGCTTCTCGGCCTTCTTCAGCTTCGGCAACTCGGCGGCTTCGACGACGGCACCGTCGACCCGAAAGCGCACATAGCCCTGGGCCTGCATGTCGGCGAACAGCTCGGCGAACTCGCCCTTGCGGTCGCGCACAACGGGCGCCAGCACCGCCAGGCGGGTCTCCTCGGGCAACGCCAGTACGGCGTCGACCATCTGCGCCACGCTCTGCGCCTGCAGCGGCTGGTCGTGGTCGGGGCAAAACGGCGTGCCGGCGCGGGCGTACAGCAGGCGCAGGTAGTCGTGGATCTCGGTGATGGTGCCGACGGTCGAGCGCGGGTTGTGCGAGGTGGCCTTCTGCTCGATGCTGATGGCCGGCGAGAGGCCCTCGATCACATCGACATCGGGCTTGTCCATCAACTGCAGGAACTGCCGCGCGTAGGCCGAGAGGCTTTCGACATAGCGGCGCTGGCCCTCGGCATACAGCGTGTCGAAGGCCAGGCTCGACTTGCCCGACCCCGACAGCCCGGTGATCACGACCAGCGCGTCGCGCGGGATGTCCAGGTCGATGTTCTTCAGGTTGTGCGTGCGGGCACCGCGCACGCGCAGCATGCGGGGCTCGTTTGACGGGATGCGCGATTGAGTTCGGTCGGGGAGCATGTCGATGGGGCAGGCGAATCGAGCATTATCGGCAGAGCAGACTAGCGCCTGCCATCGCAGGTACCCCAGCGCGCCGGGGCCGGGTGCCAGACGCGCCGTGTGTCATACCGATTCGCGTTCGATCGTATAGATACCCGTTCGGGCTGAGCCTGTCGAAGCCCTTCGACAGGCTCAGGGCGAACGGTGGGTTCTTGTCGATTGATTGCGAACCCGTATCAGCCGCAATCCGAGCGCGCCAAGCGACCCCGTCGGCATCGCGCCAGACCCCCGCCTGCGGCTCCAAGCCGAGCCTGCCACGCGGCGTGCCGTCGATCAGCAACGTCAGCGGCTCGCTCTCGGTGCCGGTGGCCGAACCCGTGGCCGCCAGTGGCCAGCGCCCCCTTGGTGATGCGGGCCAGCGTCGACCACCACTCGCGCTGCGCGGCCTCGTGCGCGACCCGCCCTTGCGCGTCGACGCCACCGGCTCGATGGGCGACGAAATCGACAAGCTGAAGCGCTCGATGCGCGCGGTGGCCAAGGGCATCAAGATGTTCGCCGCCGGCGCCAGCGGCCTGGACCCAGTCGGCGAGTACGTGTTGCGCCAGGCCGTGCCGTACACCGGCGGGCGTTTCGTGTGTCTGACCTGCGCCCGCGCGCGGGACCAGTCTCGGGGGCCGGGCCGCGAGACGGCGCCTGAAATGCGCCACCACTCGGTCGAGACCCGCGACGCCCTGATCGTGCG
>JANMSR010000287.1:0-6434 GCA_031389565.1 Burkholderiales bacterium
GCATGAAGCCGGGAGGCGTTTGCAGTTGATGGCTCAACCATTCGAGTTCTTCGAATGAAATTCGTAGTTCTTTCAGATTTACACGCCGCATCACGAGCCCTAGATTGGCGCTGTCGCTGCATCAGACGATCAGAAAGGCAAACATGAATTTCGACATCCAGAGCCTGGGCTTCCCGATCACGGCCGCACTGTCCGACCACGCCAGGCGCCGCTTGCGGTTCGGGTTGACGCGCCACGGCGACCGCATCCAGCGCGTCGTCGTACGCCTGGGCGACGAGAACGGCCCGCGCGGCGGTGTCGACAAGTTCTGCCGCATCCAGGTTTACCTGGTCGATGCGCCCGTGGCCGTGATCGAGGACATCGGCTCCGATCTGTACGCCGTGATCGATCGCGCGGCGGACCGGGCGGGCCGTTTGGTCGTCAAACACCTCGACCGCTCGCGAGACAGTGGACGGCGGTTTGGTGGCGATGCGCTGCCATTGCCGCCCGAAGCGTTCGACGCGACGCCCGACCCCGCGCACTCCCAAGGAGAACGAGCATGAGAGTGGAACAAACATTGCCCCTGGTGATTGCCCAACCCGAGGCGACCACCGCGCTGAGCACCAACCGCGTCCTGCGCAACACCTACGGGCTGCTGTCGGCGACGCTGTTCTTCAGCGCCGCCGTCACGGCGGCAAGCGCTGCGTTGAAGATGCCGCATCCGGGGATCGTCCTCACCCTGCTCGGTTTCTTCGGCCTGTTGTACGCCACCACCAAACTGCGCAACAGCGCCTGGGGCCTGGCAGCGGTCTTCGGCCTGACCGGGTTCATGGGCTACACGTTGGGCCCCATCGTGAGCCACTACCTGTCGATGCCCAACGGGCACCAAGTGGTGATGATGGCCATGGGCGGGACGGCCACCATCTTTGTCGGACTGTCCTTCTACGCCTTGACCAGCCGCAAGGACTTCAGCTTCATGGGAGGCTTCCTGCTGGCGGGAATCATCGTTGCGTTTCTCGCCGGTTTGGGGGCCATCTTCTTTCAGGTGCCCGCCTTGTCGCTGACCGTGTCGGCCGTGTTCGTGTTGCTGATGGGCGGCCTGATCCTGTTCGAAACCAGCCGCATCGTCCACGGCGGCGAGACCAACTACATCATGGCCACGGTGAGCCTGTACGTCTCGATCTACAACCTGTTCAGCAGCCTGCTGGCGCTGATCGGCTTCGGCCGGTCGGATGAATGAATGTTCGCAAGGAGAAACTCATGAAGTGCCCGACCTGTCCTGACGCAGCGCTGGTGATGTCGGATCGCCAAGGTGTGGAGATCGACTACTGCCCGCAATGCCGGGGCGTGTGGCTCGATCGCGGCGAACTCGACAAGCTGATCGACCGCGCCGCGACGGCAGCGCCATCCCCGGACCGCAACCCAGCCGCGCGATCGCAGCCCGACTTCGTGGATTCGGACTATCGCGGCGGCCGAGGCCATCACGGCGGCCGCAGGAAGTCGTGGTTGAGCGACATCTTCGACTGACCAGGAGTACAACTCGATGCGCACCTACCAGAACAACAGCCCGCAGGCCGCCGCCCGCATCGTCGCACTCGCCATGCTGGCCGACGGCCACCTGTGCAAGGCCGAACTCGACGTCCTCGACCGGCTCGGCGCTCATCAGCAACTCGGGCTGCAACCTGAAGCGTTGCACGTTGTCGTGCATGCCCTCTGCGAGGACCTGCTCGCGGCGGCGCAACTGACCTGGGCGGATGCGTGCCGGGTCGATCCTCGAACGCTGACCGAGCTGATGGGCGACGTCGATGATCCCGGGCTGCGCCTAAAGGTGTTGAGCCTGTGCGTCTCGGTGGTCGAGGCCGACGGGCACGTCGCCGAGGGCGAGTCGATCGTGCTTGGTGCGGCGGTGGAGCACTGGGGCTTGCATCGCCAGATGCTGCAGCCGGCGCTTTCCAACCGGGGCGTCGAACATGTCTGACTACGCACTCCTGATCGCCTTGCTGGCAGCCGTGATGTTGGCGGGCGCCTGGCGCGAGTACGCCAGCGACAACCGGCGCGATGCCGGGCTGCTGGCCACGTTCGGCGCGGGCGGCATGCTGGCGGGCGCCGCGGCGTGGCTGGGCTGATCTCACAAGCAGTTGAATGTCGACCCGCCGAAACGATCGATGGTCTTGCGTGAAATGAAGGAGCGAACACCATGTTGAAAGTCCTTGTCCCATTCGACGGATCAGCCGATTCGAAGTACGGCGTGCGTCACGTTGTGAGCGAGTTCATGAAGAACGGGGACCTCGAAGCCCACGTTCTCAATGTTCAACCGCCGTTCTCGAGGCATGTCAGCCGGTTCGCAAGCAGGCGGTCTCGTATCGAATTCCATCAAGAGCAGGCCGAACGGGCCCTGAAGCCCGCGCGGCAGGCGCTGGACGGCGCCGCAATTCCATACACCGTCCATGCCGAAGTGGGCGACAAGGCCGACTGCATTGCGGATGCGGCCCGCCGGCTGGATTGCGACCGCATCGTGATGGGTACCTCGCGCAAGAGCGCACTGCTGCGCTTGCTCGAGGGCTCGGTCACCGACAAGGTGATCGAGCGCACGACGGTGCCCGTGGAGGTGATCGCCGGAGACGCAGTCTCGAGCCTGGAGCGCGTCGGCATTCCAGCCGGGATCGGAGCCGGCATCCTCCTCGTATGGGCAGCGGTCGATTGATGCGTCGCCACGGTACCCGGGGTCATGAGCTCTCCCTTTGAGCAACATCGAATCCTTCGCCACCGGCCCGATGTGGGCTGGCTTCATCGTCTTCGTCGTGGCCATGCTGGCCCTGGACTTGTTCGTCCTCGGCGGCAACAAGGCACACCGTGTCTCGGTCAAGGAGGCCGGGAGCTGGGTGGTCGCCTGGGTCACGCTGGCCATCACCTTCGGCGTCTTGCTGTGGTGGTACCTGGACGGCACGGCGGGCCGCGAGATGGCCAACCAGAAGGCACTGGAGTTCTTCACCGGCTACCTGATCGAGCAGTCGCTGTCGGTGGACAACATGTTCGTCTTCGTGATGATCTTCACCTACTTCGCCGTCCCGCCGGAGTTGCAGCGCCGCGTGTTGCTGTACGGCGTGGTCGGCGCGATCGTCATGCGTGCCGGGATGATCCTGGCCGGCGTGTGGCTGGTGTCGGAGTTCGCCTGGACTCTCTATGTGTTCGGCTTGTTCCTGGTGGTCACCGGAATCAAGATGCTGATCTTCGCCGAGCACAAGCCCGACCTGGAGAAGAACCCCTTGCTGCGCTGGATGCGCGGCCACTTGCGCATCACGTCGGGCTTTCACGGCGAGTCCTTCGTCGTGCGCCTCAACGGCCTGCTCTACGCCACGCCGATGTTCCTGGTGCTGGTGATGATCGAGCTCACCGACCTGGTGTTCGCGGTCGACAGCATTCCGGCCATCTTCGCCGTCACCACCGACCCGTTCATCGTCTTCACCTCCAACATCTTCGCCATCATGGGGCTGCGCGCGCTGTACTTCCTGTTCGCCGACCTGGCCGATCGCTTCCACCTGCTCAAGTACGGCTTGGCGCTGGTGCTGGTGTTCGTCGGCGGCAAGATGCTCGCCGCGCCCTGGTTCCACATGCCGATCCAGTGGTCGCTGGGCATCGTCGGCTCGATCATCCTGGTCTCGGTGATCCTCAGCTTGATGATGTCGGGCCGCAAACTCTCCGGGAGCGTTCAGTGAGCGCGCCGGCGGGCAGCGAAACCGTTGCGGCGCCCGCCGCCGAACGGCGCGACGACATCGGCCGGCTGGTCGCCGTGACCTGGCACGGCGCTGGGGCCAGCGCCAAAGCGGGCAGCCAGCGCTGGCTGGTGGCGGTCGATGGTTCCGAGTGCTCATTGCGCACCGCGCAGATGGCGGCATAGCTGGCCGCGCCGGGGCGCCACGCAGATGTCGACCTCGTGCGCGTCCAGCCCTGGCCGGTCAAGGAAGCCGCGGAGACCGAACTGCCGCCGCGGCTGGGCAGCCTCGGCCCAGGCGCGCCAGTTGCTCGACGTGGCGTCGGGTCCGGTGGCGCCTGCACGTGGTCATGGGCGAGGCGGCGCCAGGGATCGCGGGCATGGCCGACGCGCTGGGCAGTTGCGATCGCCATCGGCTCGCGCGAGCTGACCGCCGCCGAACCCGTGTTGCTGGGCTCGGTGGCCTACAAGGTCGTGCACCTGGTCAAGCTGCCCGTCCTGATCGTGCGCTGATGCCTGCGCGCGCCCAAGGCCGACGATGCCCTACTTCGAACCCGTCACCCTATTCTTTCTTGCCGGGGCCGTCGAGATCGGCGCAGGATGGTCTCTCGGATGGAAAGCGCCTTGATGGCGCCTCAACCCAAGAGCCCCCAATGCAGCAACGGTAGTCATCCCATGAACGTCGACTCGCCTTCTCTCGCAGTGTCGGACGAGGCTGTGCTGCGGATCGTGCGGGAGGTCTTGACCGAACTCCACCCAGGCCGCAAGGACATCGGCCCGGTGACGCTGGATAGCGCGTTGGAGGAGGATCTTGGCTTGGACAGCCTCGCGCGCGTGGAGCTGTTGATGCGCCTCGAGCGCGCGTTCGGTGTGCGCCCGCCGGAGCAACTCCTGAGCACGGCCGAAGCGCCTCGGGATCTGCTGCGTGCGCTGCTTGCCGCACGTGGCCCACTCCAGGCGCAAGTGCTGCCGTCACGGCGGCTCGCGGCGCCCGAACACGTCTTGCCAACGCCGCACGCGGCGGCGACCCTGCAGGAGGTGCTCGACTGGCACCTGCGGGCTCATCCGCAACGCGAGCACATTGTGATCGACACCGGCGACGGCGATGCACCGATGCGCCTGAGCTATGCCGACTTGCAGCAGGGCGCCGCTGGCGTCGCCGCCGGGCTGCTGGATCGCGGCTTTCAGCCGGGTCAGCCGGTGGCGCTCATGCTGCCGACCGGCCCTGAGTACTTCTTCAGCTTCGCCGGCATTCTGCGGGCTGGCGGCATCCCGGTACCGATCTACCCGCCGACGCGGGCGGCGCAGATCGAGGAGCACCTGCGGCGTCACGTCGGCATCCTCACCAATGCGCTGACCACGGTGCTGATCACCGTAGCGCAGGCCAAGGTGGTGGCGACGCTGCTCAAGTCCCGGGTGCCGTCGCTGCGCATGGTCTGCACGGTTGAAGAGCTGTCGTCGGGTGTCGCCTCCGCGGAACGCGTCACTGCCCATGCCGACGACATCGCCATGCTGCAGTACACCTCCGGCAGTACCAGCAGCCCCAAGGGGGTGGTCCTGACGCATGCCAACCTGCTTGCCAACTTGCGGGCCATGGGCCAGGTGCTGCAAGTCAGTTCCGAAGATGTCTTCGTCTCGTGGCTGCCGCTGTACCACGACATGGGGCTGATCGGGGCGTGGCTGGGCAGCCTGTACTACGCGTATCCGCTGGTGGTGATGTCGCCGCTGACGTTTCTCGCGCGACCGGAGCGCTGGCTGTGGGCCGTGCACCAGCACCGTGGCACGCTATCGGGTGGGCCCAACTTCGGCTACGAGCTGTGCCTGCGCAAGCTGGACCCGGCCACGCTCGACGGGCTCGACCTTTCCAGTTGGCGCTTTGCGTTCAACGGCGCCGAACCGGTCAGCGCGACGACGATGCTGGAATTTCAACAACGCTTCGCCCGCTTCGGGCTGCGGCCGCAAGCGCTGGCCCCGGTGTACGGACTGGCGGAGGCCACGCTGGGCCTGGCCTTCCCGCCGCCGGGGCGGGGTTTGCTGGTCGACCGCATCGATCGGCCAGCGTTCTCGCGCTCGGGCCGCGCGCTGCCCGCGGCGAGTGGCGCGTCCGACGTGCAGCTGGTCGTGGCCTGCGGCCGGCCGCTGCCGGGCCATGAGGTCCGCCTGGTCGACCCGGCGGGACGCGAGGTGGCGGAACGCCAGCAAGGGCGCCTGCTGTTCAAGGGTCCGTCGGCCACCAGCGGCTACTTCCGCAACCCGAAAGAGACGCGCCGACTCTTCGATGGCGAGTGGCTGGACTCGGGCGACTATGCCTACATGGCACAAGGCGAGGTCTACATCACCGGGCGGGCGAAGGACGTGATCATTCGGGGCGGCCGTCAGGTGTACCCGTATGACCTGGAGGAGGTCGTCGGCGCGATGCCCGGCATCCGCAAGGGCTGCGTCGCCGTGTTCGGCAGCTCGGACCCAACGACCCGCAGCGAACGGGTCGTCGTCATGGCGGAAACCCGCGGCATGCCCCCCGAGGCGCAGGCGCAGTTGCGCCGCCAGATCAACAGCGCCGCCCTCAGCGTCCTGGGTGCGCCGCCGGACGACGTGGTCCTGGTGCCGCCGCACACGGTCCTGAAAACATCCAGCGGCAAGATTCGTCGCGCGGCCAGCCGCGAGCTGTACGAAAACGGTGGCGCTTCGGCCTCGCAGCCGGCGCCGTGGCGGCAGATCGCGCGGTTTGCATGGCAGGCGATGC
>JANMSR010000370.1:0-1595 GCA_031389565.1 Burkholderiales bacterium
CGCATCATCGGCCAGGGCCGCGCATCCGAGCTGCTGTTCACTGGCCGCGCGATGACGGGCGACGAGGCGTTGAACTGGGGCTTCTACAACCGCCTGTGCGAGCCCGATCAGGTCAGCGCAACGGCAGTCGCCTGGGCCACCGACATCGCCGCTGGCCCCGGTTTCGGCCACGCGATGACCAAGCGCATGCTGCATCAGGAATGGGCGATGGGTGTCGACGAAGCCATCGAAGCCGAAGCGCAGGCGCAGGCCATCTGCATGATGACGCAGGACTTTCACCGCGCCTACAACGCCTTCGCCGCCAAGGCCAAACCCGTGTTCGAAGGCGACTGAGCGATGAACCGCGACCACCTTTCGTTGCCGTTCTTCGAAGACCGCCACCGTGCGCTGGCCGAGCAGCTTGACGCGTGGTGTACCGAGCATTTGCAACATGCCGACGGTGATATCGACGCCCAGTGCCGCGCCTTGGTCCTGCAGCTCGGTGCCGCCGGCTGGCTGCGCCACGCGGTGGCCGGCACGGCGCACGGCGGTCTGCTCGATGTGATCGACACCCGCGCCATCTGCCTGCTGCGTGAAACCCTGGCCTGGCACCACGGCCTGGCCGATTTCGCGTTCGCGATGCAAGGTCTAGGCAGCGGCGCGATCAGCCTGCATGGCACGGCCGCGCAACGTGCCAACTACCTGCCTCGGGTGGCGAGCGGCTCGACCATCGCGGCCTTCGCGTTGTCGGAGCCCGACGCCGGTTCCGACGTGGCGGCGATGGCGTGCAGCGCCACCGACGAAGGCGAGTTCTACGTCATCAACGGCGAGAAAACCTGGATCTCCAACGGCGGCATCGCCGACTTCTACGTGCTGTTTGCGCGCACCGGCGAAGCGCCGGGTGCGCGCGGCATATCGGCCTTCATCGTCGACGCCGACACGCCCGGCTTGGCAGTTGCCGAGCGCATCGACGTGATCGCCCCGCACCCGCTGGCGCGGTTGCGCTTCGAGCGCTGCCGCGTGCCGAAATCGCAGCGGCTGGGCGAGGCCGGGCAGGGTTTCAAGATCGCGATGCAGACGCTGGACATTTTTCGCACCTCGGTCGCGGCAGCGGCAATCGGCTTTGCGCGGCGCGCACTGCACGAGGGTGTGCAGCGCGCCATCTCGAGGCCGATGTTCGGCCAGCGGTTGGCCGACTTTCAGCTCACCCAGGCGAAGCTGGCGCAGATGGCGACCACGGTCGACAGCGCCGCGCTGCTGACCTACCGCGCCGCCTGGTTGCGCGACCAGGGCCGCGTGGTGACGCGCGAGGCCGCGATGGCGAAGATGGCCGCCACCGAAGGCGCGCAGCAGGTGATCGACGCGGCTGTGCAGTTGTTCGGCGGTGAGGGCGTGCGCTCGGGCGCGAAGGTCGAGTCGCTGTACCGCGAGATTCGCGCGCTGCGCATCTACGAAGGTGCCACCGAAGTGCAGCAGCTCATCATCGGGCGCGATTTGTTGAAGGCGGCACAAGGCTAAGGCGCAGTTCATGACCGCCCACATCGACAGCTTCGCGCGCGACCACCTGCCGCCGCCCGATCAATGGCCCGAGTTCGTGTTCGACGGGCCGAGCCTGC
>JANMSR010000395.1:0-4749 GCA_031389565.1 Burkholderiales bacterium
TGGTTGCGCTCGGTCATCGGCAGCGCGTCGATGTCGGCGCGCAGGCCCACGGCGCGAGTGCTCGTACCGTTCTTGACGATGCCGACCACGCCCGTGGTGCCCAGCCCGCGGTGCACCGGGATGCCCCAGTCGGTGAGGGCCTTGGCGATCACATCGCTGGTGCGTTGTTCTTCGAAGCAGAGTTCGGGGTGAGCGTGGATGTCACGCCGCAGTGTGGCGATGGCGGCGGCGTCGGCGAGGATGGACTCGATCAATTGCATGGCTCGACTCGCAGTGTGCGAAGCGAGCCAGTTTACGCCGCACGCGGCCGGGGCCACGCGAAGCGCACGTCGTGGCCAGGGCTACCGCCGGACGCGGCCGTTGGCGTCGAGAATCGTCAGGTCGACGAAGGTCGAGCCGACGTGTTTGCGCGGTCCGAAATCGACAAAGAAGCCACCGAGATCGAAGTTCTGCATCGTTTCCAGGGCCGCGATCAGTGTGTCGTGCGTGGGAGCCGACCCGGCGCGGCGCAGGCCCTCGAGCAGGACTCGGCCGGCGACGTAGCCCTCGATACTGCTGTAGTTGGACGCAACCTTGGGCTGCGCGGCGCTGGCCGCGGCCAGGAACTCGTTGGTCAAGGCGATCAGCGGCGCGAACGGGTAGGGCATCACCTGGCTCACCACCACGCCGCGCGCGTCGGGGCCGAGTTCATCGGCCAAGGCCTGCGTGCCAACGAACGACACGTTGTAGAACTGGCCGCCGTAGCCGGCCTTGCGCGCGGCACGCACGAACGCGGCGCAACTCTTGTAGGCGCTGATCTGCACCACCGCCTCGGGCTTGCTTGGCAGGATGCGCGCCAGCGCAGCGGCGACATCGGTCGAATTACGCTCGACCGTGCCGGTGGCCACGGGTTCGAGCTGCAGCGCCTTGAGCGCCCGCGTGACGCCGTCCAGGCCCGCCTGGCCGTAACTGTCGTTCTGGTGGAACACGGCCACGCGCTTCATGCTGACCTGGGTCACCTGGTTCACGATGCGGGCCGTCTCGTCGTAGTACGACGCCCGCAGGTGGAACGCATGACGGTTGAACGGGTCGCGCAACGCCTGCGCACCGGTGAACGGTGCGATGAACGGGGTCTTTGCCGCCGTGGCCAGCGGCAGGGCAGCCAGGCTGGTGGGGGTGCCGATGTAGCCGAACAGCGCCAGCACGTCATCGTTGATCAGAGCCTGGGTGTTGGCCTGGCAGCGGGCGGGCTCGTAGCCGTCGTCCAGCGTGCGCAACTCGATCATCCGGCCATTGACACCGCCGCGTGCGTTGGCGCGGCCGAACGCCAGCATGGCCCCGTGCTGGAACTGGATGCCCAGTTGCGCCGCCGGGCCGGTGAGTGCCGCCGACTGGCCGATCAACACCTTGCGCTCGGCCTGGGCCAACGCCGGCAGGGCCAGGGCCGCGGGGCCGCAGCCGGCCAGGCCGCGCAACAGTTGTCGACGGTTGATGGACATGATGGAGCTCCTTTGGGGGCGGACCTGTGAACGTCAATGCCGGACGCGGCCGCCGGCGGTCAGCATCGAAAGGGTGACGAAGCCCGACGCGACAGGCTTGGCATTGCCGCCGGCACACTTGACGACGTTGAGGTACTCGCGCGTGATCGGCAGCGCCGGCAACGCGGTCGAAGACGCACCGAGGGCGAGGTGGCGCAAGGCGGTGCGACGCTTCATGGTGCAGTGCGGGTCCCTCACGTAAGGCGCAAAGGTTAAGCCCTGCGCCCGCAGATGCAAAGACAGCGGTTGTGCAATAGTTCATCCATGAACGCTGTTTCGCCCGCTCGCGAGGCCTTCCGTGACCTGTCTGTGGCTCGCACGGTGCACGCCGCCTGCCCGCACGACTGCCCCGACACCTGCGCGATGCGCGTCACGGTCGAGGGTGGCCGCGTCGTGCGCATCCAGGGCGATCCCGAGCACACCACGACCCAGGGCGCGCTGTGCACCAAGGTGTCGCGCTACGCCGAGCGCAGTTACCACCCCGAGCGCGTGCTGCATCCGTTGAGGCGCGTCGGACCCAAGGGGGCCGGCCGCTTCGTGCCGGTGTCGTGGCAAGAGGCATTGGCCGACATCGCGGCGCGCCTGGCCGCTATCGCCGCCCGCGACCCCGAGGCGATCCTGCCTTACAGCTATGCCGGCACGATGGGGCTGCTGCAGGGCGAAGGCATGGCCGCGCGCTTTTTTCACAAGCTCGGTGCGTCGCTGCTGGACCGCACGATCTGCTCGGCCGCCGGTGGCGACGCGCTGGCCGCCACCTACGGCGCCAAGGTCGGCATGCACATGCGCTTCTTCGGCGAAAGCCGATTGATCGTCATCTGGGGCAGTAACCCGATCGCCAGCAACCTGCACTTCTGGAGCCTGGCCCAGCAAGCCAAGCGCGACGGCGCCAAGCTGGTGTGCATCGACCCGCGACGCAGCGAAACCGCCGAAAAGTGCCAACAGCACATCGCGCTGCTGCCCGGCACCGACGGCGCGCTGGCACTCGGCGTGATGCACGCGCTGATCGCCAGCGACCGGCTCGACCACGACTACCTCCAACGCCATGTCGATGGCTTCGCGGCCCTGCGCGAGCGCGCCCTGCAATGGCCGCCCGAACGCGCCGCCGCGGTCTGCGGCATCAGTGCGGCCGAAGTGCGTGGCCTGGCCGACGATCTGGCCACGATCCGGCCCGCCGCCATCCGGCTCAATTACGGCATGCAGCGGGTGCGCGGCGGTGGCAACGCGACGCGCCTGATCGCCTTGCTGCCCTGCCTCACTGGCGCCTGGCGCCACCGCGCCGGCGGCCTGTTGCTGTCGAGTTCGGGCTGGTTCAAGCCGTACAAGAACCCGGCCTTGGAACGGCCCGATCTGCTCGCGGGCCCGAACGCGGAAAAACCGCCACGCACGATCAACATGAGCACCATCGGCGACGACCTGCTGCGCGAGGCCTCGCCCGCGTTCGGGCCGAAGATCGAGGCTGTCATCGTCTACAACAGCAATCCGGTGGCGGTGGCGCCGGAGTCGAGGAAGGTGGTGGCCGCCTTCGCCCGCGACGACCTGTTCACCGTGGTGCTCGAGCACTTCCTCACCGACACCGCCGACCATGCCGACTACGTGCTGCCTGCGACCACCCAGCTCGAACACCTCGATGTGCATACCGCCTACGGCCACACCGACGTGATGTTCAACGAGCCGGCCGTTCAGCCGGTTGGGCAGGCCAAGCCGAACACGCAGATTTTTCGCGAGCTGGCTGCACACATGGGTTTCACCGATCCCTGCTTTGCCGAGGACGACGAGACCCTGGCTCACCAGGCGCTGCTCTACGACCGGCTCGGCACCTCGTTCGAGGCCCTGCGCGAGCGCGGCTGGGCGGCGCTGCCAGTGCCCGACGCGCCATTTGCCGACGGTGGCTTCCCCACCGCCAACGGCCGCGTGCAGATCGACGTGCCGGGCCTGGGCGTTCCTGACCACGTGCCCAACTACGAGAGCGCGGCGTCGAGCCCGGCCCTGGCCGCGCGCTACCCCTTGGCCATGATCTCGCCGCCGGCGCGCAATTTCCTCAACTCGAGTTTCGTCAATGTGCGCAGCCTGCGCAGCATCGAAGGCGAGCCGTTGCTCGAGATGCACGCCAGCGACGTGCGCTCGCGCGGCATCGCCAGCGGGCAAGCCGTGCGCGTGTTCAACGACCGCGGCGAGTACCGCTGCAAGGTCGAAGTCAGCGACCGGGCCCGGCCCGGCGTCGTCAACGGCCTGGGCATCTGGTGGCGCAAGTTCGGGCTGGCCGGCACCAATGTCAACGAACTGACCCACCAGCGCCTCACCGACATCGGTCGCGCGCCGTCGTTCTACGACTGCCTGGTGCAGGTCGAAGCGGCCGAAGCCCCTTGAGGCGCAGTCTGTTCGTGGCAAGTCTCGGCGCAGCGGCAACCCTCGTGGCCTTGCTCGGCGCGGCCTGCCTGGGCGCGGGCTGCTCCAGCGTCGGCTATTACGCCCAGTCGGTCAGTGGCCACCTCGATCTCGTGACACGCGCCAGGCCGGTGGACATCGTCGCGGCCGACGCGGCCACGTCGCCCGAACTGCGCGAGCGATTGCGCCTGGCCCAGCGCATCCGCGACTACGCCGTGCACGAGCTGGCCCTGCCCGACAACCGCAGCTACCGCCGCTATGCCGACCTCGGCCGCAATGCTGCGGTGTGGAACGTGGTCGCCGCGCCCGAGTTGTCGCTGACGCTGGAAACCTCGTGCTTCCCGGTGGTCGGCTGCGTCGGCTACCGCGGCTACTACGACCGGACCGCCGCAGACGCCCAGGCCGAGGCATTGCATGCCCGCGGGTTCGAAGTGGCGGTCTATGGCGTACCAGCGTACTCCACGCTCGGCAAGCTCGACTTGCTCGGCGGCGACCCGCTGCTCAACACCTTCGTCTACTGGCCCGAGGGCGAGGTCGCGCGACTGATCTTTCACGAGCTGTCGCACCAGGTGGCCTATGCCGCCGACGACACGATGTTCAACGAGTCCTTCGCCACCGCGGTCGAGCGCATCGGCAGCGCGCGCTGGCTGGCCCAGCACGCCAGCCCGCAAGCGAGCTCGCTGTACGCCCCGTTCGGTACCCGGCGCGACGACTTTCGCGAACTGACCGGGCGCTACCGCGAGCGCCTGGACAAGCTGTACCGCAGCGCCGTGAGCGACGCCGACAAGCGCGCCGGCAAGGCCGCGCTGATGGCCGAACTGCGCGCCGAGTATGCCGCCCTCAAGGC
>JANMSR010000396.1:0-41492 GCA_031389565.1 Burkholderiales bacterium
GCGCCTGTTCCTGTTCAATTTCGAGAAGGAGTTGTTCGCCAACGTCAACATCCTCGAAGCGCGCAACGGCATCAAGGGCACCGAGAAGCAACTGGAGAAAGCCCGCGGCCAGATCCGCGACCGCCTGACCCAGCTCGCGCCGATATTCCTGAAAAACAAGTTCATGCTCGGCGACGATTTCTCGATGCTCGACGTGGCCATCGCCCCGCTCTTGTGGCGCCTGGACTACTACGGCATCGACCTGTCGAAGAACGCGCTGCCGTTGCTCAAGTACGCCGAACGCATCTTTTCGCGCCCGGCCTACATTGAGGCGCTGACGCCGTCCGAGAAGGTGATGCGCAAGTAGGCCGGCCGCTGACGATCCCATGGTCAACCCGATCGCTCCCGACGGCCAGGGCAGCTCGACGCGGCCCTACCTGATCCGTGCACTGCACGACTGGTGCACGGACAACGGCTTCACGCCCTATGTCGCGGTCTACGTCGACGCCAGCGTGAAAGTGCCGCAGGAGTACGTGAAGAACAACGAGATCGTGCTCAACGTCGGCTTCGAGGCCACCAGCGGGCTCAAGCTCGGCAACGAGCAGATCGAGTTCAAGGCCCGCTTCGGCGGCTCGGCCCGCGAAATCGTCGTGCCGATCGACCATGTGGTGGCCATCTACGCCCGTGAGAACGGCCAAGGCATGGCCTTCCCGGTGCCCAGTGCCCCGGGCAGTGCCAGCAGCGTTGGTCCGACCCTGCTGCCCGCGGCCGACGCGGCTGCGCGCAGCGGCCCGCGCCTGACCGCGGTCGACGCGCCGACGCCGGCAAACGCCGAAGTGCCCTCACCGGAGCCGCCGCCGCCCGCTCCCGTCCCCAGCGGCGCGCGGCCCTCGCTCAAGCGCGTCAAGTAACGTCTTGCCCGCTCTGGCGGCCTAGAATTGCCGCCGACAGCGCCGACTTAGCTCAGCTGGTAGAGCAACCGCCTTGTAAGCGGTAGGTCATCCGTTCGATTCGGATAGTCGGCACCAAATTGCCTAACACATGCACAGTATTGGGTCAGGTCTTGCCCTTTGCCACCTGACCGCTATTGGACGGCCTGCCTCGATGAGGCCGGCGCCTTGCCCGTCGGCGACCATCGCCTCGCCGAATGCCGGCGGCTGGCGCACCGGGCTGGTGATCGCCATGATCACGATGTCGCGCCGGTTGGCGTTGTAGCCGGAGCTGGAGACGACAACGGCCGGGCGCTTCTTGGTGCCCGACTGATCCGTGAACGCAAACGGCACCAGCACCACATCACCGAAGCTGAAGCTTGGAGTGGCGGGCATCGATTACCTCCGGTCGTAAGCCGCGTCGTCGTCGTTGTCCCACACTTGGGCGAAACTCGCCTCGCTGGCCTGTGCGTTGTGGGGGAAGCTGCTTGATCTTCTCGATCAGGACATGTTCGGTGGCGGTCATCGCATCGACCCCCTTCGGGGATATCTATCACGTGACTTCGCGCGCTGATCGGTGTGCGTGCAACGCCTGCCTACAATCCCGCCACCCGAAGGAGCCCGCCCGCATGAAAGCCGCCGCATCGATCTTCAAGGCCTATGACATCCGCGGTGTCGTCGGCCAGACCATCGACGAGACCTTTGCCGAGCACCTGGGGCGGGCCTTCGGCAGCGAGGCGGTGGCTGCGGGCGAGAAGGCCGTGGCGGTCGGGCGCGATGGCCGCCTGTCGGGCCCCGCGCTGGTGGCCGCGCTGATGCGCGGGTTGGCCTCGACCGGTCTGGACGTGGTCGACCTCGGCGCCGTGACCACGCCGATGCTGTATTACGTGGCCGCCACGCGCGGTGCGCACGGTTGCCGCTCGGGTATCCAGGTCACCGGCAGCCACAACCCGAAGGACTACAACGGCTTCAAGATGGTGCTGGCCGGCCGCGCGATTTATGGCGACGACATCCAGCGCCTGCGCGAACGCATCGAGGCCGAGCGCTACACGCAAGGCCGTGGGCGCACGGCGAAGATGAACATCCTGGCCGAGTACCGGCAGCGCATCACCGGCGACGCCAAGCTGGCGCGCCCGATGAAGATCGTCGTCGATTCGGGGAACGGTATTCCCGGCGCTTCGGCACCCGGCATCCTGCGCGCGCTCGGCTGCCAGGTGGTGGAGATGTACTCCGAGGTCGACGGCAACTTCCCGAACCACCACCCCGATCCGAGCAAGCCGGAGAACCTTGCCGAGCTGATTGCAATGGTGAAGAGCACCGACGCCGAACTCGGCCTCGCGTTCGACGGCGATGGCGACCGCCTGGGTGTCGTCACCAAGGACGGCCAGATCATCTACCCCGACCGCCAGTTGATGCTGCTGGCCACCGACGTGCTCTCGCGCCACCCGGGCGCGACGGTGATCTTCGATGTCAAGAGCTCGCAGCGGCTGGCCGCGGCGATCCGCGCCGCCGGCGGCGTGCCGATGATCTACAAGACGGGGCACTCGCTGATCAAGGCCAAGATGGCCGAGATCGGCGCGCCGATCGCCGGCGAGATGAGCGGCCACATCTTCTTCGGCGAGCGCTGGTACGGCTTCGACGACGCCACCTACACCGCGGCGCGGCTGCTCGAGATCCTGTCGCGCAGCAAGAACCCTAGCGCAGTGCTGAACGCGCTGCCCAC
Organism: Burkholderiales bacterium; assembly: GCA_031389565.1. GTDB lineage: Bacteria > Pseudomonadota > Gammaproteobacteria > Burkholderiales > Burkholderiaceae_C > CADEEN01. Next base: position 2,632 of record JANMSR010000396.1, read on the forward strand.
GAGCTTCAACACCCCCGAGCTCAACGTGCCCTGCGCCGAGGGCGAGCACCACCGCCTCGTCGCCGAACTGCAGGCCCGCGTGGCCGACGGCCGCCTCGCCTTTGCCGGCGCCGAAATCAACACCATCGATGGCCTGCGCGTCGACTGGCCCGACGGCTTCGGCCTGATCCGCGCCTCCAACACCACGCCGGTGCTGGTGCTGCGTTTCGAGGGCCACACTGAGCCTGCGCTGCAGCGCATCGAGGGCGTGATGATGGCCGCGCTGAAGTCCGTCAAGCCCGACGCCAAGATCGCCGCAGCGCCACATTGATGCTCGCACTGCTCGCCCGCGGTCTGTACTCGCTCGCGCTGTGGCTGCTGACGCCGGTGTACCTGGCGCGGCTGTGGTGGCGCGGCAGCGCCGAGCCGGCCTATCGCAAGCGCCTGGGTGAACGCCTCGGCCGCTACAAGCTGCCGCCGCGGCGCGGGCAGGGTGGCGTGGTCTGGGTGCATGCCGTCTCGCTCGGTGAAACCCGCGCCGCCGCGCCGCTGGTGCAGGCCCTGCGCGCCGAGCTGCCGCAAATGCGCCTGCTGCTGACTTGCAGCACGGCCACCGGCGTCGCTGCCGGCCACGACCTGCTGCAGCCCAACGACGACCAGACCTGGTTTCCTTATGACACGCCGAGCGCGGTGCGGCGATTCTTCAAGCGCTACCGTCCGGCGGTCGGCGTGATCATGGAAACCGAGGTCTGGCCCAATGTGATGCACGTGGCGCACGAAGCCCAAGTGCCGATGGTGCTGGCCAATGCGCGTCTGTCGGCCAAGAGCCAGCGCAAGGGCCGCCAACTGGCTTTGCTGATGCGCCCGGCGATTGCTGCGTTTACGCGCGTGCTGGCGCAGACCGCGCGCGACGCGCAGCGCCTGCGCGAGTCGGGGGCCAAGCCGGTGGAGGTCTGCGGCAACACCAAGTTCGACATCACGCCGCCGGCGCCACTGCTGGCGCGCGGCCAGCAGTGGCGCCGCGCGCTGCCGCGTCCGGTGGTGTTGATGGCGGTCAGCCGCGACGGCGAAGATCAGCCGCTGCTCGATGCCTGGCGTGCGCTGCCCGAGCCGCGGCCGTTGCTGGTGATCGTGCCGCGCCATCCGCAGCGCTTCGGCGAGATCGCCGCGTTGATAGAGCGCAACGGTTTCTCACTACAGCGCCGCAGCCACTGGACCGACCTGCCGCCGCCGGCGGCGGCTGCGGCCGACGTGTGGCTCGGCGACACGATGGGCGAAATGCCGCTGTACTACGCGATGTCCGACGTGGCCCTGCTCGGCGGCAGCTTCGCCCCGCTCGGCGGGCAGAACCTGATCGAGGCGGCGGCCTGCGGCTGCCCGCTGGTGCTGGGGCCGCACACCTTCAACTTCGACGACGCGGCGCAACTGGCCATCGAGGCCGGGGCGGCCGTGCGCATGAAAGACCTGCACCATGCCGTGCGCCGCGCCGTGGCCTTGGCCAATGACCCGCGCCGAGGCGACTGGGTCGAGGCCGCGCTGGCGTTTGCCGGCAGCCACCGCGGCGCCACCGAACGGATGGCGCAGCGCATCGCGATGCTCCTGACGGGCCTGGACTCCGCCTGAATCGACGGCCGCAAGGCGCCTGCGGCGTCGCGCTACCGGGCTGCCCCGCGCGCGAGCTGCCGCCACAGGTTCCACGGCCGCTCGGCCTGGCCTTCGATGTTGACGCGGGTGGTGTCGGCCTCGGCCGGCGTGAGGTAGTTCACCTCGCCCAGCGGCAGGGCCTGCAGCAGCAGCTTGGCGTTGAGTTCGGTGTAGACGGCGCGGTAGATGGCCACGCGCAGCGATTCGGCAACGATCGTGCAGCCGTGGCCGCGCATCAGGATCACGCGGCCGTCGCCGAGCGATCGCGCCAGCGCCGCGCCGAGCTCGCGGTTGCGGATCAGCAGGTCGCTCGCGTCACCGGCATGATCGCGGATCTCGAACACCCCCGGGCCCTCGCCGAGGAAGCCGCACATGTGGCACACCGGCCGCAGGCGGGCATTCTTGACAAGGCCGAACGGCAGCACGGCCGGCGAGTGGTTGTGCACGACAGCCATCACGTCGGGCCGCGCCTTGTAGATCTCGCTGTGGATAGTGCGCTCGAGGTACTGCCGCGGCGGCTCGGTCGCCACCGGCTCGCCGCTGGCGACCTCGTACTCCAGGATGTCGGCCGCGCTGACCAGCGCCGGCGCCACGTTGCGGGCGAGCAGGAAGCGGTCGCTGCGCTCGCTGTGGCGGGCGCTGACATGGCCGAAGGCATCGACGATGCCCTGGTGGAACAGGATGTGGTTGGCGTCGACCAGATCCTCGATCAGTTGGGCGTGGGGTGTCATTGCGATCATGGCCTCCAGGGTATACCGAGTTTGCGCGGTGCCGAGCCGCAGCTACCCTCAAAGCTCAAAGCCCGTTGTGAAGGAGATGATCGATGAACAGCAAGCAAATTGGCGCGGCGCTGTGGCTGGCGATCGCCGCTACGCTGGCGCAAGCCCAGGCCGACTGGCCGGCCAGGACGGTGACGCTGGTCGTGCCGTCGTCGCCCGGCGGCGGGACCGACACTTACGGCCGCCTGCTCGCGCAGGCGCTCACCGAGCAGCTCAAACAGACCTTCGTGGTCGACAACAAGCCGGGGGCCAGCGGCGCCATCGGCGCCACCTTGGTGGCCCAGGCCGCGCCCGACGGCTACACGCTGCTGGTGGCGTCGAACTCGTCGCTCGGCATCAACCCGGTGCTCTACAAGAACCTGCAGTACGACGTGGCGCGCGACTTTGCCCCGGTCACGCGCGGCGTGATCGCGCCGATGGTGATCGTGGCCCACCCCGATGCCAAGGTGAAAACGATGGCTGAGCTGATGGAGCGCGGCAAGCGCGAACCGGCGGCGCTGTTCTACGGCACCGCCGGCGTCGGCAGCCCGCTCTACATCGGCGTGCGCATGATCGAAGAGGCCACCGGCGCCCGCTTCACGCATGTGCCCTACAAGGGCGTCGGCCCGGCCTACCTGGACCTGCTCGCCGGGCGCCTGCAGTTCATGCTCACCGATCTGGCCAGCGTGCGCCAGCACATCGATGCCGGCAAGCTGCTGGCCCTGTCGATCACCGACAAGAGCAAGCTGCTGCCCAATGTGCCGACATTCGCCGAAGCCGGCGTGCCCGGCATCAAGGCCTTCACGGCGTTCTCGGTGCTGGTGCCTGCCAAGGTACCGCCGGCCCTGGTCAGGCGCATGGCCGATGAAATCGCCAAGGCGATGAAGAGTCCGTCATTGGCGGCCAAGCTCGAACAGCAGGCGCTGTTGCCGGTGTTCGACACGCCCGAGCAGTTCGCGGCCTCGCTCAAGGACGAGCAACAGAGCTGGGGCGCCTTCATCCGCCAGCACAACATCCAGCCCGATTGATCGATGCCCGATCGCGGTCGAGCATCGGTGCGACCACGGCGCTGAACGCGCGCGCCGGTCGACCGCGCTTTACTTCGTCAGCAGCGCGTTGACGGCGTTGATGTCGGCCGGCTGCAGGGTGCCCGCGGCCTGGCGCAGGCGCAGGCCGCCGAGCAGCACGTCGTAGCGCGCCTTGGACAGGTCGCGCTGGGTGGTGAAGAGCTGGGTCTGCGCGTTGAGCACATCGAGGTTGACGCGCACGCCGACGCGGTAGCCGAGCTGGGTGGCTTCGAGCGCCAGCTTGCTCGACGACTCGGCGGCTTCGAGCGCCAGCACCTGGGCCTGGCCCGACTGGTAGCCGAAGAACGCCACGCGCGTGCTCTGGGCCACGCCACGGCGTGCGGCGTCGAGGTCGTTGCGCGAGCGCTCTTCGAGTGTCAGGGTTTCCTTGATGCGGTTTTGCACCGAGTAGCCGGAGAAGATCGGCACGTTCAACTGCACACCGAGCAGCGCGCTGGTGGTGCTGCCCGCGGCGCCGCCGCCGCTCAGTCGGTTGGCGCCGATGCTGGCCACGGCGTCGACGGTCGGCAGGTGCCCGGCCCGCGCCTTGTCGGTTTCCAGCTTGGCAATTGCCAGGGCCAGATCGGCCTTGCGCACCGCCGGGTGAGCAGTCTGCGTCTGACCCACCCAGTCGTCGACGGCCGCCGGCGCCAGTGCCGGCAAGGCGACCGGCACGGCCAGCGGCTGGGGCATGACGTTGTCGCGGCCGACCAACTGGTCGAGCGCGATGCGTTTGGTGCGCAGGTCGTTGTCGGCTGCGATTTCGGTGGCGGTGGCGAGGTCGAAGCGCGCCTGCGCCTCGCGCGTGTCGGTGATGGTTGCAGTGCCGACTTCGAAATTGCGCTTGGCCGAGGCGAGCTGCTCGCCGATGGCCTTCTTGCTGGCCTGCGCGGCGGCCAGCGTGTCGCGCGCCACCAGCACGTCGAAATAGGTCTGCGCCGTGCGCACGATCAACTCCTGCTCGGCAGTTTGCAGGTCGGCCTGGGCCACTTCGAGCAAGCGCTCGGCCTGGCTGATGGTCGCGTCATTGCCGCGGTTGAACAGCGGCTGGCGGCCGTTGACGCTGAGCGCGGAGGTGGTGCTGCCGAAGCGGTCGCCGCTCGGGTTGCTGAAGCTCGCCGGTGGGTCGGTTTCGCTGCGCGTGAGGCTGCCGGTGCCGCTGACGTTGGGCCGGCGCAGCGCGTAGCTTTGCGCCGTGCGGTACTGCACCGACTCGGCCTGGGCCCGTGCGGCGAGGTAGGCTGCGTCGTAGACCCGCGCTGCCTCGTAGACCTCCTGCAGGGTTTGGGCCCAGCCGCTGGAGGCAGCGGCCAGTATCAACGGTGCCAGCATCAGTTGGCGCAGACGGGGCATGAAGGCTCCTCCCTGTTGTGAATCAAGTCGACGAAACGGGCAGCGCGCGTTGTAGCGGCAAGAGGCCGGCGGGTCTGCCCGTTTGCGACGGGCTGACGGAATGCGGGTACCAATTGCATGGACCGTGTCAGAAGCGGAACGACGCCGGTTCGGCAAAGCCTTGCAGCCGCGCCGCCACGGTGTCGAACAACTCGACGCGCTTGAACTGGGCCGGGCCGATGTGGGTCACCAGCAGCGCGCGCATCACCGGCTCCTGGCCGACGATGGCCAACAGCCTGCCGCCCGGTTTCAAATGGTCGAGCAAGGCCTGTGGCACTTCGGCCACCGAGCCTGACAGCAAGATCACATCGAAAGGTGCCTCGGCGGGCAGGCCGTGCGAGCCGTCGGCCTCGCGCACCGCGGCGTTAAGGATGCCGGCGTGGCGCAGGTTCGCCGCGGCCATGGCCGCCAGGGCCGGCCGAATCTCGAGCGTGACAACGTGCTGCGCGCGGTGCGCCAGCAGCGCGGCCATGTGGCCCGAGCCGGCGCCGACCTCGAGCACGCGCTCGTGGCGCGCCACATTCAGCGCCTGCAGCAGCCGGGCCTCGACCTTGGGTGCGAGCATGACCTGGCCTTCGGCCAGCGGTACTTCGGTGTCGAAGAAGGCCAATGCACGGCAGGCCGGCGGCACGAAGTCCTCGCGCTTGACCAGCGCGAGCAGCGAGAGCACGCCCTGGTCCAGCACCTCCCAGGGCCGGATCTGCTGTTCGATCATGTTGTAGCGGGCTTGTTCGAGGTTCATGGTCAGAGGTCGCGAGTTCACGCCGATTTTAGGGGCCGGGTCTTGCGTGGCGACTTGACGGTTGTCCGGCCAGGCGGCAGTGGCAGCAGCCCGCACAAAACCAGCTCGATATGGTCGGCGATGAACTGCGCGGCGTCGATCGAATGCGGCGTGCAGGCACCCAGCGCATGCTTGTGCGTGCACAGCATCACCATCGGCAACAGCAGCGAGTGCACGGTGCCTTCCACGTCGACGGCGCGAAACTCGCCGCTGGCGATGCCGCGCCGAAGGATGGTGCCGATCAGTTCGTGGCCGGGCTCGATGAGCTCGCGGAGATAGAACGCGGCGATATCAGGGAAGTTGCGCACCTCGGTGATGATCAGTTTGAAGGTGCCCGAGGCCGGGCTGGCATACACCTGCTGCCACCAGGGCACCAGCCTGTCACGCAGCACCGGGGCCATCGGGCCGTCGATCTGGCGGATCTCTTCGGCGGTATCAAGCCGCGCTGACGTTATTCGTCGAGAAAGGCTCTGCCGCCACCCGCGCCGAAGAGGTGGCGCAACTGGCCGGCGTGTCCAAGGGCACGCTGTACCGAGCAGTTCGTGCGGCCGCGCGTCCTTGCGGCGCTGGCGCGGCGGGGGACGAATGTCAGTGACGTCGGGGACGGGCATGCTGTTAATGACTGACTGGTCAGTAATGTATGCGAGCCCCTCAGTGTCGGTCGATCGGGACCGGCTCCTAGAATCTCGGCCATGAGACGCCGATCCGCTACCGCCGCCCTGGTCGCCACACTGACCGCGCTGGCCAGCCTGGCCGGTTGTACCGGCCTCGGCGGGCCGCGCAATGTGAGCCTGTCGCAGGCACAATTGCAGGCCCAGATCGACCGCCAGTTTCCGCGCCAGCAACGGCTGCTCGAACTGATCGATGTCAACGTCGCCCGGCCCACGCTGCGCCTGCTGCCCGAGCGCAACCGCATCGCCACCGACCTCGACCTCAGCGCGACCGAGCGACTGTCGGGCCGCACGGTGCGCGGCAGCCTGGCGCTCGACTACGCGCTGCGCTACGAACCCAGCGATGCCAGCGTGCGCCTGTCGCAAGTGCGGGTGCAGAACGCCATGCTCGACCTGGGACACGGGCCGCTGTCGCCGTCGAGCGCCCGTGTCGGTGCATTGCTGGCCGAGCGCCTGCTCGACGACTTCGTGCTCTACCGCGCCGACGCCAAGCGGCTCGAGTTGCTGCAGCGGGCGGGCATCACGACGGCCGACATCGTGGTCATGTCGCGCGGTGTCGAAGTGAGGTTTGCCGAGCCGAAGTAGCTTGCGGCGCGCGCCGGGCTGGGCAGCCCCGCTATCATCCGCCGCCCTGGCGCTGCGCCGGATGGCGAGCAAACACAACAGGAGTTTCCTTGGATTGGATCGTGCTGGCCAAGGCCGCGGTGATGGGTGTCGTCGAAGGCCTGACCGAGTTCCTGCCGATCTCGTCGACGGGGCACTTGATCCTCGCCGCGTCGCTGCTCGACTTCGATGGCGCCAGCGTCAAGGTGTTCGAGATCGCGATTCAGACCGGCGCGATGCTGGCGGTGATCTGGGAGTACCGTGAACGCTTGTTGCGCACCGTGGCCGGCCTGGCGGGGGAACCGCAGGCACAGCGATTCGCGCGCAATGTGTTGATTGCCTTCATCCCGGCGGTCGTGTTCGGCCTCGCGCTGGGCAGCGCGATCAAGGCGCGCTTGTTTCACCCCGTGCCCGTCGCGCTGGCCTTCGTGGTCGGCGGCTTCATCATCCTGTGGGTGGAGAAGCGTCACCGTGACGCCTACGGCGCGCTCGACACCCAGGGCGCACGGCACGCCCGGGTCGAGAGCGTCGATGACATGAGCGCGCTCGACGCGTTGAAAGTCGGCCTGGTGCAATGCCTGGCGCTGATTCCGGGCACCAGCCGCTCGGGGGCCACCATCATCGGCGCGATGGTCTTCGGTTTCTCGCGCAAGGCGGCCACCGAGTTCAGCTTCTACCTCGCGATCCCGACCCTGATCGGCGCCGGCGCCTACTCGGTGTGGAAGGAGCGCGGCGTGCTGTCGGCGGCCGACTGGCCGACGTTCGCGGTCGGCACCGTGTTCGCGTTCTTCAGCGCCTGGCTGTGCATCCGCTGGCTGATCCGCTATGTGTCGACGCACGACTTCAGCGTCTTCGCCTGGTACCGCATCGTCTTCGGCGGCCTGGTGCTGCTGAGCGCCTACACCGGTTGGGTCGACTGGCGCGCATAGCGGTCATCACGAACTTGCATCGGCCGGCGGTCCACGCGCGGCTAGCATCGGTGGCACGCAAGAAGGAGCCCGCCCATGCTGCAACTGGTGATCGGCAACAAGAACTACTCGTCGTGGTCGATGCGGCCGTGGGTGCTGATGCGCCACTTCGGCATCGCGTTCGACGAGATCAGGTTGCGCTTCGATTTCACGCCGGGCTCGGATTTCTACCGCGAACTGGCCCGCTACACGCCGGCCTGCCGCGTGCCGGTGCTGCTGATCGACGGTTTCGCGGTTTGGGACACGTTGGCGATTGCCGAGGCGCTGGCCGATCTGCATCCCGGCCTGCCGCTGTGGCCGCGCGACGGCCTGCAGCGCGCCCGCGCCCGCAGCCTGTGCGCCGAGATGCACGCCGGCTTCGCGGCCCTGCGCAGCCATTGCCCGATGAACATCGAGGGCGCGCTGCCCGACGTCGGCGCGCGCGTGCTGGCGGCCGAGGCCGACGTGCGGCGCGACCTCGCCCGCATCGACGCGATGTGGAGCGAGCAGTTGGCCACGAGCGGCGGCCCGTTCCTGTTCGGCGAGTTCAGTGTGGTCGACGCCTACTACGCTCCGGTGGCGGCGCGCACACTCAGCTACGCCCTGCCGCTATCCGCCGCCGCGCAAGCCTATGTCGATCGCGTGTGGGCCTCACCGGGAGTCGCCGCCTGGGTGGCTGACGCGCTGGCCGAGCGCGACTTCCTCGACTTCGAGGAGCCGTACCGCCCGTGCCCGCCCCGAGGCCGCGATTTCAGCGCCGTGTGAACACGAGATCCCACACGCCGTGGCCGAGGGTCAGGCCGCGCTGCTCGAACTTGGTCAGCGGCCGGATCGGAGGCCGCGGCGCGTAGCCTTCGCAGGTGTTGGCCAGCCCCGGCTCGGCCGACAGCACGGCGAGCATCTGCTCGGCATAGGGCTGCCAATCGGTGGCGCAATGCAGCGTGCCGCCGGGCGCCAGGCGCGAGGCGACCAGGCTCACGAAGCCGGCCTGGATCAGCCGCCGCTTGTGGTGCTTTTTCTTGTGCCATGGGTCGGGAAAGAACACCTGCACCGCCGCCAGCGAGTCCGGCGCGATCATCGCCTCCAGCACTGCCACCGCGTCGTGCTGCACCAGGCGCAGGTTGGACAGCGATGCCTCGTCGATGCGCTGCAGCAGCGCGCCGACGCCGGGCGGGTGGACCTCGATGCCGATGAAGTCGGTTTCGGGCCGGGCCGCCGCAATGCTTGCCGTAGCCTGGCCCATGCCGAAGCCGACTTCGACCACCAGCGGCGCACAGCGGCCGAACACCGCGCCAGCGTCGATCGGCGCGGCCGCGAAGGGCAGTACGAAGCGCGGCCCGAGCTCAGCCAGTGCGCGCACCTGGCCGCTGCCCATGCGCCCGGCGCGCAGCACATAGCTGCGGATGGCGCGCCTGGCGTCGGCGGGCTGCGGTTCGGGCGGGGTCGGTTCGTTCATCGGGCGCGCATTGTCGCAAGCCTGTACCGCCAGAGCCCTTGCCTATAATCGACTGTGGTTCCGCGGGTGTAGTTCAATGGTAGAACGGCAGCTTCCCAAGCTTCATACGAGGGTTCGATTCCCTTCACCCGCTCCATGAACCCCAGTGCCTATGGGGTTCCCGGCTGATCAGGCAGTTTTACCCCGCTACCTACCCAACTATGCCACCCAGCTGGCGAAGTCGGGTCAAAGTCGTTTGCGCGGGACTCGCTTCGCAGTTGGGGACTTCTTCCTTGGGCGCTTTGCAGGGGCACGTTTCACAATCTTCATGCGCTTCCCGGCGTCGTCCAGTCGGAACCAATGCGCAGCGATTCTGAAGTCATCTGTCCAGAACTCGTTGGGTACCTTCGAAACGGGCTGCATGGTCGCAACGACACCTGCCTTCTTACCTGGTAGGAGCCAGCGCCCAAGCGTGTACATGTAGCGATCCCACTTGCCTGTTGATGGTTGCATTGAGACTGCAAGGATGTCGAATTCGCCATAACGATAGGGGCGCGTCTTTTCGTCGCCATCGTTTCCGGTTCGGGTCTTCTGTGTCTCGGTCATAAAGACCTCCGCACCAAAGCCGAATCGCTCGCCACGGTTGACAACTGGCGCTCCGAGTTTGCTTCGCTGGAGCTTCACCTGCACAGTGATGGGCCCAGCGCCATCGTCTAGCTTGTAGTCAAAGGCGAAGTTGCCCTCGGGCGTGACGTCGCGCCAGCTTTGCGGTGCAAGCGCCGGGACAACAAACGTGCGAAACGCCGCATCTGCGATGACGCCCCTTAGCATCCGCCGCGTCAGCTCAGGCGCTCGGTGAACCGCTTCAAGGATCATCTCCGCCGGTGCGCCTATGACGGCTTCGAACTCGTGAATCTGATGCGTCGCGCGCAGCTCTCGGAACAGTGCGGCCCGTTCCTCCGGTGTGCATTGCGCCAGCAGCTCCCGAATAGCGGCGGTGCCAGCGTCACTCACGCGCGGTCCCTTTCGGCCGACCCGCCGGGTTCGGCTCAAAGGCGAGCACGTCTGAGCGACTTACGAAGTTGCGTCCGCCCAACTCAAGGGTGCGTAGGCGGCCGTTGCCGACAAGCTTGGCGATTGCTTGGCGGGAAACGCTTCGAAGGCGCGCAGCCTCCGCTTGGCTGATCCATTCGGCCGGGTTAATCGAGGCCTGTTGAAAATGGGTTGACGTTGTCAACGTATTTCTTGGTACACTACAGAGACTGCATGCTAGCAGTGGCTCTCGCGCGCCCTGAATGAACAAAGTCCTTGACGCCCCACAACCCAGCCTATTCACGACGGACCGGGCACACCCGAAGGTGTTGATGCGAGGGATGGAGCCGTTCTATGAGACTTCAGCCGGCGCTGCCTACCTGGGCGACTCGCGCGAGCTGTTAAGGGCGCTGCCGGACGGGTCAGTGAATCTCGCTTTCACGTCGCCCCCATACGCGCTGCACTTCAAGAAGGAATACGGCAACGTCAGCAAGGCCGATTACGTCGAGTGGTTCCTGCCCTTCGCGCGGGAGGTTCACCGCGTGCTGACCGATGACGGCAGCTTTGTGCTCAACATCGGCGGCAGTTGGAATCAAGGTTCGCCGACTCGTTCGCTGTACCACTACAAACTCATGATCGCGCTGGTGGAGGAACTCGGCTTCCACCTCGCCCAAGAGTGCTATTGGTACAACCCGGCAAAGATGCCCGTGCCGGCGGAGTGGGTCACGGTGCGCCGCGTGCGGATCAAGGATTCCGTCGAGCACGTCTGGTGGCTATCCAAGACCCCGTTCCCGAAAGCCGACAACCGCAAGGTGTTGAAGCCCTACAGCGCGGACATGCTCAGGCTCGCGAAGAAGGGTGTTAGGGCGACCGTGCGCCCATCGGGCCACAACATCACGTCGTCATTCGACAAGATCGAATCTGGAGGGTCGATCCCGTCCAACGTGTTGGACGATCAGAACGCAAACGAGATGCTGATTGCCGGCAACAACTCGGCAAACGATCCGTACACGATGCGCTGCAAGGAGGCAGGCATCAAGATTCACCCCGCGCGCTTCCCGCCCACGCTGCCTGAGTTCTTTATCAAGCTACTGACAGAAGAGGGGGACCTTGTCGTGGATCCGTTTGCAGGATCAAACACAGCCGGCGCCGTCGCGGAGCGATTGGGCCGAAGGTGGGTCGGGATGGAGCTGCTTGAGGAATACCTCGAAGCAAGCAAGTTCAGATTCGGCGGGTAGGCCGTCTCAGCTTTAGCGCGGGCGCGCGCCCACCAGATTCCACGCCGACGGCACGATCAGGACACGCCCTGTACCCTAGCCCCGAAGGTCAAGTCCCGTCACCGTCCGCGCCCAGCTGCTTCGCTTCCTTGGGCATAAGATGCTCCATGGACAGGCCGGGCGGCAATGCTACCCATCTAACCTACCCAACTACGAAGCGCGGTAATACGCGATTAGGCAAGCTGTTGTAAGATGACAGAATTCGCCGAAAACCTAGCAAATACGGGGCTTGCAGGCCGGTTTTAAGACCATGCGAGATGACCCGAGATCATCAGTTCCGTTTCCCTTCACCCGCTCCAATCTTTCTGGGCCCCGCGTGGGGCCTTTTTGTTCATTCGTTCATCCGCCGATGACGCCACACGCCCCGTCCAAGCGCACCGCCACCCTGTTGTGCGTGGGCCTGGAAGTGCCCGGGGCCACCTGCTGCCCCAGCCTCGACGAGGCCGCCGTGCACCTGCGCGATGTGAACTTCGAGGTGATGGTGGCTGCGGCGCCCGCCGAGGCGCTGCTTCACTTCAGCCGCGCCTGGCAAGCGCGGTGGAAGAAGCGGTTGATGCCGCCCACCGCCTCGTCGCGAATCGCCTGCCCATGCTCGCGCAATGGCGCCAGTTCGGTATTGATCGATGCCAGCAGGCCGGTGAAGTCCAGCGCACGCTTCAACTCAAAGCGGTCGCGGCCTCGGAGATGAATGAACATCGCCGAGCCGACGAACACCAGGAAGGTCCAGTCACGCAGCTCGAACGTCGGCAGCGACGAGATCATTTCTGTATGTCCCCAATGCACAGGTACTTGATCGCGACGCAGTCCATGGTCGCCGGCGGTGCGACGATCAGCATTGCAAGCGTTCCCAACGCCGAACTGCTGACCCTGAGCGTCGGATGCCGAAGCCGTCTCAGGATTTCTGTGTCGGCCCGACGCTGAGTACCGGAGCCTTCTCCTGCAGGTAGCGCCCGGTGATCAGGTCGTGGATCAGCGCGCGGTGGAGGTTGGGCAGGCACCGGCCCTCTATGGCCTGGCAGTGGCGCGATTCCAGCGAGTCGAGTCTGCGCGACTCGGTCGCCGCGAAGGCTCTTCCTATAATGAAAAATCGCGCACACGCAGGCACAGCGTCTTTGTGCGCATGCTCCCAGACACCCAGAAAGCCCCCCGGATGAATGCCGCCGAGATCCGCTCCACGTTCCTGAAGTTCTTCGAATCCAAGGGCCACCAGCTCGTGGCGTCTTCCCCCGTGGTGCCCGGCGACGACCCGACCCTGCTGTTCACCAACGCCGGGATGAACCAGTTCAAGGACGTGTTCCTCGGCTTCGACAAGCGCTCCTACACGCGTGCGGCGACGAGCCAGAAATGCATCCGCGCCGGCGGCAAGCACAACGACCTGGAAAACGTCGGCTACACCGCGCGCCACCTGACCTTCTTCGAGATGCTCGGCAACTTCAGTTTCGGCGATTACTTCAAGCACGACGCGCTCAAGTTCGCCTGGGAGCTGCTGACAGAGCACTTCAAGCTGCCGAAGGAAAAACTCTGGGCCACGGTGTATGCCGAGGACGACGAGGCCTACGACATCTGGCTCAAGGTGATCGGCCTGCCGGCCGAGCGCATCGTGCGCATCGGCGACAACAAGGGCGCACGCTACGCCTCCGACAACTTCTGGATGATGGGCGACACGGGCCCATGCGGCCCGTGCAGCGAAATCTTCTACGACCACGGTCCAGCGGTGGCCGGCGGCCCGCCCGGCTCGCCCGAACAGGACGGCGACCGCTACGTCGAAATCTGGAACAACGTCTTCATGCAGTTCAACCGCAGCGAAGGCGGTGTCATGCACAAACTGCCCAAGCCGAGTGTCGATACCGGCATGGGGTTGGAGCGCTTGGCCACCGTGTTGCAGGGCGTGCACAGCGTGTTCCAGGTCGACCTGTTTGAGCGCCTCATCAGCGAGGCGGCAAGAGCGGTGGTTTCCGCCGGTGGTGCGGCAGAGGTTGTCGCGTCGCGACTGCAGGGCGAAGTGAATCCGAGCTTGAAAGTCATCGCCGACCACATCCGCGCCTGCGCCTTCACCGTGGTCGACGGCGTGATCCCCGGCAACGAAGGCCGCGGCTATGTGCTGCGGCGCATCGCCCGTCGCGCCATCCGCCACGGCTACAAGCTAGGCGCACGCAGACCTTTTTTCCACAAGCTCGTTGCGCCGCTGGCCGCGGAGATGGGCGAGGCCTATCCCGAGCTGCGGCGCGATGCGGCGCGCGTGACCGAGGTGCTCGAGCAGGAGGAAGAGCGCTTCTTCCAGACCATCGCCAACGGCATGGAAATCCTTGACATAGAAATACATAAGGCGCGGATAGGTGGTAGTGCATTTCGAGATGTAGGAATGCTTGGATCGCCGCAAGCCCTGCTCGGCAATCCACCGTCGTCCTTGCTCAGCGGAGAGGTCGCCTTCAAGCTCCACGACACTTTCGGTTTCCCGCTCGACCTGACAGCCGATGTCTGCCGCGAGCGCGGCGTCACGGTCGACGAGGCCGGCTTCAACCTGGCGATGAACCGGCAGCGCGAACAGGCCCGTGCCGCGGGCAAGTTCAAGCTGGCGCAGGGCCTGGCCTACAGCGGCGTCGACACCGCGTTCCACGGCTACGAGCACCTGACATGCGAGCACAGCCAGGTGACCGCGCTGTACATCGACGGCGCGCCGGTGAACCGCGCGCGCGCCGGCGACGATGTGGTCATCGTGCTCGACCACACGCCGTTCTATGCCGAGGGCGGTGGCCAGGTTGGGGATGCCGGCGAGTTGCGCAACGCCCGCGCCCGCGTGATCGTCGAGGACACCACCAAGATCCAGGCGGCAGTGTTCGGCCACCAGGGCCGCATCGTCGAAGGCGAAGTCGAGGTCGGCGACAGTTTTGTCGCGCGCGTCGATGGCGAGCGCCGCGCCAGGACCGTTCGCAATCACAGTGCCACGCACCTGATGCACAAGGCCTTGCGCGAGGTGCTGGGCGCGCATGTGCAGCAGAAGGGCTCGCTCGTCAACGCCGAGCGCACGCGCTTCGACTTCGCGCACAACGCGCCGGTCAGCGACGCGCAGATCCGTCAGGTCGAAGCGCTGGTCAACGCCGAAGTGCTGGCCAACGCCGCCACCCAGGCCCGCGTGCTGCCGCTCGACGAGGCACAGAAACTGGGCGCAATGATGCTGTTCGGCGAGAAGTACGGCGACGTTGTGCGCGTGCTCGACATCGGCAGCTCGCGCGAGCTGTGCGGCGGCACGCACGTGGATCGCAGCGGTGACATCGGCCTGTTCAAGATCGTCGCCGAGGGCGGCGTGGCCGCCGGCATCCGGCGCGTCGAGGCCGTCACTGGTGACAACGCGCTGTCCTACTTGCAGCAGTTGGAGGCCACGCTCGGCGGCGTGGCCGGCGCCCTGAAGGTCACGCCGGGCGAGGTGCCCGCGCGCGTGAGCGCGACGCTCGACCAGGTGCGCGCGCTGGAGAAAGAAGTCGCCGCGCTGAAGGGCAAGCTGGCCTCGTCGCAAGGCGACGAGCTGCTGGCCCAGGCGGTCGACGTGAAGGGCCTGAAGGTCCTGGCCGCGATGCTCGAAGGCGCCGACGCCAAGACCCTGCGCGAGACGATGGACAAGTTGAAGGACAAGCTCAAGAGCGCGGCCATCGTGCTGGCGGCAGTGGACGGCGGCAAGGTCCAGCTTGCCGCCGGCGTGACGGCCGACCGCATGGGCCAGGTCAAGGCCGGCGAGCTGGTGAACTTCGTTGCCCAGCAGGTGGGGGGCAAGGGCGGCGGCAAGCCGGACATGGCCATGGCGGGCGGTACCGATGCGGCGGCACTGCCGGCTGCGCTGGCCTCGGTGGTGGCCTGGGTGGCCGCGCGTGTCTGATGCGCTGGCCATCACGATACGGCGCCCGCGGCCGGCTGACGCGGCTGCGATCGCCGCCACGATGGCTGACCCGCGAGTGCAGCCCGGGTTGCTCCAGATGCCCTACGGCACCGAGGAGTTCTGGCGCAAGCGCATCGAGGAAATGCCGGTCGGCTCGAACGTGCAGGAGCTGTTCGTCGTTGCCGAACGCGATGGCCAGGTGGTTGGCAACGCCGGCCTGACGCCGATGCAGGGCGTGCGTCGGCGGCATGTCATGGGCCTGGGCCTGGTGGTTGCACACAGCGCGCAGGGGCAGGGCGTCGGCAGCGCGCTGATGCAGGCCCTGGTCGACTGGGCCGACCGCTGGGCCCAGGCGCTGCGGCTGGAGCTGACCGTCTTCACCGACAACGAAGCGGCCATCGCGCTGTACCGCAAGTTCGGCTTCGAGCTCGAAGGCACCCACCGCGCCTATGCCCTGCGCGACGGCGTGTACGCCGACGTGCATGCCATGGCGCGCCTGCATCCGAGGCCTCCCGCGCTGCCTTGAACGTGCCGCCGGGTCCGCTGCTAGAGTCGCGCTCCATGAGCGATCGACAAGACCTCGCCGGGCGCCACATCGTGCTCGGCCTGACCGGCGGCATCGCCTGCTACAAGGCCGCCGCGCTGACCCGCGAACTGGTCAAGGCTGGCGCCACGGTGCAGGTGGTGATGACCGAGGCGGCCGAGCATTTCATCGGCGCGGTGACACTGCAGGCGCTGTCCAACCGCGCGGTGTTCACCAGCCAGTGGGATGCACGCGAGGCCAACAATATGGCCCACATCAACCTGACGCGGCAGGCCGATGCGCTGCTGGTGGCGCCGGCCAGTGCCGATTTCATCGCCAAGCTGGCGCAGGGGCGCGCCGACGAACTGTTGAGCCTGGCCTGCCTGGCGCGGCCGACGGCGAAATGTGCCTTGCTCGTTGCGCCGGCAATGAATCGCGAGATGTGGGCCCACCCGGCCACGCAGCGCAACGTCGCGCAGATCGTCGCCGACGGCGCCGTGGTGCTCGGCCCCGATGCCGGCGACCAGGCTTGCGGCGAGGTCGGCGACGGCCGCATGCTCGAAGCCGAAGAACTGCGCGACGAACTGATCGCCTTCTTCCAGCCCAAGCGGCTCGCGGGCCGCTCGGTGCTGGTGACTGCCGGGCCGACCTACGAAGCGATCGACCCGGTGCGCGGCATCACCAACCTGTCCAGCGGCAAGATGGGCTTTGCGATCGCCCGCGCCGCGGCCGAGGCCGGCGCGCGCGTGACCCTGGTGGCCGGGCGGGTGGCCTTGCCGACGCCGCGCGGCGTGACGCGCATCGACGTGTGCAGCGCGCAGCAGATGCACGACGCGGTGCTGCCTGTGGCGGCAGCGCACGATGTGTTCGTCGCTACCGCCGCGGTGGCCGACTGGCGGCCGGTGCAGGCGGCGGCACAGAAGATCAAGAAGGCCGCGGGCCGTGCCGTGCCCGCCTTCGAGTTGACCGAGAACCCCGACATCCTGGCGGCGGTGGCGGCGCTGCCCCAGCGCCCGTTTTGTGTCGGCTTCGCCGCCGAGAGCCGCGACGTGGCGCTGCATGCGCGCGAAAAGCGGGTGCGCAAGAATGTGCCGCTGGTGGTCGGGAACCTCGGCCCGGGCACCTTCGGCCAGGATGACAACGCGCTGCTGCTGGTCGATGCGCAGGGCGAGCGGGAACTGCCCGGCGGAGGTCAGCGCGCCGACAAGCTCGTGCTCGCGCGCCAACTCATCGCGGACATCGCCACCCGGATCGCGCCGTGATGCCGATCGACATCAAAGTGCTCGACGCGCGCATGGCCGCGCATCTGCCGCACTACGCCACGCCGGGGAGCGCCGGCCTCGACCTGCGCGCCTGCCTCGACGGGCCCTTGCTGCTCGCTCCCGGCCAGTCGCACTTGATCCCGACCGGCCTGTCGATCCACATCGCCGACCCGGGATTCGCCGCGATGCTGTTGCCGCGCTCGGGCCTGGGCCACAAGCACGGCATCGTGCTCGGCAACCTGGTCGGCCTGATCGACAGCGACTACCAGGGCCCGCTGCTGGTCAGTTGCTGGAACCGCGGTACGGCGCCGTTCACGATCGAGCCGATGGAGCGCATCGCGCAACTGGTGATCGTGCCCGTGGTACAGGCAACGTTTCGCCGCGTCGATGCGTTCACGGCATCCGACCGTGGCGAGCGCGGGTTCGGCTCGACCGGAGCCGCCTAGCCTTCAGTGCAAGCCGCGCGCCGCGGGCAACACCTCGAGCGCGTCGAGCACGCTGGCGCCGACGCTGCCGGCCTCGATCTCTGCGGCCGACGCCTCGCGCACATCGCGCACCGTCAGATGCAGGCGCAACGCCATGCCGGCCAGCGGGTGGTTGCCATCGAGCACCACATGCGACGGGTAGACCTCGGTCACGGTGTAGACCGTGTCGGCTGGCATGTCGGGCGTGGCGCTGCCCTCGGGCAGGCCCTCGAATTGCATGCCGCGTTCCACCTCGGCAGGAAACAGCGCCCGGTCCTCGAAGCACACCAGGGCGCTGTCGTACTCGCCGAATGCGTGCTCGGGCTCGAGGTGCAGATGGGTTTCGAATCCCAGCGCCTGGCCGTCGAGCGCCTCTTCGACCTTGGGTAACAGGTCATCGCCACCGAAGAAAAACTCCAATGCCTCGGGCAGTTCGTCGATGGCCTGGCTCTGCGCGTCCGAGAGCGTCCAGGTGAGGGCCACCACGCAGGGCTTTCGAATCAACATCGTTGGATGATGGCACAGCGCGACAATCGTTCGATGGACCTGAACCAAGCCTCGACGTTGCTCGGCGGCGTGTCGCCGGCGCAGTTCATGCGCCGTCATTGGCACAAGCAACCACGCCTGGTGCGCCAGGCCGTGCCGGGCGTCGCCGCGCCGCTGTCGCGCACAGCGCTGTTCGCGCTGGCCGCGCGTGACGACGTCGAGTCGCGGCTGATCCAGCGCCAGGGCCGCGACGGCTGGCACCTGCGTCGGGGCCCGCTGCCGCGGCGCAGCCTGCCGCCGCTGGCACGGCCCGGCTGGACGCTGCTGGTGCAGGGGCTGGATCTGCACCTCGATGCGGCCCACGACCTGCTGTGGCGCTTTCGCTTCGTGCCCGCCGCGCGACTCGACGACCTGATGCTGTCTTACGCCAGCGACGGCGGTGGCGTCGGCCCGCACGTCGATACCTACGACGTTTTCTTGCTCCAGGTGCAAGGCAGGCGCCGCTGGCGAATCGGCCGCGCGCGCCGGCCCCAGTGGCGCGACGACGTGCCGCTGAAGATGCTGGCGCACTTCGAACCCGAGCAGGACTGGCTGCTCGAGCCCGGCGACATGCTGTACCTGCCTCCGGGCTGGGCCCATGACGGTGTGGCCGTGGGCGGCGATTGCATGACGGCTTCGATCGGCTTTCGCGCGCCGCGCGCCGACGAGTTGGCGCAGGCCCTGCTTGCGCGCCTGGCCGACGGTTCGCAGGCGAGCGCTCCTGCGCCACGCTACCGCGACCCCGCACAACCTGCCACCCCATCACCCGGCGCTGTGCCGCCGGCCTTGCAGCGCTTTGCCCATGAAGCGCTGGCCCGGGCCGTGGCCGAGCCGCTGGCGCTCGAGCGCACGCTGGGCGAATGGCTCACCGAACCCAAGGCCCAGGTGTGGTTCGACGCAGCGCACGGCGCGGCGCAAAATGCCGAGCGCGGCGTGCAGCTCGACCGCCGCTCGCGCATGGCCTACGACGCAGGGCACATCTTCATCAACGGCGAGTCGCTGTGCGCCGGCGGCCGCGACGCGCGACTGCTGCGTGCACTGGCCGATCAGCGCCGGCTCGATGCCCGCGCTGTGCGTGCAGCCGGCCCCGGGGCGCGCGCGCTGCTCGGCGAGTGGCTGGCCTGCGGCTGGTTGCATGCGATCAATTGAACTTGCAGGTGAGAGGAGACAGCCATGACCCCTGAGCCATCGCAAAGCGCGGCCCGCATCGATGGCCGCAGCGAGTTCACCGTGGCGGTGCGTCTGGCGTTATCGCAGGCGGCTCGCGGGCGCGCTCGTTCGCTGTGCTTCGTCGACCCCGACTTCGAGGCTTGGCCGCTGGACGACCCGCAGTTGCTCGCAGGGTTGACCGCCTGGGCGCGCCTGCCCAAGCGCCGGTTGCTGATGGTGGCGGGCCGTTTCGACGACCTGCCCCGGCGCCGTCCGCGCTTCACGGCCTGGCGCCGCGACTGGGCGCATGTCATCGAGTGCCGCACCACCGAAGTCGAAACCTCGCAGATACCCACCTTGCTGCTGGCCGGCACACACAGCCTGCAACTGGCGGACCGGCTGCGTTGGCGCGGCCATTGGCTGGCTGACGACAGCGAGCTCAGCGCCTGGCGCGAAGTGGTTGATGTGCTTATGCAACGCTCCGAGGCTGACTTCGCCGCCAACACGCTCGGGCTCTAGGGCAAGTCCCTAGGCACGCTATAATCAAAGGCTCGGTTCAAGGTCGGCTCGAACGACTCCTTGATCCAAGCGGATTCTTTTGAATCCAACAATTACCCGTAATCGTTCGACTCACTGATCTCCAAGGATTTTTCTCATGAACAAGTCGCTCCTGTTGGCTACCCTGATTGCCGCCGTCGCCCTGGCCGCTTGCGGCAAGAAGGCGGAACAAGCTGCCGCGCCGGCCGCTGCTGCTTCGGCCATGGCCCCAGTGGCTGCCGCTGCCTCCGCCGCTGCGGCTGAGGCTGCCTCGGCTGTGACCGGTGCCGCCGCCGCCGCTGCCGACACCGCTGCCTCGGCCATGGCCGGTGCTGCTTCGGCCACGGCCGGCGCCATGAAGGACGCCGCCAAGGACGCCGCCGGCATGGCTGTCGGTGCCGCCAAGGACGCCGCCACCAAGACTGTCGAAGGCGCCAAGAAGTAAACGGTTCGCCGGTCGTCCCGCAAAGAGCCGCCTTCGGGCGGCTCTTTGCTTGTGCACCGTCAATCGAGTTCGATCCAGGCGCAGCCCTGCGCCGCATCGGCCACCGTGATCTGCGTACGCGCGCTGCCGAGCGTGGCTCGCAACGCCGCCAGGGCCAGCTCAGGGCGGTTGTTCTGTTGGCTCAGGTGCGCGGCCACCACGTGGCGCAGGCCGCCGTGGCGGCAGGCATCGAGCAGCGCCGCCGATTGACCGTTGGCCAGATGGCCCTGGGGGCCGGCAATGCGCCGCTTCAACCACACTGGATACGCCCCCGCGGCCAGCAGCCCGGGGTCGTGGTTGGTCTCGAGCAACAGCGCATCGCAAGTTTGCAGTGCCTGCGCGACGGCCGCGGTCGGCTCGCCGATGTCGGTGAGGATGCCGATGCAACGCCGGCCGTCGCTGCAGCTCAATTGCAAGGGCTCGGCCGCATCGTGCGGCACGGCGAAGGGTCGCAGCATCAGGGCACCGACGGTGATCGCCTCGCCATCGCGCGCGACATGACACGCGGGCGCGTGCTCTGACTTGGCCGTGGCCTGAGCCCAGGTGCCCGCGCTGGCCCACACTGGCAGTCCGTGGCGGCGCTGCAAGGCCAGCACGCCGCCGACATGATCGCTGTGCTCGTGCGTGATGAACACCGCGTCGATGTCGGTCACCGACAAGCCGCGCGCGGCCAGACGGCTGGCAAGCTGGCGCGGTGGCAGGCCGCAGTCGACGAGCACGCGCGTCGGGCGAGCGCCGTCAAGCGGCCGGGCCTCGATCAGCGTGGCGTTGCCGCTGCTGCCGCTGCCCAGGCTGGTGAAGCGCAGCACGGCTGGCCCGGCGGCGCCGCGCTATTTCAGGTCGTCGACCAGCAAGCCAACGATGCGCTGGCCCACGGCGCCACTCTCCGCGCCGCCCTGGGCGTTCTGCACCGAGACGCTGGTGCGCTGCTCGCCGTCGGCCTTGACGGCGATGCGGTAGCGCCCGGGTGCCTGCGCCGGGTTGGACCTGCCGAAGTTGAACAGCTTGGCAAAGAAGCCGGGCTCGGCGGTCGCGGCGTCCTTCGGGTCGACATAGCGCACGAAGTACAGGCCACCCGCGCGGTCGCGGTCTTCGACGGTGAAACCGCTGCGGTCCAAGGTCAGGCCGACGCGGCGCCAGGCGCGGTCGAAGCCCTCATCGACCTGCAACGTGGCGGCAGGCTGGCCCGTGACCAGGCGGGCGCGCGGCGCGCTGTTCACGGTCACCGGGTTGGCGGCCACCGTGCGTGCCACCTCTTCCCTGGCGCCGAGCTTGACCATCAGGCGCGACAGGAACTCGGCTTCGAGCTGCGGATCGCTTGGCCGCTGGGTCCACGTCGTCTGATCCTTGCGATCGGTGGTGTAGACCTCGATCATCCCGCGGTGACTCAGGAACACGTCGCTGCCGCTGCCGTTGCGCTCGACGCGCACGCGAAAACGGTCGCGCTCGCCGCTGTCGTAAACCGAATCGAGCACGCGGCCGATGGTCCGGCGAATGATGTCCTGCGGGATCTTGGCCCGGTTCTCGGCCCAGTCAGTTTCCATCACCCCGGCCTCGGCGTTGTCGACCACCAGGGTGAAGCCGCGCTCCTGCCAGAACGAGCGCAGTTGCGGCCACAACCGCTCGGCCGGTATCGGCACGGCCAGCCAGCGCTGGTTGCCTTCGCGCACGATGCGCATTTCGCCGATGCTGCTCGGCGCCACCGTGCTGGCGGCGCTGGTTGCGCTGGCTGCACTGGTGGGGGTGGCCGTGGCGGCGGCAGTCGAGCCGAAGGTGCTGGCGCTGACCGACCCGCCGCCCTGAGGCTGGTAGCGGCCGTCGCGCTGCAACTGCGTCAGGTCGGGCGGCACCTCGAGTGGCGAGGTCTTCGCCGATTGGCTCTTGTAGTCGATCTTGTCGCCCGACAGGAAGCCGTCGAGCGTCGAGCAGGCGCCGAGTGCGCCGGCAACGGCGAGCACGGTGGCAAGGCGCAAGGCGCAGGGCAAGGAAGCGGTCACAGGGTGCATGGTTGGGACGGCGCGTTGCGGCGACCGGCAGGCTGAAAGGGGAGGGATTCGGACTGACAACAAGGTTTCGCGGTCGGCTGCGACCAACGGGCCTACAGCAGGCCGGCCTCGCGCATCGCCTGCTCGAGCGGGGCGTGCAGTGCTTCGGACAAGCCGACCAGGGGCAGCCGCAGCGCCGGGCCACAGCGGCCCAGACGCGCCAGTGCCCACTTGACCGGGATCGGGTTGGGTTCGACGAAGAGTTGCTTGTGCAAGGCCAACAGCTTCAGATGGATTTCGCTGGCCTGCCTGGCGTTGCCGGCGATGGCGGCACGGCACAACTCGGCCATCTCGCGCGGCGCCACGTTGGCCGTGACGCTGACGTTGCCGTGGCCGCCGAGCAGCATCAGGGCGATGGCCGTCTGGTCGTCGCCGGAGTAGATCGAAAACCCTTTGGGCGCCTGCTTGATCAGCCAGGCCGCGCGATCGAAGTTGCCGCTGGCTTCCTTGACGCCGACGATGCCCGGCACCTGGGCCAGCCGCAACACGGTGTCGTGCTGCATATCGGCGTCCGTGCGGCCCGGGACGTTGTACAGCACGACCGGGATGTCGACCGCCTCGGCGATGGCGCGGAAGTGGCGGTAGATGCCTTCGGGCGTCGGCTTGTTGTAGTAGGGCACCACCTGCAGCGTGCAATCGGCGCCGACGCCTTGCGCGAACTTCGAAAGCTCGATGGCCTCGCGCGTCGAGTTCGCGCCCGCGCCGGCCATCACCGGCACGCGGCCCGCGACATGCTCGACGGCCACGCGGATGATCTCGCCATGCTCGGTCACATCGACGGTCGGCGATTCGCCGGTCGTGCCGACCACGCCGATGCAGGCCGTGCCTTCGGCGATGTGCCAGTCGATCAGGCGCCGCAGCGCCGGGTAGTCGACGCTGCCGTCGTCCTGCATCGGTGTGACCAGCGCAACGATGCTGCCAACAATCGGATTCATGGGGAGCCGTAGATTTCGGAAGCGGCCGATTTTAGCCGGCATGCGGCGGCGGGCCGTCTAGAGCGGATGGCGGGCCGGGTTGGCCGGGGTGTCGACGGCCACGATGCGCTGCACACGGCGCGCCGGCCCATCGAGCGTGCCGTCTTCGTAGGCCACCACGTGCAGGCCGCGGCAGGCCTCGAGCAACTCTCCGGGGTGCAGCAGGAAGTCCGGGTTCGATGGCCTGCCGAAGGCTTCGTTGCCCAGCGCAAAGGTCTCGCAGATCAGCACGCCGTCCGCGCGCAGGCTGGCGCACAGGGCCGGCCACAGCGGGCGCCACAGGTAGTTGGTGACGACCACCGCGTCGAAGCGCTCGCCGGCGAGCGGCCAGGGCGTGCCTTCGATATCGGCAACGACGGTGCGGCCGTACGGCGCCAACGCCGCGAGCGCCGCCGCATCGCGGTCGATGCCGGTCGGGGCAAAGCCTTGTGCCGCCAGCCAGCGCAGGTGCCGGCCGCTGCCGCAGGCGACATCCAGCACCGTGCCGCCCCGTGCGATCAGCCGCGACCAGCGCATGACCCAGGCCGACGGCTCGAGACCCGCGGGGTGCTGATTCAAAAGCAACTCCACACCAGGTTGGCCAGCTCGAACATCATGTCCGGGCGCAGGTACGACGCGAACACCGCGGCCAGCGCCAGCGTCGACGCGACGTACCAGAACAGGCGCGATCGGTACCAGGCGTTCGGGGGACGGTTCACGTCGCCGCCGCCGGCCGGTGGATCGCCGTTTCGCGCACCGGCAGATTGATCAACGCTGCGAACACGCCCAGCGCCACCGCGATGCCCCACACCACGTCGTAACTTCCGGTGGCGTCATAGAGCTTGCCGCCGAGCCAGACGCCGAAGAACGATCCGATCTGATGGCTGAGGAAGATGAAGCCGCCGAGCATCGAGAAATGGCGCAGGCCGAACATCTGCGCGACCATCGCATTGGTCGGCGGTACGGTCGACAGCCACAGCACACCCATCACGGCCGAGAACAAATAAACCGACCACGGCGTCAGCGGCGCGGCCAGAAAGGCAACGATCGCCACCGAGCGCAGGATGTAGATCGAACTCAGGATGTAGCGCTTCGGGTAGTGCTGCCCGAGCACGCCGGCCGCGTAGGTGCCGATGACGTTGAACAGCCCGATCAGGGCCAACGCGGCGGTCGCCACCTGCGGCGTCAGACCGTGGTCTCTCAGATAGCTCGGCAGGTGCACGCCGATGAAAACCACCTGGAAGCCGCAGACGAAGTAGCCCGCCATGAGCCACTGGAAGCTGCGGTAGCCGCAGGCCTCGCGCAGCGCCTGCACGATGCTCTGCGGCGCACCGTGCGCCGCGCCGTCGCGCGCAGGCTCCTTCAAGCCGAAGGCCAGCGGCACGATCACCAACACGCCGACGCCGAGGATGACCAGCGCCTCCTGCCAGCCGAAGGCGCCGATAAGCCCGCTGGCCACCGGCACCATCAGGAACTTGCCGAACGAGCCGGCCGCCGCGGTGACGCCCATCGCCCACGAGCGCCGCTCGGCCGGGACGTTGCGGCTGATCACGCCGTAGATCACGGCATAGGTGCAGCCTGCCTGGGCCATGCCGATCAGGATGCCGGCGCTGCCGGTGAAGGCCAGCCCAGACGTCGCCGACGCCATCGTGATCAAGCCGGCCGCGTACAGCAGGGCCGAGCCGAGCAGCACCTTGAAGGCGCCGAAGCGATCGGCCAGCGCACCGGCGAACGGCCCGGCGATGCCCCAGGCCAGGTTCTGCACCGCCAGCGCGAAGGCGAAGGTCTCGCGCGTCCAGCCACGCTCCATCGTGATCGGCTGCAACCACAGGCCGAAGCCGTGGCGAATGCCCATCGACAGGGTCACGATCGCGGCGCCGCACAGCAGCACCTGGGTCATCGACAGCGCTGTGGGTGCAGCCGGGTGGGCAGTCGAGGTCATGTGAGCACCCCGCTCGCCGAGTACGGCGATCGACCCTCCGGGAGGGTCGGGCCTTGCTTGGGGCGGCCCGGCGCGGCGGCCCGGGTTGACCAAGTAGGCACCGGATGTCTCATGGGGCACTGTAGCCGCTGCGCAGCGGACGTGCTGGTGCAGGGCCTGCGCGTGCGGTGCCTAGAATCCGCCGCCATGCCAACCAAGACCGCCAAATACGCCGAAGACTCGATCCGGGTCTTGAAGGGCCTCGAGCCCGTCAAGCAACGCCCGGGCATGTACACCCGCACCGAGAGCCCGCTGCACGTCGTCCAGGAGGTCATCGACAACGCCGCCGACGAAGCGCTTGCCGGCTTCGGCAAACGTGTGGCGCTCACCCTGCACGGCGATGGTTCGGTCAGCGTCGACGACGATGGCCGCGGCATTCCGTTCGGGATGCACCCCGAAGAAGGCGTGCCGGTGATCGAGATCGTCTTCACGCGGCTGCATGCCGGCGGCAAATTCGACAAGGGCGGCGGCGGCGCGTACAGCTTCTCGGGCGGTTTGCATGGCGTGGGGGTCAGCGTGACGAACGCGCTGGCCAAGCGCCTGGCGGTCACGGTCTACCGCGAAGGCCAGGTGGCGACGATGGCCTTCGCGGGCGGCGACGTGGTCGAGCAACAGGCCTTGCGCAAGGCGACGAACGGTGACCGCAAGCAGGGCACCACCGTGCGCGTCTGGCCCGACCCGAAATACTTCGACAGCGCCGAGCTGCCACGCGCCGAGCTGCTGCACCTGCTGCGCAGCAAGGCGGTGCTGATGCCCGGCGTGACGGTGACGTTCACGCACGAAAAGACGGGCGAGCTTCAGACCTGGCTGTACCAGGGCGGCCTGCGCGACTACCTGATGCAGGGCCTGCCGGCCGACCCGCTGATCCCGCTGTTCGAGGGCGAGCACTACGCCGAAGAAGGTGACAGCGAAAACAACGCCGAAGGCGAGGGCGCAGCCTGGTGCGTGGCCTTCACCGACGAAGGCAACACACTGCGCGAGAGTTACGTCAACCTGATCCCGACGGTGGCCGGCGGCACGCACGAATCCGGGCTGAAGGACGGCCTGTTCGCGGCCATCAGGGGCTTCATCGAGATGCACGCGCTGCAACCCAAGGGCGTCAAGCTGATGCCCGACGACGTGTTCTCGCGCGCCAGCTTCGTGCTCTCGGCCAAGGTGCTCGACCCCCAGTTCCAGGGCCAGATCAAGGAGCGCCTGAATTCCCGCGACGCGCTGCGGCTGGTCTCGGGCTACACCCGGCCGGCGCTCGAGTTGTGGCTGAACCAGCATGTCGAGCACGGCAAGCAACTGGCCGCGCTGGTGATCCGGCAGGCGCAGACGCGCCAGCGCGCGAGCCTGAAGGTGGAGAAGAAAAAGGGCTCGGGCGTGGCCGTGCTGCCGGGCAAGCTGACCGATTGCGAAAGCCGCGATCTCACGCTCAATGAAGTCTTCCTGGTCGAAGGCGACTCGGCCGGCGGCAGCGCCAAGATGGGTCGCAACAAGGAAACCCAGGCCGTGCTGCCGCTCAGGGGCAAGGTGCTCAACGCCTGGGAGGTCGAGCGCGACCGGCTGTTTGCCAACAATGAAATCCACGACATCGCGGTGGCGGTCGGCGTCGACCCGCATGGGGCCACCGACGAGCCCGACTTCTCCGGCCTGCGCTACGGCAAGGTCTGCATCCTGAGTGACGCCGATGTCGACGGCTCGCATATCCAGGTGCTGCTGCTGACGCTGTTCTTCCGCCACTTCCCCAAGCTGATCGAACGCGGCCACATCTACATCGCCAAGCCGCCGCTGTACCGCGTCGACGCACCGGCGCGCGGCAGGAAGCCGGCGGCCAAGATCTATGCCCTCGACGAGGGCGAACTCGAGGCCACGCTCGACAAGCTGCGCAAGGAAGGCGCACGCGACGGCTCCTGGGCCATCAGCCGCTTCAAGGGCCTGGGCGAAATGAGTGCCGAGCAGTTGTGGGACACCACGCTCAACCCCGACACGCGGCGCCTGCTGCAAGTGGCCTACGGTGAACTCGATTTCGGTGCGACGACCACCGCGCTGACCAGGCTGATGGGCAAGGGCGAGGCCGCGGCGAGGCGCGAGTTGATGGAGATCCATGGCGACACGGTGGATGTCGATGTCTGAACCCGCGCGGTGCGCTTCCCCGACTTCCGCCACTTCATCGTCGAGACCCTGCTCACGTCCCGCGTGACGAACTGCCGGGTGTCGCCAGTTCCTGAGGGTTCGCATGGCTGACCCGCACGGCATTTGATCTGGATGTCTCTAAAGTCGGCGCAGACAGTGCCGATCACATAGCGGCGGTGTCCACGCAGCAGATCCTGCCAACATCCTATCGAGATCAACACTGTGCCTGTGGCCTACCTCCCTTCCAGCTACGACCCCTGGGGCGTCGTCGCTTCGCTGCTGATTGCCAGTTTCGCTTCCTATGTGGCACTCGATTTGGCCAAACGGGTGCGCACCCGCGATCGGGGAGTCGCGCTGAGCTGGTGGGTCGGTGGCTCGATCGCGATGGGCACCGGCATCTGGTGCATGCATTTCGTCGGCATGCTCGCGTTTTCGCTGCCGATCCCGCTGGGCTACACCCGCGCACTGACCGTGGCCTCGTGGGTCGCCGGGGTTGCGGTGTCGGCGGTAGCGCTGTTTGTAGCGAGCCGCGGCTCGCTCACCTGGCGCCGCCTGACCGGCGGCGCGCTGGTCATGGGAATCGGCATCTGCGCGATGCACTACACCGGCATGGCTGCGCTCGACATGGCGCCGGGCATCGTCTGGAACCCGCTGCTGGTTGCGGCTTCGGCGCTGATCGCCGTGGCTGCTTCCGCGGCCGCACTGCGGATCTTCTTCTGGCTGCGCGAGGTCAATGACGCGCGCCGCCTGCGCTACCAGGGCCTTGCCGCGCTGGTGATGGGCGTGGCCATCTACGGCATACACTACACCGGCATGGCCGCGGCGAGCTTTCCGGCCGGCGCCGTTTGCCTGAGCGCCAACTCGCTGGCGGGCAACAGCCTCGGCGCGCTGGTGGCGCTGTCGTCGGTTGCGATGCTGACGCTGACTTTGTTCACGTCGACATTGGACGCACGGATGCAAAGCAAAACCGCACGGCTCGCCGACTCGCTCAAGGTCGCGAATGCGCAGTTGCAAACGGTCAACGACGAGCTTCAGCGGCGCGCGTTCATTGATCCGCTCACCGGTCTGCCCAACCGCCTGCTGTTCGAAGACCGCCTGATGCACGCGCTACAGCGCATCGGGCGCGCCGACGAACGCATCGCCGTGCGCAATGCGGAAAAGATCGCGGTGCTGTTCATCGACCTCGACGGCTTCAAATCGGTCAACGATTCACTGGGCCACGCCGCCGGCGACCAGCTGCTGAAGGAGGCGGCGATGCGCCTGCGCGCCGCGGCGCGCGCCAGCGACACCGTAGCCCGGATTGGCGGCGATGAGTTCGTGCTGCTGATGGAGGACGTATCCAGCCTGGCCGACTGCGTCACATTGGCTCGTCGATTGGTCGAGGAGCTCGCCCGTCCGTTCCAGATCGCGGACCGGCGGGTCGACATCTCCGGCTCGGTCGGCATCGTTGCCTGCCCCGAACACGGCGAGAAGGGCAAGCTCGTGGCGCATGCCGACGCTGCGATGTATGCAGCCAAGCGCGCCGGTGGCAACACCTACGCGCTGTTCGAGTCGCACATGGACGCCGGCGCACTCGAGCAGATGAGCCTGCAAAACGACCTGCGCCACGCCATCGAACTCGGGCAACTGCAGTTGTACTACCAGCCCAAGATCGACGGGCAACTTGGGCAGTTTCGCGGCGTGGAGGCCTTGCTTCGCTGGAATCATCCCCAACTCGGTCTCGTCAACCCCGGCGTATTCATTCCGATTGCTGAGCGCTTCGGCCTTATCAACAGCCTCGGAAACTGGGTCATCAACGAGGCCTGCCGCCAGATGCAGGCGTGGGCCGACGACGGTCTGCGCATGCGCATGTCGATCAATTTGTCGGTCCACCAACTGCGCGAAGAGGACTTGGTCGAACGCATCGGCAAGGCGCTGGCGCGCAATTGCATCGAGCCTTCACAGTTGCTGTGCGAGATCACCGAATCGGTGGCGATGGAAGACATCAGGGCCACGCAGCGCGCACTCGAAGGCCTGGCGAGGATCGGTGTGTTCCTGTCGATCGACGACTTCGGCACCGGCTACTCGAGCCTGAGCTACTTGCGCCAGTTGCCGGCGCGTCAGCTCAAGATCGACCGCAGCTTCGTCGGTGATCTCGAAACAAGCAGCGACGCGCGGGCGATCGTCAGCGCCGTGATTCACCTGGCGCACGCGCTCGGTTTGAGCGTGGTTGCCGAAGGCGTCGAGACCTCCGGCCAGCGCGATATCCTGCTGGGTCACGGCTGCGATGAATTGCAGGGCTTTTTCTTCGCCAGACCGATGACGGCCGACATGCTGCTGGCCTGGATCGAGGGCCGCAAGCCCACCGGCGCGGCCGACTTCTCGCCGTCGGTGATGCACGAGAGCCTGTCGATGTGAGAGGCCGCGTCGCGGCTCAGGCGACCGCTTCAAGGATCGCAAGTTGGTCGGTTGGATATCCGCAGGCAAGCCACCAGAACGCGCAGAACACCTCAGCGCCGCGGGGCCAGGTCGGTGAAGGTCAGGCCCTGGTCGGCGATATGCATCGGCAGCGCCCGGCCCAGGATCCGCGCCGCGCACGCCTGGCCCATTGCCGGGCTGGTCTGGATGCCGTAGCCGCCCTGGCCGCAGCACCAGAAGAAGCCCGGCGCAACGGCGTCGAAACCGCCCACCAACTGGCCGTCGGGCATGAAGCTGCGCAGCCCCGCCCAGGTGCGCAGCGGGCGGCGGATGGCCATCGTCGTGGCGGCCTCGATGCGCTGGATGCCGGTTGCGATATCGAGCTCTTCGGCCACCACATCGTGCGGCGGCACCGGATCGGCGTTGGCCGGCGAGCCGAGCAGCAGGCCGGCATCGGGCTTGAAGTAGAAACTTTCGTCGACGTCGGCTACACACGGCCACGTATGCACATCGGTCCCCGCCGGCGGCGCAAAGGTGAATGCGCTGCGCCGGCGCGGTTCGAGGCCGAGCGGCGCGACACCGGCCAGCACCGCCACCGCGTCGGCCCAGGCGCCTGCCGCGTTGACCAGCAGCGGGGCGGTGAAGCGCTGCGCCGGCGTCTCGAGCTGCCAGCGGCCGTTGACCCGGGCGATGCCGCGCACGTCCTGGTTGACGACGAGTTGCCCGCCATGCTGCCGCGCGCCGCGCAGGAAATGCTGGTGCAGTGCGTCGACATCGATGTCGCAGGCGTCGTCGTCGAGCAGCGCCAGCGCAGTGGCTTGCTCGCGCAGCACGGGCACGCGCGCCCGGGCCGCCGCGCTGTCGAGCCGTTGCGGCGTGACGCCGTCGCGGCGCAAGGCGTCTTCGAGCGCCCGCAACGCATCGAGCCGGTCGGCGCTGGCGATGAACAACGCGCCGCGGGGCGTGATCAAGGCTGGGCGGCCGCTCACCCGCGCAGCCAGGAACGCCCGGCTGGCCCGCGTCAGTGCGCGCACCTGCGGCGGGCCGTAGCTCTCCATGAACATCGCCGCCGAGCGCCCGGTGGTGTGCATGCCGGGCATCGGCTCGCGCTCGAGCACGCCCACACGGGCGTGCGGCGCGAGGAAGTGCGCTACCGACGCGCCGGCGATGCCGGCACCGACGACGAGGACATCGAAGTCCTGTGGGGCCATGCGGCGATGGTAGGGGCGTTGGGCGCCGTCTCGAACGGCGGCTTGGCGCGTGCCCAGCCCGGCCGCGGCGCTGCGTAGCCTTCGGTGGCAATCTGCTTGACGCAGCGCATCGCAGCCGCCCAGTCGTGGTCGGGCTTGGCCTGGTTGGCGCGCACGCTCATCACGGCCAGGTTGCCGGCAGCGTAGCCGGCGCGGTTGCAGACCCGGTCGACCGAGGCGTTACTGGCGGTCAGGCTGCAGTGGCTGAGAGCTTCGCGCGTGATCGGGTACACGGGCACGTCGATCTGGGCCAGGAACTGCGGCGTGACCTGCACGCCCGCGAACGCGCGGCCGCGCAGCCAGGCGTTGAGCCTGAGTTGCAGCCACTGGCGAACTTTCAGCGTGCGGCGCAGGATGCGTGGGCCGAACACCGCCTGGCCGGCCTGCCAGCCCTGGCGCACCGGGTGGCCGTGGTGCAGGTGCTCGACCGGCGGCACCAAGCGGTAGTGGGCATGGTCCCAGCCGATCTCGAAGCCGGTGGCGTCGAAGGCGTCGGTGGGGGTCAGACGCCGCGGCGGTGTCTTCGAACAGATCGGCGGTGAGAGCGTTGGATCGGCGCATGGCAGCTTCGCTTTCTGGCGGTCACCGGGACGACCCCGGCGCTGCCAGTGTTGCGGGCCACAGGCTCATGGCGTGAGCCTGCCGAAAAGTTTCAGTCGATCGTTTGGCGGTAGCGCAGCATCGCGACCCAGCCCACAACGACGGTGAAGGCCACGATCGCCCCCGCGTCGGGCCAAACCTCGTGCCAGGCCACGCCCTTCCACATGGAGCGCGCAATGGTCGAGAACGTGAAGCCGACCGCCAGCGTGGCCACGGCGAAGCTGCCGGCCATCGGCACGCCGAACAACCGCCGCGCGGCGCCGAAGACGACGATCACCTGCACGTAGCCGATGAAGGCGCAGGGCAGGATCTTGCCGATCATCATCTCCAGCGGCCGCACCGGGGTGGCCAGCAGGTTTTCCAGCGTGCCGCGCTCGCGCAGGGGAGGCACCCGTGCAGCCCGGTGATAAGCTGACCTGAGCCTCATTGCCTGCGAAGGGAACACCATGCCCGGACTCCTGCCCGATACCGACCCGGACGGCCTGCTCGAATACTCGGTCGTCTTCACCGACCGCGCGCTGAACCACATGTCGCGCAAGTTCCAGCAGGTGATGCGCGACATCTCGGCGCTGTTGAAAGAGGCCTATCGCGCCCGCTCGGCGATCGTCGTGCCCGGCAGCGGCACCTTCGGCATGGAGGCGGTGGCGCGCCAGTTCGCCACCGGCCGCCAGGCGCTGGTGGTCCGCAACGGCTGGTTCAGCTACCGCTGGACGCAGATCTTCGAGATGGGGCAGATTCCGTCGGCGCACAGCGTGCTGAAGGCCCGCGCCGTCGCCCCCGGCCGCCAGGCACCGTTCGCGCCCACGCCGATCGAGGAAGTCGTCACCGCGATCCGCGCCCAGCGGCCCGCGGTGGTGTTCGCGCCGCATGTCGAAACCGCGGCCGGCATTTTGCTGCCCGACGCCTACCTGCATGCCGTGGCCGACGCGGTGCACGAAGTGGGTGGCCTGTTCGTGCTCGACTGCATCGCCTCGGGCGCAGTCTGGGTCGACATGCAGGCCACTGGCGTCGACGTGCTGGTGAGCGCGCCGCAAAAAGGCTGGAGCGGTTCGCCCTGCTGCGCCTTCGTGATGCTCAGCGAGCGCGCCCGCGAGGCGATCGACAGCAGCACCAGCACCAGCTTTGCCGCCGATCTGAAGAAGTGGCTGCAGATCATGGAGGCTTATGAAGGCGGTGGCCACGCCTATCACGCGACCCTGCCCACCGATGCGCTGACGCGCACACGCGACATGATGCAGGAGACCCGCAGCTACGGCTTCGAGCGCCTGCGTGAAGAGCAGCTCGACCTCGGCCGCCGGGTGCGCGCCCTGCTGGCCGCCAAGGGCCTGCGCAGCGTGGCCGCCGAGGGCTTCCAGGCCCCCGGAGTGGTCGTCAGCTACACCGACGACGACGGCCTGCACAGCGCCAAGGCCTTCCTCGGCGAAGGTTTGCAGACCGCTGCCGGCGTGCCCTTGCAGTGCGACGAACCGGCTGACTTCAAGACCTTCCGCATTGGGCTGTTCGGCCTGGACAAGCTGCACCACCCGGAACGAACGGTGGCCAACCTCGACGCCGCGCTCTCGCACATCCTGGGCGCCAAGCCTACACAGCGCGCGGCCGCTTGAGCCGGCCTGACCGCAGATCACTCCTGTTCGAAGTGGGGCGGCGACTGACCTTCGGCCGGCTCGCCGGTCTCGGGGTCGATCCAGTCGGCGATGCCGATGTCGCGCTCGGCTTCCAGCAAGGCATCGGCCGCGTCGGGCTCGGGGCCCTCGTCGGTGGCCTCCATGTCGGCCTGCGCTGCGTCGACCGTCTCGAACGGGCCGAATTCCTGACGGCCGTCGGGCGCCAGCCAGTGGTAGCCGTCGGGCCGCAGCACGATGCGGTCGGGGCCGTCGGCGCCGGCGGCGGGTTCGGAGACCGCCTCAGGCCGCGGCGCTGGCGTCTTTGCAGGGGGCGTTGGTGGCTTGCGTTTCATCGGGCCTCCCGGCGGGCCTTGCTTGTCGGTGGGAGTATTGTGGCCGACAGATTGAGACCCGGGCGGCGCAGCGCGGTGTTGAGCCCGATCAACGACGCGGCCGATGGCG
This sequence comes from Burkholderiales bacterium, assembly GCA_031389565.1. Taxonomy (GTDB): domain Bacteria; phylum Pseudomonadota; class Gammaproteobacteria; order Burkholderiales; family Burkholderiaceae_C; genus CADEEN01. The sequence goes on from JANMSR010000396.1 coordinate 36,443, forward strand.
GCCTTGCCTTGCGCGCGCGGTGCGTCAGCGCGCCGGTCGGGGCCTCATCGCCTATGACTTCATCGCTCGATCGGGGCGGCGATTGCGGCCAGCCTCGCAGGATCTGGACTCGAGGCACGGCTGCGCCCGAACGGCAGGTCGGGCTGACAGCGCCGCGCCGGCAGACCTCGATCAGCTCATCCTTGGGTGACCCCGGCCGATAATTCCGGGTGCCCGGCCAAGGGCAGCCTGACGACGAATTGGCTGCCGCAGCCGCTGCCCGCGCTGCCGGCGACGACGCTGCCCGAATGGGCTTGCACCAGGGCGCGTACCACCGTGAGCCCGATGCCCAGGCCGACGCCGTCGAAGCCGATGGCGTGGGTGCCCTGCACGAAGGGCTCGAAGATATGGGGCAGGGCCTGGGCCGAGATCCCGATGCCGTTGTCGGACACCGTGATCACCAGCTCATCGTCGGTCGCCACGGCCGCCAGCTCGATCTGGCCGCCTTCGGGCGTGTACTTGGAGGCGTTGTCGAGCAGGTTGCGCACGATTTGCGCCAGGCGGATCGGGTCGCCTGGCACTTCGAGCTTGGACGCCGGCCGATGCGTTCGCAAGCGCTGCTGGCGCGTGTCCATCAACGGTTGAAATGCCAGGACGGCCGCTTCGAGGACGGCGGCCATGTCGACCATCGTGCGTTCGAGCGGCCATGAGCTGCTGCCGACGTGTGTACCCTCGCGCAAGCTGCCCACCAGGCGCGACATCTGCGCCAACTGGCGCTCGATGATGCTTTGCACCCGAGGCAGCAGCGGCTCGTCGGTCTGCGCCCGGCCCAGCATGGCCGTGGCCAGGCGGATCGGCGCCATCGGGCTGCTCAGCTCGTGCGCGACCAGGGCCAGGAACTCGGCTTGCCGCTGCTGTGCCTGCTCGGCGGCGGCCTGCAGTTCCCGGGCACTCAGCGCGGCCAGCACCAACTGTTCGTTCGCCTCGCGCAACTGGGCGTTCCGGCGTTCGTGGTCGGCCAGGGCTGCCTCGTGCTCGGTGAGGGCCTGCGCCACAGAAGCGGCTGGCGGCGGGGCCAGGCTCGGCGTGCCGACGGGTTCATGACCGTGGAATGCGAAACTGCCGCTGCCATGCCGCTTGGCGCGGTACATGGCGGCGTCCGCGTGGTCGATCAGGGTGCCGGCCTCTTCGCCGTCGTCGGGATACAGGCTGATGCCGATGCTCACCGTCAGGTGCAGCAGATGATCGCCGACGCGGCTCGGCGCAGCAATGGCTGCGATCACCTTGTTGGCAATCAGCACGGCATCGGACGGCTGCGACACCTCGTCGAGCAGGAGCAGGAACTCGTCGCCGCCGTGGCGGCTGACCGTGTCGGCCGCGCGAATCAATGACGCCAGGCGCTTGGCCACCAGCTCGAGCACCTGGTCACCGACCGTGTGGCCGTAGCTGTCGTTGACCTGCTTGAAGTTATCGAGGTCCACGAAGAGCAACGCCAACCGGGCGCCACGGCGCTTGGCACCGGCGATGGCATGCGCCAGCCGGTCGAGCATCAGAAACCGGGTGGGCAATTGGGTCAGTGGATCGACCCCGTTCAGGCGCGACGCTTCGTCCAGCGCCTGCGTGGCGGTGTCGGCGTCGCTTTGGGCGTGCAGGGCCGCGACCACCAGCTCCTCGTTGGCTTCGAGCAACTGGGCCGTCTGGCTGACGTTCAGGCGGCTCTCGGCCACGACCACGTCCTGCAGCAGGCGAACCAGCACCGCACGCGCCTCCGCGACCTTGGTGTGCACTTGGGCCAGGTCGTGCGCGGCGGCAGCCGCGGCGTCGTTCGGGTCTGGGGGCTCGTTCACGGCAAGCGCTCCGGCCCGGGCCGCTCAACCCGCCGACGCATCGGGCGCCGCGCCAGGCTGGTCGGCGACGCGCTTTCGTGTTGGCCTGCCACCGAGCAGCCCTTCCTGGTCCAGCACCATCTTGCCCATGTGGATGCCGTCGCCGTCGATGTCGAACAGGCGCAACTCCTTCGAATGGGCGCTGGCGCGCACCTTGACCACCGCCATCACGCGCAGCAATTGGCTGTCGACCTCGATGTAGCGCTGCACGATGATCGCGTCGGTCAGGAAGGCGGCGCCATAGGGGCTGAAGCGCAGATCGGTATAACGGTCCTCGAGCTCGGAGGTCAGTAGCACGGTGACGCCGGCGGCCGCCAGCGTGGTCACCAGGCCCATCAGCGAGGCGCGAAAGTCGTCGCGGAACGACGGTGCCAGCGTGAGCTCGAATCCCGAGAGTGAATCGAGCACGACGCGGCTCGCTTTGAGCCGGCGGACCTCGGTCATGAGTTGCAGCACAACCTCATCGATCGAGCGATCGGGCGCATGGCTGTCCACCAAGCCCACTTTGCCGCTGTCGATCAGGTCGATGAGCAGGCGGTTGCGCGATCGGCGGGGATTCTGCTCGAAGGCCGCGATGACGCCGGTTTCACCGTTGCGCACGCCCTCGGCCAGGAACGCACTGGCCAGGATGCTCTTGCCCGACCCCGACGGGCCGGCCACGAGCAAAGAGTAACCGCGCGGCAAGCTGCCGCCCAGCATCTCGTCTAGTCCCGGCACGCCCATCAGCACCGGGGCGCGGTGCTGAGGTGAGATGGCCTCGAGCTTTTCGTCAACCACCACGCCTGCGGGCGAGAACACGCTGATGCCCGCCTTGCTCATGCGAAAGGTGTGCAGCCCCGGCAGCGTCGGTTGGCCGCGCATTTTCATGATCTCGATCTTGCGCACCATGGAGTTGCGCTGCACGGTCTGGCGCAGCCAGATCAGCCCGTCGGCCACGGTGAATACCGGGTTCGCGTCGGCCTCGTTGAAGTACTCGCCGAGCAGGAAGGTGGTGGCCTGCCAGCTTGTCATCAGCATGCCGAGCTGCTGCACGAACTGCTGCAGGTTGTTGTGCGGGCTGCCGTTGGTCGTGGTTGCGAACACCACGGAACGGAACGAGTCGACGAAGACCAGCCCCGGGCTGTGCAGCGTGACCTCTTCGACGATGCGCTGCAACACCCGGTCGAGGTTGCCGGCCATGGCGTCTTCCGACAGGTTGATGAAACGCACCCTGTGGTTGATCGCCTCGTTGTCGAAGAAATCGAACTGCTGCTGATAGCGCAGCATCTTCAGCGGTGGCTCGCCCAGCACCGTGAAATACAGCGCGGGCCGCTCCGGAGTGGCCAGCGCGAACATGATCTGGTGCGCCAACGTGGTCTTGCCGCTACCGGGCGAGCCGGCAATGAGGTTGAACGAGAACTCGGGCAAGCCACCGCCGAGCACCTCGTCCAGGCCGGGCACGCCGGTGGTCAATCGGTTGATGGTTACTTTGTCGCTCATGGTGTGGTGTCCTGCGTAGATGGGCCGCCAGAAGAGTTTTCCCAAACGGAACGGAGCAATCGTTCGGTCAGCGAGGGTCCGACCAAACTGGCCAGCAACTCGTGGAAGGTCTGCAAAAAGGCGCTGCCAGCGGCGGCGGCGTCAGCAGGATTGCGCTGCGAAAGGATGGATTTCAATGCCGTGGGGTTCACGCTCGCCTGGACGATGTCGTGCCTGCCCGCCACCCCGGGATGGGCCGCGCCGGTCAGGTGCAGGCTGCGGTAGTAGAGCGCGGCCACGCCGCGCGGCCCGATGATCGGGGTCAGGGCGTCGTCGACCTCTTCCCAGATCGCGAAAACCGCCTCGGCGATTTGCCCGGCGTCCGCACCTTGCCCGACGCGGCGGGCAAGAGGTGCTGCGATCCGGCGGCCCTCGTGGCTTGCGGTGGACATGAGTCGCTGACGGGTTGGCGAACCAAGCTCGATAGTACGCCCGTTGCCAGGGCAAGTACCGTTCGCTAGCGCACATTCGTCGCAGATCGGATCTCGAGCAGTTGGGTGGGTGGTGCCCGATGAGTGCGATGGGCAAAGGACGGTGCCGCGGCGCGCCTGACGCCCGCCCTTGCCCGCGGCGCGACGGGCTGCGGTGGCGCCGGACGCCCAGCGCGGCAAGGGCAGGTGCGGCGGCGATGCATTTGCCGCCCCTGATCACCCAGGGTGAAGACGAAGACGACGCGATTGCGCAGGCGATCGATGCGATGGATGCGACGTGCTCGGCCGCTACCACCCGCACAGCGACCAGGCGGCCTACGACGCGATGGTGCGCATGGCGCAGGACTTCGCGCTGCGCTACCCGCTCGTCGACGGCCAGGGCAACTTCGGTTCGCGCGACGGCGATGGTGCGGCGGCGATGCGCTACACCGAGGCCCGGTTGTCGCCCATTGCCCGGCTGCTGCTCGACGAGATCGACGAGGGCACGGTCGACTTCGTCCCCAACTACGACGGCAGCACCGAGGAGCCGAAGCTGTTGCCGGCGCGGCCTCGATTCGATTTGCATCACGGACGTTTTCGTCCGACAATGCGGCCGTGACCGGCAGCGAGTTCATCCGCAAGTTGAAGGCGCTCGGCAAGGCCCGGCGGGTGGCAGTGGTGTTGGATGCCTCGCGTGGCAAGGGCAGCCACCAGACCTTGTACTTCGGCTCCGCCTTCACGATCGTTCGCAACCCGAAAGACGAACTGAAAATCGGTACCTTTCACGCCATGTGCAGCCAGCTCGGCATCAAGCCGGGCGATCTTTGAGAGCCCAAACCATGAAGCGCTTCCAGTATCCCGTGTTGCTGAACCTCGGCTGTGCCCGCGCCGCCGACGTTCTCTCGCTCATGCGCACGATGCGCGAATCGGTCCAGGAGAAGTTCCGCGTTACCCTGTCTCCCGAGGTGGAGTTTCTCGGGTTGAAGTGGTCATGACGGATCCGATGAACGTCCTGCTGCTGGCGGGCGGCGGGGGAACGCGCCTTTGGCCCCTCTCCACGGAGGCGCGCCCGAAACAGTTCCTCCCGCTCGTTTCTTCGAAAAGTCTCCTCGCCGAGACGTGGGAGCGCGTTCGGCCCCTCTCCGACGAGATCTTCGTCGCGGCCGCCGAGGCACATGCCGACCTCGTACGAGCCGAGCTGCCCGACCTCGCTCCCGAGCGGATCTTTCGCGAGCCCGCGCGGCGCAACTCGGCGCC
>JANMSR010000398.1:0-2142 GCA_031389565.1 Burkholderiales bacterium
ACGCCGGTACCGACAAAGGCCTTCTCGGGGCGCAACACCGGCACCGCCTGGCGCTGCATGTTGGCGCCCATCAGCGCGCGGTTGGCATCGTCGTGCTCGAGGAACGGCACCAGCGACGCCGCCACCGACACGATCTGCGTCGGAGCCACGTCCATGTACTGGATGCGCTCGGGCGAGGTCAGCACCGATTCGCCGTTCTCGCGCGCACTCACCAGCTCGTCGGTCAGCTTGCCGTTTTTGTCCAGCGTCGCGTTGGCCTGGGCAATGACGTACTTGCCTTCCTGGATGGCCGACAGATAGTCGATGTCCATCGACACCTTGCCATCGGCCACGCGCCGGTACGGCGTTTCGAGAAAGCCGTATTCGTTGAGCTGTGCAAACAGCGCCAGCGAGTTGATCAAGCCGATGTTCGGGCCCTCCGGCGTTTCGATCGGGCAGACCCGGCCGTAGTGCGTCGGGTGCACGTCGCGCACCTCGAAGCCGGCGCGCTCGCGCGTCAGGCCGCCCGGGCCGAGGGCCGAGACGCGCCGCTTGTGCGTGATTTCGCTCAGCGGGTTGGTCTGGTCCATGAACTGCGAGAGCTGGCTCGCGCCGAAGAACTCCTTCAACGCCGCGGAGATCGGTTTGGAGTTGATCAGGTCGTGCGGCATCAGCGCTTCGGTCTCGGCCTGGCCCAAGCGCTCCTTCACCGCCTTCTCGATCCGTGCCAGGCCCGAGCGGTACTGGTTCTCGGCCAACTCGCCGACGCAGCGCACGCGCCGGTTGCCCAGGTGGTCGATGTCGTCGACTTCGCCGCGGCCGTTGCGCAGCTCGACGAGGATCTTGACCACGTCCAGGATGTCCTCGTTCGAGAGCGTCATCGAACCCTCGGCCGAGTCGCGGCCGACGCGGGCATTGAACTTCATGCGTCCGACGCGCGAGAGGTCGTAGCTGTCGCCGTTGTAGAACAGGCGCTGGAACAGGGCCTGCACCGCGTCTTCGGTCGGCGGCTCGCCGGGCCGCATCATGCGGTAGATGGCCACTCGCGCCGCAAGTTCATCAGCGGTCTCGTCGGCGGCCAGCGTCTGGCTGATGTAGGCGCCTTCGTCGAGCTCGTTGGTGTACAGGCACTGCATGTCCTTGATGCCCGCCGCGCGCAACTTCTTCAGCAGCACGTCGGTCAACTCGTCGTTGGCCTTCGCGACGATCTCGCCGGTCTCGGGATCGACCATATTTCGCGCGACGATGCGCCCGGCCAGGAAGTCTTCCGGCACGCTGATGAAGGTGGTGCCGGTTTGCTCCAGGGTGCGCACATGGCGCGCGGTGATGCGCTTGTCTTTCTCGACGACGACGTTGCCGCTCTTGTCGGTAATGTCGAAGCGCGCGATTTCGCCCTTCAGGCGCTCGGGCACGAACTCGAGCTGAGCGCCGGTGTCCATCACCCGGAACTGGTCGAAGACGAAGAAGTTGGCCAGGATCGATTCCGGCGACAGGCCGATGGCCTTGAGCAGGATCGTCACCGGCATCTTGCGGCGGCGGTCGACACGGAAGTACAGGATGTCCTTGGGGTCGAACTCGAAGTCGAGCCACGAGCCGCGGTAGGGAATGATGCGCGCCGAGAACAGCAGTTTGCCGCTCGAATGCGTCTTGCCCTTGTCGTGCTCGAAGAACACGCCCGGACTGCGGTGCAACTGCGAGACGATGACCCGCTCGGTGCCGTTGATGATGAACGAGCCGTAGTCGGTCATGAGCGGCACTTCGCCCATGTAGACCTCCTGCTCCTTGATCTCCTTCACGGTCTTGGCCTGCGCCGACTCGCGGTCGTAGATGATCATCTGCAGCTTGGCGCGCACCGCCGCTGCATAGGTCAAGCCGCGCTGCTGACACTCACGGGTGTCGAAGGCCGGCTTGGCCATGTTGAACTCGATGAACTTCATCTCCACGTAGCCGTTGTGCGACACGATCGGGAAGGCGGAGAGGAAGGCGGCCTGCAAACCCTCGGGTTTGCGTTTGGCCGGTGGCACGTCCTTTTGCAGGAACGCGACGTAAGACTCCCGCTGCATGGTCAGCAGATAGGGAACGTTGAGGACACTCTCGCGCTTGCCGAAGCTCTTGCGGATCCGCTTGCGCTCGGTGTAGCTGTAGGTCGGGGAGGATGCTTGC
>JANMSR010000416.1:0-2738 GCA_031389565.1 Burkholderiales bacterium
CAGGCCCAGCGCCTCGGTCATGCTGGTCATGGTGCTGGCGGTGCCCATGGTGTTGCAGGTGCCCGGCGAACGCGTCATGCGCGACTCCAGGTGCACCCACTCTTTTTCGTCGACGCGGCCGGCCTGGTATTCGTCCCAGAACATGCGGCTGTGCGTTCCGGCACCCACCTTGCGCTCGGGCTGGCCGGGCTTGAGGTAGCGGTCGTTCAACATCGGCCCGGCAGCGCAAAAAATCGTCGGCAGGCCCATGCTGATGGCGCCCATCACCGTCCCGGGCGTGGTCTTGTCGCAGCCGGCCAGCAGCACCACGCCGTCGATGGGCAGCGAGCGCAGCAGCTCCTCCACTTCCATGGCCAGGAAATTGCGGTAGAGCATGGTGGTCGGCTTGACCATCACCTCGCCCAGGCTCATCGCGGGCAACTCGAACGGCAAGCCGCCGGCCATCAGGACGCCACGCTTGACGGCCTCGGCTCGCTCGCGCAGGTGCGCGTGGCAGGGCGACAGGTCGCTCCAGGTGTTGATGATGGCGATGCACGGGCGCTCGAGCACGTCTTCGCGGCGCAGGCCCATTTGTTGCGCGCGCTGGCGGTGAGCGAAGGCGCGCATGTCCCGGGCGGCAAACCAGCGCCGGCTGCGCAAGTCGGCGAGTGTTTTTTTCGCGCCCCCGAGGCCGCCGCTTCGCGGCATCTGCCCCCCCGAGGGGGAGCAAGGCATCTTGGGGCGGTCCGGCGTTTCCTGGGTCATCGTCGGCAGGGGAGGGATTTCGAGAATCGCGATCGCTGGTGTTACCGCTAACATTAGTGCGAACACCGCACTGGAACCATCCACGCAAACCCGTATGCGCCCGCACCCGCCACCGCCCACCGCCTCGGCCGCGGTCGCCGTGCGCCAGCCGCGCCGCGGCCATGGTCGGGCGACGCTGGCCGATGTGGCCACGGCTGCCGGCGTGACCGCGATCACCGTCTCGCGCTACCTGCGCGAACCGCAGCGCGTGGCGGCCGATACCGCCGCCGGAATAGCCGCGGCGCTGCGACAGACCGGCTACCTGCCCAACAAGCAGGCCGGCGTGCTGGCCAGTGCGGCAAGCGTGACGCCAGGCAGGGCGCGCATGGTCGCCGCGCTGATCCCGAGCATCGCCAACTCGATCTTTGCCGAGACGGTGCAGGGCCTGGCCGACGCGCTGCAAGGCTCGGGCTGCGAGCTGCTGCTCGCCGCCACCGGCTACTCCGTCGAGCGCGAGGAAGAGCAATTGCGCGCGCTGCTGGGCTGGTTTCCTAGCGCCCTGGTCGTCACCGGCCGGCGCCACACGGCCGGCGCGTTGGCGCTGTTGCGCCAGGCGCAGGCGCGCGGCACGCCGGTGATCGAGATCTGGGACCACCACCCCGAGCCCGGCGCCGAGAGCTTCACCCAGATCGGCTTCGACCACGAGCAGGTCGGCCGCGCGATGGCCGAGCACCTGATCGCGCGCGGCTACCGCAGGCTGGCCTACGTCGACAGCGGCGTGGCCGAGGACTTTCGCGCCCACGAGCGTGGCGACGGCTTTCTGGCCGCCGCCAAGCGCCGTCGCGTGCCGGTGCGGCGCGTCACCGCGCCGGCCAGCGAAGCGATCGAGGCCGGGCGCCACGCGTTCGGCGCGCTGCTGGATGCCGGCGGGCGGCCGGCGGTTCGCGCCGCGGCCTTCGCCAACGACCACCTGGCCTGCGGCGCCCTGTTCGAGGCCCGCGCCCGCGGCTTGGCCGTGCCGCACGACATGGCCCTGCTCGGCTTCGGCGACTTCAGCCTTGGCCGCCAACTCGACCCACCGCTGTCGACCGTGCACACCCCACGCTTCGAGATCGGCCAGGCCGCCGCGCGCGCCCTGCTGCTGGCGCTGCAAAGCGGACACAGCGCGGCCGACGAGCGCCTGCCCTGGACCTTGATGTCCCGTGGCAGCAGTTGAGTCGACGAACCCAAGACGCCTGCGCCGTCGCCCCGAGGCGAGCACAGCAAGCCAGGAGCCGTCACCTCAGGCCGCGCCGGGCCGCTCCCAAGCGGCCCGAATTCCCCCCGGGGGACGCGAGCGCAGCGAACTAGGGGCCGTCAGTTCCCGCGCGGTGCCACTGCAGCAGCGTGTCGTGCAGTCGCTGCGCGTCGATCGGTTTGGTCAGGAAGTCGTTCATGCCGCTGGCCAGCGCCTCGTCGCGTTCGGAGGTCAGCGCCGCAGCGGTCAGCGCAATGATCGGCAGTGCCGCCGCACTGTGGCGCTGTCGCAGCGCGCGTGTGGCGTCGTAGCCGCCCATCACCGGCATCTGCACATCCATCAGCACCAGGTCGAAGGGCGTGCCGGCATCGGCCTGGGCATTCACCACCGCGACGGCTTGCGCCCCGTTGCCGGCCTGTGCCACCTCGACGCCCCATTGTTCGAGTAGGGCCACGGCAATCAGCATGTTGACCGGGTTGTCTTCGGCAATCAGCACGTACACGCCCGCCAGCGGACTGGTGTGGTCGGGCAGCGCACCAAAGCCGGACGTGGGCCCGGACTCGGCGCTGGCCGGCAGCGGCAGCTCGGCCCAGAAGCGGCTGCCGCGCCCGGGCGCGCTGTGCACGCCGACCTCGCCGCCCATCAATTGCGCCAGCTCGCGGCAGATCGACAGGCCCAGACCGGTGCCGCCGAAGCGGCGCGTGGTCGAGTCGTCGGCCTGCGTGAACGGTGTGAACAGACGCGCCTGAACCGCAGGCTCGATGCCGGGCCCGCTGTC
>JANMSR010000437.1:0-3258 GCA_031389565.1 Burkholderiales bacterium
ATCCGCACCGTCCAGCGTGACCGGATTCGGGACACCGAGCGCAAACCCCCAAGGACCCCCTGTTTCATGACCACGATTCGCGTCAAAGAGAACGAGCCGTTCGACGTCGCCCTGCGGCGCTTCAAGCGCACGATTGAAAAGCTGGGCCTGCTGACCGACCTGCGCGCCCGCGAGTTCTATGAAAAACCAACCGCCGAGCGCAAGCGCAAGAAGGCGGCCGCCGTAAAGCGCCACTTCAAGCGCGTGCGTTCGATGCAGTTGCCCAAGAAGCTGTACTGAGCGGGCCCGTCCCCACTCGCCAGACCCAGAGCCCGCGCGGGTCACCGCTGCGGGCTTTGTTCATTGCTGAAAGCCCGTTGCCATGAGCTTGAAAGACCGCATCACCGACGACATGAAGGCCGCCATGCGCGCCCGGGACAGCGAGCGACTGTCGGCCATCCGCATGCTGCTGGCGGCCGTGAAGCAACGCGAAGTCGACGATCGCATCGTGCTCGACGACGCGCAGGTGGTGGCCATCGTCGACAAGTCGATCAAGCAGCGCAAGGACTCGATCGCCGCCTTCGGGCAGGCCGGCCGCACCGACCTGGTCGACAAGGAAAGTGCTGAGCTGCGCGTGCTCGAGGCCTACCTGCCGCAGCGCCTGTCGGCCGACGAGATTGCCACCGCGGTGGCGCGCATCGTCGGCCAACTCGGCGCCAGCGGCCCGGGCGACATGGGCAAGGTGATGGGCGCGGTGAAGGCCGAGCTGGCCGGCACCGCCGACATGGGTTTGGTTTCGGCCGCGGTGAAGTCCGCGCTGTCGAAGTAGGCGCGAGCCCATGAGCCTGCCCGGCCGCCCGAAAGGCGAATACCGAAGCGCGCAGCGCGGAGGTTGCCTGATGAGCGCGCCGGGCCGCCCCAAGTGCGAATTCCGCAGCGCGAAGCGCGAGGTTGCCTGATGAGCACGTCCTTGCCCCTGCGCGCGGTGGCCCCCGACGTTTGCGTGGCGCCGCAACTCACGCCCGCGGCGATGGCCGAGGCCGCACGCGCCGGCTTTCGCAGCGTGGTCAACAACCGGCCCGACTTCGAGCACGGGCCCGACCAGCCGACCAACGCCACGATCGAGGCCGCCGCGCGCGCCGCCGGGCTCGAGTATCGTTTCCTGCCGGTGGCCGGCGGCTTTCAGACAGCCGAGCAGATCGCTGCGTTCGCGCAATTGCTCGCAGAGTTGCCGCGCCCGATCCTGGTCTTTTGCCGCAGCGGCAATCGCTCGGCGAACTTGTACATGCAGGCAACGCGGGTCTGAGTGCGCCGGCGGCGCGCGCGCCGCCGGCATTCAGGGCTTTCCCGCGACCCACGGCGGACGCACCGCTGGCACGGACATTCGCCGCTACATTGCGCAGTTGATCTGGTGTCGAACCAGTCCCTCGGAGTGCTGAATGAACGGATTGTTGACCCTGTCGCGCGCCATCGACTCCATCAATGATCGCTTCGCCATCGTGGCGAAGTGGGCCGTCCTCGCGTCCTGCCTGATCAGCGCCGCGAACGCCATCGTCCGCTACGTTGCCAACTACAGCTCGAACGCGTTCCTCGAAATCCAGTGGTACCTGTTTGCTGCCTGCGTGATGCTGGGCGCGTCGCAGGTGCTGCGCATCAATCAGCACATTCGCGTGGACGTCATCTATGGCCGCTTCTCGGGCCGAACGCAGGCGCTGGTCGACTTGGCCGGCCTGGTGCTGTTCATGCTGCCGTCGATGCTGGTGATGATCTATTTCGCCTGGCCGCTGTTCGTGAGGATGTTTGTCAGCGGCGAAGTGTCGAGCAACGCCGGCGGCCTGATCCGTTGGCCCGCAATGGCACTGTTGCCGCTCGGATTCGGGATGTTGTTTGCGCAAGGGGTGTCGGAGGTCATCAAGCGGGTGGCTTGGTTGGCGCACAAGTACGACGCCGACTTCCACTATGAGAGGCCGCTGCAATGACCATGGACACCTTCGCCCCGCTGATGTTTGCGGGGCTGATCATCGTCTTGACGATCGGCTTTCCGGTGGCTTTCTCGCTGACCGCGTTGGGTCTGGGCTGCGGCTTTTTCGCGGTCTGGATGGGTTGGTTCCCGGCCAGTTTCATGACTGCGCTTCCGCTCAACGTCTTCGGCATCCTGTCCAACGACCTGCTGCTGGCGATTCCGTTCTTCACGCTGATGGGCACGATTCTCGAACGCTGCGGCCTGGCCGAAGACATGCTCGACTCGATGGGGCAGTTGTTCGGCCCGGTGCGCGGCGGCCTGGGCTACTCGGTCATCATCGTCGGCTTCATCCTTGGCGCCATCACCGGCACGGTGGCTGGCCAGGTGATTGCGATGGCCATGATTTCTTTGCCGGTGATGATGCGCTGGGGCTACAACATGCGCTACGCGACCGGCGTGCTGGCGGCGTCCGGGACGATCACGCAGTTGGTGCCCCCGTCACTGGTGCTGATCGTGCTGGCCGACCAGTTGGGCAAACCGGTGGGCGATATGTACAAGGGCGCCTGGGGTCCCTCGATCCTTCAGGTGCTGCTGTTTGCGCTCTACACCTTCATGCTGTCGCGCATAAAACCCGAGCATGTGCCGGGCGTGCCCAAGGAGGGCCGCACGCTTGAGGGCTGGCCGCTGTGGTCGAAGTGCCTGCGCGGCATCATCCCGTCGGCGGTGTTGATCTTCACGGTGCTGGGCAGCATGGGGGGCCTGCCCGGCCTGAACACCGCCGTCGCAACGCCGACCGAGGCCGGCGCGATGGGCGCGGTGGGCGCCTTCATTCTCGCCGCGATGCACAAGCGCCTGACCCTGTCGCTGCTCAAACAGGCGCTGATCACCACGATGCGCCTCACCGCCATGGTGGTGTTCATCCTGATCGGCTCGCGCGTGTTCTCGCTGGTGTTCCAGGGCGTCGATGGCGGCATCTGGATCGAGCACATGCTGGCCGGCCTGCCGGGCGGCCAGCTCGGCTTCCTGATCGCCGTCAACATCTTCATTTTCTTCCTGGCCTTCTTTCTCGATTTCTTCGAGATCGCCTTCATCATCATTCCGTTCCTCGCGCCGGTTGCGGCCAAGCTGGGCATCGACTTGATCTGGTTCGGCGTCATGATCTGCGTGAACATGCAAACCAGCTTCATGCACCCGCCGTTCGGCTTCGCGCTGTTCTATTTGCGCGGCATTGCCGATACCTTGTTCAGGAACAAGTCGCTGCCGCGCAAGGTCGAATCGCGCGACATCTACATGGGCGCCATCCCCTTCATCGTGAT
>JANMSR010000301.1:0-17473 GCA_031389565.1 Burkholderiales bacterium
ACATCCGGTGTCAACCTGTTCTTCACGGGCCGCCGCGCCGGGCCGCCCCAAGCAAGGCCCGACCTTGGGCCGCGCAGTGGCCCCTTCGTGGCCACGGGAGGGTCGCTCGCCGTACTCGGCGAGCGGGGTGCTGTCATGAGCGCTGCCATGGACCCGCGTTCACGACGCACCTGGCTGGCCGAAGCGCTGGCCGCGGCGGCCGGACTCAGCACCTGTGGCCGGGGCATGGCCGCCCAGACCACGGTCGAAGTCCGCGCCGTCAGCGGCTTTCACGCCGTGCTGTGGTCCGCGGCCGGGGAACTGCTGATCGAGCAGACCCACCGCGAGCGCTTGACGGTCGAGGCCGAACCGGCGGTGCTGGCAAAGCTCGTCACTGAGGTCGTTCAAGGCCGGCTCTCGATCGCGTTCGCCCCCGGCAGTGTCCAAACCCGGCAGCCGATCCGCTTTCGGCTCGAACTGAAGGCGCTGTCGGCGCTCGAAACGCGCGGATCGGGAACGCTGCGGATCGGGCCGCTGTCGACGCCGGCCCTTTCGCTGCGTATGGCTGGCAGCGACGAGCTCCGGTTCGCGCAGCTCAACGCGCGCACGCTCGATGCCCGGCTCGAGGGCTCGGGCAGCCTCACGATCGACGGCGGCCAGGTCGACCGCCAGCAAGTGGTGATCACTGGTGCCGCCGACTATGCCGCGCTGCGGTTGGCCAGCCGCCAGGCTGATGTCGCGATCGACGGCAGCGGTGAGATGCGCTTGGCGGTCGCCGAGCGGTTGGGCGCCAGCATCACCGGCAGCGGCGATGTGTTGTTTGTCGGCCGTCCGCGTGTCTCGCAGACCGTCACAGGAGCCGGCGAGGTCCGGCGTCTGGATGGCCAGCGACCCTGAGCCGACCTGAACGCAGAAAACTTGAACCGTTCCTGGCCTCGCCGCAACCCAATGGCGACCCCCCAACCCGGAGAACGCGATGGCCCGCCGACTGCTACTTGCCAACCTGATGCTGGCGCTCGTTGCCGGTGCCGCGACGGCACAGGAAGTGCGCCAATACCGCAGCGGCGACGCCGTCGATCCGCGCGAGGTGGCCGCCATCCTCGGACAGCCCCACGCCGGCACGCCGGCGATCAAGATGCGCTCGATCCGCTTGCTCGACGACACTGCGCCGACTGCGCAGGCGCAGCAGGTCGCGCTGGCCACCCAGATCACCCCGAGCGCGCCGACCGCCTCCGGCGCCAGCGAAGCGCCGCCGCGGCGGGTGCGCGAATCGGCGCTCTCGCTTCCGGTTCAGTTTGCCTTCGACTCCGCCGACATCCTGGTGTCGGCGCGCCATCAGCTCGACGCGCTGGCCGAAGGCATCCGCATGTTGCCCGCCCTCCAGTCGGTGGTCATCGAAGGCCACACCGACGCGGCGGGAACCGATCTCTACAACGAACAGCTCTCACAACGGCGTGCGCACGCTGTCAAGCGCTATCTGGTGGCGGCGCACGGCATCGAGCCGGCGCGACTGCGCGCCGTCGGCATGGGCGAATACGCCCCGCTCGCGGGCCGCGATCCCCACGCCGGCGAAAACCGCCGCGTGCAGTTTCGCGGCGAATGACCCTCGCAACTCGACCCTCACGCACCGGGAAACTGTTGTGCAACGCCATCGGAGGCGAATTACCATGACCCCACTTCACTCAGCTCTGGCCAGTCAAGCGCGCCAACCATGGACAACGACGAGGTGTTGCGCCTGCTCGAGCGCGTCGCGCGCGCCGACGAAGCCGCGTTCCGCGAGTTGTACCGCGCTTTCTCGCGTCGGCTCTACGCCTACGTGGTGAGGCAGTTCGGCGACCCCGCACAGGCAGAAGAAATCGTGGCTGATACCCTTTACGAAGTTTGGCGCCAACCGGCGAAGTTTCGTGGCGACTCCCAGTTCAGCACCTGGCTGATCGGCATCGCGCGCAACAAGGTGCTGATGGCGTTTCGGTCCCGCAAGCCAGATTCGAAACACGAAGACGTCGACGATTTTGCCGAGCTCGTCGCCAACGACGACCCGAGCGCCTTCGAAATCCTGGCTCAGCAGCAGCGCCACGAAGGCGTGCGCCATTGCATGGACAAGCTGTCTTCAGAGCACCGCGAATGCGTGCACCTGGTGTTCTACGAAGGCATGGGCCTGGCCGAGGTGGCGTCGCTGCAGGCCTGTCCGGAGAACACTGTGAAGACGCGGCTCTTCCATGCGCGCCAGAAGCTGAAGAACTGCCTGAAGCTGCTGTTGCAGCGTGAGGGCGGCGGTTCCTTGTCGGGAGCAGCAACATGATTTCGCGATTCGATGAACTGCTGCCGTTCTATGTCAATGGCAGCTTGTCCGACACCGATCGGGCCTGGGTCGACAGCTACTTGCGCGAGCACACGACGGCGGCCGCCGAAGTGCGCTGGGCCCAGTCGTTGCAGACCAGGCTTCGCGACGACGTGCCTGCCGTGTCCAGCGAAGTCGGACTGGAGCGCGCGCTGCGGCGCATCCGCAGCGAAGGGCCGGCGCCGCAGCTCGCACGCCGTGCGGCGGCGCCATCCAGGCTCGAGCGACTGCGCGACTGGTTGTCGGCCCTGGTGCCGCAGCCGATGCTGCGACCGGCGTTTGCCGGCGCGCTGGCAGTGGTCGCACTGCAGACGCTGGTCATAGTCCAAATGGCGACCGACACCGACGATGAGAGCAGCCAAATCCGCGCCATTCCCGGCAGCGTGGTCGACACCGGGCCGTACCTGAAGGTCAGTTTCAAGGGTGAAGCCCGCGAAGCCGACATCCGCATGCTGCTCGTCGAAGTGCACGGCAGCCTGGCCGCAGGGCCGGGGCAGTTGGGCGACTACTACGTGCACATCCCGGCCCAACAGCTCGCCACGGGCACCGACAAGGTGAAGGCGAGCGCCATCGTCGACTCGGTGGTGGTGGTCGACGCGCTGCCACCCCGGCCATGACGGGCCTGGCCATGCCAGCCGCCCGCCGACGCCTTTGCGTTGCGGCGCTGCTGGCCTGCGCGGGCCGCTGCGGCTGGGCGGCCGCACCGACGCTGCGCACTGCGTTCAATGCGGCCTCAGGTGCCGCCGAGGATCGCCAAGTCGCCCTGGTGATCGGCAACAGTGCCTACCGGATCGGCGCGCTGAAGAACCCGGTCAACGACGCGCAGGCCGTGGCGGGGGCGCTGCGCGGCCTCGGCTTTGATGTCGCGCTGCGAGAGAACACGTCGCTGCGCGAGATGATCGAGGCCTTTCGCCAGTTTTCCCTCGCCGCCCGGACGGCCCGTGTTCGCGTCGTGTTCTACGCCGGGCACGGGGTCCAGGTGAAGGGGCGCAACTACCTGCTGCCTGTGGACACCGAAATCCGCGCCGAAGACGAAGTGCCGGCGAAGAGCGCCGACCTCAACGAACTGCTCGACCGCCTGGGCGGGATGCAGCAGGGCATCAACATCGTGATCCTCGACGCCTGTCGCAACAACCCCTTTTCGGGCGCCGAGATTCTCGGCCCCGATGGCCGGCGTCTGAAGTTTCGCGGCGCCACGCCGGCGGGCCTGGCACCCGTGGAGGCGCCGCTCGGCTCGATGGTCGCGTTCTCGACCGCACCCGGCGGCGTGGCCCTGGACAACCCGGGCGAGAAGAACAGCCTGTACACCAAACACCTGCTCGGCTTCATCCAGTCGCCCGGCCTGCCGGTGGAGCTTTTGTTCAAGCAGGTGCGTCTGAGCGTGGCTCGCGAGACCGGCCGCGTGCAGGTGCCCTGGGAAAGCTCGAGCCTGACCGGTGACTACTGCTTCCGGCCGGGCCCGCAAGGCGGCTGCCAGTCGGGGCGCTGATGGGCCGTGGCCTAGGCACCATCACCGAAATTGGATTGAACCGCTGGCGACCCTGCTGCAACTTAAGGGTGTCTTCGATCCACCCTTGAGGAGCCCAGCATGAACGCCACCGCCATGACGACCCAGCAATCCGCCGCGTACGAACTGCGCTTTCGCTCGCTGTTCGACGAGGGCCGTGGATTGTCATTCCCTTGCGACGCTGCCGGCCGGGTGAACATCGATTCACTGAGCCACCGCGCCCGACTCAACTATTTCTACGCGCGCACGGTCATCGGACGCGAATTCTCGATGCCCGCGGTGCAGTGCGACGCCACGCTGCATTGATGGGCCACGCCGCGGGCCCCGCGCCGCTCGGTCGGCCACCCGACAACGGCGTACCATCGAACCACGCATCGTGCACGCAGCGAATGGGACCCACGCGATGTTCATGCTCCGAACCCTGTTGCCCCTGATCGCGCTCGCGGTGGCGGCCTGCGTTGCGACACCGCCGGCCCAACCGCCGAGCGTGAGCGGGGCGCCGGCAAACACCGGCGCGCCCGCGGCAACGCCCGCGACGGCGTTGGCCGAGGCGCCGCGCACGCGCAGCGTTCGCGGCGACGGCACGTGCCCGCCGGAGTTCTCCGGTACCTGTTACCCGGTGTGGTTCGGCACCAACCGCAAGCCGCTCGATGCCACCGACCCGGGCAAGGGTTTCGGATCCGAGATCGACGACCGTATCCACTTCGGCAAGCGTATCGTGCGCATCCCTTCGAGCCATCGCACCGGCGAGTTGGGCTCGCCGCTGTGGAAGCGCCTGCTGCTGCAGATCGATGACCGCATCACCGTCGACCCGGCGACCGTCATGGCCGCCGACGCGTTTGAGCGCGACGTGCGCAAGTTCATCGCCGGTCTCGATCCGGCCGACCGCAACGTGCTGGTCTACATCCACGGCTTCAACACCAACTTCGACGATGCCGCGCGTCGTGCCGCGCAACTGGGCTTCGACCTGAAGGTGCCAGGCATCACGGTCCTGTACAGCTGGCCCTCCCGCGGCAGCCTCAGCGCGTATTTCACCGACCTTTCGGCCATCGAAGCCAGCGAGGCCCATATCGCCGAGTTTCTCGTCGCTGCGGCGGCGCTCGCCGACCGGGGCAAGGTGCATATCATTGCCCATAGCATGGGCAATCGTGGCCTGTTGCGCGCCATGCACCGGGCGACGACGCAGGCGGCAATGCGCAGCGGCACGCGCTTCGGACAGATCTTTCTCTCCGCGCCCGACGTGAATGCGAGCCTGTTTCGACAACTGGCCAGCGTTTATCCGCAGGTCGCCGAGCGCACCACGCTGTACGTCGCTGATCAGGACAAGGCGCTCGCCGCGCTCGAGTGGATGACTGAGGGCGGCCGAGCGGGCGGTGCGCCGCCGGTGCTGGTGTTGCCGGGCATCGATACCGTGCGCGTGCGCGGCTCCAGCCTGTTCCGGCTCGGCCACAGCTATTTCGCCGAGGAACCCGATGTGTTGCGCGACATCCGCGCCCAGCTCTACTGGCGAGAGTCGCCCGAGCGCCGGCGCGTGCGCTTTGGCTGGCCGGTGCCCGACGACGGACCGGGCGCGATCGGCGCCTGGGTGATCGGCAAGTAAGTCGATCGCCGCCCACCTCACGCGTGTTACGGACAGCGCGCGTTGGCAGGAGTGGCAGGACTGGGCCGATCCGGTGTTGCAGGAACCGTTGGCGACCCTGAACGGCGGGATCTGCATTCCCGACCGTCCCGGTCAGGGCATTGCGTGCAACGCGAGGGCCGTGGCGAAGTTCGCGTATAGCCGGGATCGCGGCGTCAGTTGCGCGAACTGCCGAACCAACTGTCGTTGGTGGCCACCGGGTGGGTGCGGCTGACGATCAGCCCGCCCTGCAGGTACAACGCGTTGAGCAGACGCATCGCGCGGCTGCGGTTCAGGCCGGGCCACTCCGACATTTCGCGCAGGTTGGCGCTCTCGCGGTACAGCCGGTTCACGGCGGCCTGCACCACGCCGGTGAGTGCCACCTCGCGCAGGTTCATGCCCAGGGCGACGCGGTAGGCGGCGGGGCCGGCGATCTCGGGCAGCAGTTGCTCGCGCGAGCCGCGCATCGCCAGCTCCCACATGACAGGGCCGAGCGGCTGGTACAGGTGCGGCTCGCCGATCAGCGCGGCCTCGGGGTCGCCGGGCGGGCGCAGCACGGCGGGCTCGACGCGCAGCACCTGCAGGTCCGACAGGCGCTGGGCCAGGAACTCGTGCATCGGCAGCGGGCAGTGCGCCAGCCGTTCGGTCGGGAACACGGTGATTGGCACCACACGCACGCCGCACTGCATGTACACCGCCAGCGCGCGCGCGTGGCGCACGCAGGCGGCCAGCACCTCGAGCATTTCGGTGTGGCGGCCGTCTTGCTCGAAGCGCAGCAGATCCTGCAGCAGGGACGGGTTCAGCGACGACAGCCGGGTCAGCGATTCGTCGGCGCCCTCGCGCTTGAGCTCGTCGAGATAGCGCTGGAACGCGCTCACGCGCATCAATTCGGGTTCGCCCAGTGGCAGGGTGGATTCAAACGTCACTTGGCGCAACTCCGGCGAGGCAGCCTCGTTACCATATGTTTTACGGTCATGTTACGCGGCCCGGGCCTTCGGTGCAGCCCCCCGGTCGGCGGCGGTGCGCAACAGCTCGCGGGCCTCGCGCAGCGCTCGCCACAGCCGAGCCTCCTGCGCGGTGGCGAAGTTGATGCGCATCAGCGTGCTCGGCCGCGGCACCGCGTGGAACAGGCTGCCCGGCGCGAGCAGCCAGCCCTGGCCGTGCAGGTGGGTGGCCAGGCGGTCGACATCGACGCCGGTTTCGACCCAGCCGAACAGCCCTTGCGGCGGCGCCGCGAACGAGAAGCCCGCCTCTTCGGCCAGGCGCACGCAGCGCTGCCGGGCCGCGTTCAGCCGCAGCACCACGCGCTCGGCGTGGCGGCGCAGGGTGCCCTGCTCCAGCGTGATGGCCAGAGCGCGCTCGGGCAGCACAGGGGTGGTCAGCGCGGTCAGCAACTTGCGGTCGATGACGCGCTCGACCAGCGCGGGCGATGCGGCGAGGTAGCCCACACGCCAGTTCGGTGTCAGGATCTTCGAGAACCCAGAGACGTACACGGTGCGCTTCAACTGGTCCAGCGCGGCCAGCCGCGGCGCCTGCAGGGGCGCCAGCCAGGCATAGGTGTCGTCTTCGACGATCGTCAGGTCATGCGCTTGGGCCAGCTTGAGCAGTTCGTGCGCCGCGGCCAGCGCCAGCGTGGCCCCGGTCGGGTTGTGCAGCACCGACACCGTGATGTACACGCGCGGCCTGGCGCTGCCCTCGAGCAGGCGCCGCAGCACGGCGAGGTCGGGCCCGGCCGGCCCGCGCGGCACAGGCGCGAGTTTGACGCCCATCTGTGTCAGGCGCGCGAACTCGACCGCCCAGCCGGGCTCGTCGACCAGCACCGTGTCGCCCGGCGCGAGCAAGAGGCGCGAGACGATATCGAGCGCCTGTGTCGCACCGGCGGTGGTGACGATCTGCTGCGGCGTGGCGGCGATGCCCAACTGGCCCAGCCGCAGCGAGAGCGCCGCGCGCAGCCGCGCGTCGCCCGCCGGCTCGCCATAGCGCAGGCTGGCCGGGTCGCGCGCGTCCTCGGCCATCGCGCGTCGCAGGGCGCCGTGCAACAGCGGCAGGTCGAGCCAATCGGGCGGCAGCGTGCCGATGCCCGGTGACAGCGACTTGCCGCCCTGGTGCTCGAACATGCCGCGCATCAGCGCGGCCACGTTGTGCGGCGGTGCGCTACGGGGGGCGGCATCGCGGCGCTGCGCCTGCGGGGGGGTCAGCACGGCGGCGCGCACGAAGAAGCCGCGCTGCCGGCGCGCTTGCACCAGCCCCTGCGCCTGCAACAGGTCATAGGCCGCAACGATGGTGCTCGGCGCCAGCGCGTGGCGCCGCGCCGCTTCGCGCACCGAAGGCAAGCGCGCGCCGCCAGCCAGGGCGCCGGCGCGGATGCGCTCGCCGTAAAAGGTGGCCAGTTGCTCGGCCAACGTGGCCAGCGCACCGCGTTCGAGCGCGGGTTCGGCCGCAGGGGACGGGGTCGGGCTCATCTGTGCTGGTGTGCGCAGCCATACAGAGAATGGCAGCGTACCCCAAAGTGTACTGTCACTGTGCTGTCCTGCACGCCTAGACTGCGGCCATGTCGCCTGCCGAAATCGCTGCCCTGCTCGCCTGCGCGACGGCGATGGCCTTCACGCCCGAGCCCATCACCACGCTGTCGGCCGCTGGCGCCGCCAAGCACGGCCTGCGCCCTGCGATGCGTTGTGTGGTGGCGGTTTCGTTCGGCGGGTGCCTGCTGGTGGTGGCCACGGCCTTTTGGATGTTGCGCGCGTGAGTAGCCCTCTGGACAGCTCACGCGGCTTCGCGCTCGGCGTGCTGGGCGTCGTGATCTTTGCGATGACACTGCCGATGACGCGGCTGGCTGTCGGCGACGCGAGCGATCCGCAACTGCCGCCGGCCTTCGTGACCGCCGGCCGCGCGGGCCTGGCCGGGCTGCTCAGCCTGGCCTACCTGCGCATCGTCGGCGCGGCGCGGCCGGCGCGCGAGCACTGGGGTGCATTGGCGATCTGCGCGCTCGGCACCGTGCTCGGCTTCCCGCTGTTCCTGGCCCTGGCGCTTCGCGATGTCGATGCCATGCACGCGGCGGTCGTGACGGGGGTCTTGCCGCTGGGCACGGCGATGGCGGCGGCGGTGTGGCTGCGCCAGCGCGCGTCGCGCGGCTTCTGGCTCTGCGCGGTGCTCGGTTGTGCTCTGGTGCTGGCCTTTGCCGCATGGCAGGGCCAGGGTGCGCTGAGCGCAGCCGACGGGTTGCTGCTGCTGGCGGTGGCCAGTGCGTCGATCGGCTACGTGGCCGGCGCACAGGTGTCCTCGAAACTGCCGGCCGAGCAGGTGATCTGCTGGGTGCTGGTCCTGTCGTTGCCGCTCACGCTGCCGGCGATGCTCGCCACCTGGCCGGAGAATGCCGGCGCCGTGCGCGCGAGCGCCTGGGGCGGCCTGGCCTATGTCACGCTGTTTTCGATGTGGCTCGGCTTCTTCGCCTGGTACCGCGGGCTGGCCCTGGGCGGCGTGTTGCGCGTCAGCCAGGTGCAATTGCTGCAACCGTTCCTGGCCCTGCTGTTCGCCGTGCCGGTGCTCGGCGAGCGGCTCGATGCCGTCACCGTGGTCTTCGCGCTCGCGGTGCTGGTCGTGGTGCTGGCCGGCAAGCGCATGCCGCTGGCCGCCGCCCGACAATGAACCCTTCTATCCCTCGCACTTCAGGAGGCGACGCGCCATGACCCACCGCCCGCACCCGTTCACGCAGGCCCGCCGCGATGTCTTCACACTCGCCCGCAGGGCTCGGCGCATGAACCCGTCGATCATCCGCGAGATCCTCAAGGTCACCGAACGGCCGGGCATCGTCTCGCTGGCCGGTGGCTTGCCCTCGGCCGACACCTTTCCAATCCAGGCCGTGCGCGACGCCAGCGAGAAGGTGCTGCGCGAAGCGCCGCGCGAGGCCCTGCAGTACGCCGCCAGCGAAGGCTACGCACCACTGCGCGAGTGGGTTGCGGCGCACCTGTCGCAGCAGCACGGCATGCAGCTCAGTGCCGAGCAGGTGCTGATCACGACGGGCTCGCAGCAGGGCCTGGACCTCGCGGGCAAGGTCTTGATCGACACCGGTTCGCGGGTGCTGGTGGAGACGCCCACCTACCTCGGCGCGCTGCAGGCCTTCGCGCCCTACGAGCCGCAGGTGGTGGCGCTCGAATCCGACCACGAGGGCCCTTTGCCCGCAGCGCTGGCCGCCGCGGCACCGGGCGCGCGCTTCGCTTACTTGCTGCCGAACTTCCAGAACCCGACCGGGCATGTCTACACCGAGGCCCGGCGCGCCGCGCTGGTGGCTGCCGCACGCACGGCCGGCCTGCCCCTGGTCGAAGACAACCCGTACGGCGACCTTTGGTACGACGCGCCGCCACCGCCGCCGCTGGCCACGCGCTGGCCCGAGGGCGTGCTCTACCTCGGCTCGTTTTCCAAGGTGCTCTCGCCCGGCCTGCGGCTGGGCTATCTGGTGGCGCCGCCGGAGCTGTATCCGAAGCTGTTGCAGGCCAAGCAGGCGGCTGACCTGCACACCTCGATCTTCAACCAGCGCGTGGTCTATGAAGTGATTCGCAACGGCCTGCTCCAGACCCATGTGCCGATGATCCGCGCGCGCTACAAGCTGCAGCGCGACGCGATGCAAGCCGCGCTGGAAGAGCACCTCGCCGGCCTGGCGCAATGGCAGCGGCCCGTCGGCGGCATGTTCTTCTGGCTCGATCTGCCGGCCGGGCTGGATGCCACGACGCTGCTGCCCGAGGCCGTCGAGGCCGGCATGGCCTTCGTGCCGGGCGAGCCCTTCTATGCCGCGGCGCCGCGACGCAACACGCTGCGCCTGAGTTTCGTCACCGTGCCGGCAGACCAGATCGACGCCGGCATCGCCGCGCTGGCCGGGGTGTTGCGCCGGGCGGAGGCGGCCCTGTGATTCCTGCTTCCCACCGCTACACCCAGCTCGACGTCTTCACCGACACCGCCCTGCTCGGCAACCCGCTGGCCGTGGTGCACGGCGCCGACGGCCTGAGCGACGCGCGCATGGCCGCCTTCGCGCGCTGGACCAATCTGTCGGAAACCAGCTTCCTGCTCGCACCCACCGAGCCGGGCGCCGACTACCGCGTGCGCATCTTCACGCCCATCGTCGAGTTGCCCTTTGCCGGCCATCCGACGCTGGGCAGTTGCCACGCCTGGCTCGCTGCCGGTGGGCAAGCGCGCACGGCGGGCGAGGTGGTGCAGCAGTGCGGCGTGGGCCTCGTGCGCATCCGCCGCGACGGCACCCGCCTGGCCTTCGCGGCCCCGCCGCGGCGCCGCAGCGGGCCGCTGGACGAGGCCATGGTCCTGCGCATCGCCCGCTTTCTGCAGTTGCCGCGCGCGGCCATCGTCGCCCACCAGCATTGCGACAACGGGCCCGGCTGGAAGGCCGTGATGCTGGCCTCGGCCGACGCGGTGCTGGCGCTGCGGCCCCAGCTCGGCAGCGAGGGTGATCTCGAAATCGGCGTGATCGGGCCGTCCGGCGCGCCCGGCAAGGTGGGCGTCGTCGGCGCGCATGGAGCGGGGCAGCAGCCGGCCTTCGAAGTGCGGGCCTTCTTCCCAGCGCCTGGTGGTGGCCTGGCCGAAGACCCGGTCACCGGCAGCCTGAACGCTGCGCTGGCGCAGTGGCTGATCGGCGAGGGCCTCGCGCCGCCGCGCTATGTGGCGGCGCAGGGCGCCGCGCTCGGCCGCGCCGGGCGCGTGCATGTGACGCAGGACGGTGAGGACTTCTGGATCGGTGGCGATTGCGTGGCCGTCGTGCGCGGCGAGGCCACGCTGTGAGTGTCGTGGTCGACCACCTGGTCGTGGCCGCAGCCAGCCTGGCGCAAGGGGTGCAGTGGTGCGTAGCGGTGCTCGGCGTGACCCCGGCCGCGGGCGGCCAACACCCGCTGATGGGCACGCACAACCGCCTGCTGGGCCTGGCCGGCGACGCCTTCCCGCAGGCCTACCTCGAGATCATCGCCGTCGACCCGGCCGCCCCGGCGCCGGGGCGCGCGCGCTGGTTCAGCCTGGACACCCTCGATCTCGATGCCGGCCCGCGGCTGCTGCATGTCGTGGCGAGAAGCACGTCGCTCGACATCCAGTGCGCTGCGCTGCGGGCGGCAGGCTGGGACCCCGGGGCACCGATCGCGGCCATGCGCGATACGCCGCAAGGCCGCCTCGAATGGCGCATCACGCTGCGTGACGATGGGCAACTGCTGGCCGGTGGCGCGCTGCCGACGCTGATCGAGTGGGGCGCCAGGCACCCGAGCGCGTCGTTGCCGCTTTCAGGGCTGTCGCTGCGGGCCCTCACGCTGCGCGGGCTGTCGCCGCCCGTGGTGCGGGCGCTGGGACTGCCAGGCGTGGTGTTCGCAGCCGATGCCGGCCCGGCCATCACCGCCACCCTCGACACGCCCCGCGGCCGCGTCACCCTCACTTCGTACTGACCATGCAAGCCTTCACCGCCGACGAGATCGAAGCCGCGCAGCGCAGTGTCTACGCCGCGATGCCGCCGACGCCGCAGATCGCCTGGCCGCTGCTGCGCGAGCGCCTGGGCACGGAGGTATGGGTCAAGCACGAGAACCACACCCCGCTCGGCGCCTTCAAAGTGCGTGGCGGCCTGGTCTACATGGAAGCCCTGGCGCGACGCGAGCCGGCCTGCCGAGGCGTCATCAGCGCCACGCGCGGCAACCATGGCCAGTCGATCGCGTTCGCGGCCCGGCGGCATGGGCTGGCGGCCACCATCGTGGTGCCGCACGGCAATTCGGTCGAGAAGAACGCCGCGATGCGCGCCCACGGCGCCGAGCTGGTCGAGCACGGCTGCGATTTCCAGCAAGCCCGCGAGCACGCGGCCGCGCTGGCGAGCGAACGTGGCCTGCACTTCGTGCCGTCGTTTCACCGCGACCTGGTGCTTGGTGTGGCCACCTACTGGGTCGAGTTCTTTCGCGCCGTGCAGCCGGCGGTGGTGTTCGTGCCGGTGGGCCAGGGCTCGGGCATCTGTGCCTGCATCGCGGCGCGCGCGCACACCGGCGTGGCCACGCGCATCGTCGGCGTGGTCTCGGCCCACGCCACCGCGTACCTCGATTCGTTGCGCGCCGGGCACTGCATCGAAGCCCCCGCGAGCACCGTGCTCGCCGACGGCATGGCCTGCCGCGTGCCCGACGAAGAGCCGCTGGCCCTGATGCGGCGCGAAGTCGACGACATCGTGGCGGTGACTGACGACGAAGTGGCTGCCGCGATGCGTGCGATGTTTTCCGACACCCACAATGCGGCCGAGGGCGCCGGCGCGGCGTCGTTGGCGGCAGCGATGCAGCAGCGCGAACGTTGGCGCGGCCAGTCGATCGGCGTCACATTGTGCGGCGGCAATGTCGATCGTGCGTTGTTCGCGCGCGTGCTGGCCAGCGAGGAAGGCAAGGCCTGGCAGTGACCGAAGAATTGTTCCGCGAGGACGCAACGCTGCGCGAATGCGGCGCCACCGTGCTCGCGCTGGCCGAGGGCGGCGTGATCCTCGACCGCACGGTGTTCTACCCGCTGGGGGGCGGCCAGGCCGGCGATGCGGGCGAGCTGCTGCTGGCCGACGGCAGCCGCATCGCGATCGTCGATGCAAGAAAGAGCAAGGAGCATCCCGGCGCCGTGCTGCACCTGCCGGCGCCGGATGCCGATGTGTCGATGCTGTTGCCCGGCGTGGTGGTGACGGCGCAGATCGACTGGCATCGCCGCCACCGCCACATGCGTTTTCACACCAGCACGCACCTGCTGTGTGCGCTGATACCGCACCCGGTCGATGGGTGCTCCATCACCGCCGGGTACGCGCGGCTCGATTTCCACATGACCGAGCCGCTCGACAAAGAGATGCTGAACGCGGGCCTGGCCCGGCTGGTGGCCGAAGCGCACACCGTGCGCCACCGCTGGATCAGCGAAGCCGAACTCAACACCAACCCTGGCCTGGTGCGCAGCATGAGCGTGCAGCCGCCGCGTGGGCTGGGGCGAGTGCGGGTGCTCGAAATCGAAGGCGTCGATATTCAGCCTTGCGGCGGCACGCATGTCGCCAACACCGCCGAAATCGGCGCCGTCATGGTGACGAAGATCGAGAAAAAGAGCGCGACGACCCGCAGGGTCGTGCTCGGCGTGGCCGAGCACGCGTGAGCGTGCGCTCTTTTGGGGAACGCTCATGTCCGCGCGGCGGACGTTATGCGGTCACCAAAAGGAGCGCGATGACCCGCAGGGTCGTGCTCGGCTTCGTCGAGCCTGGCGCCGACCGCTGATGACTACGGCCTGACCAAGTGCCAGACGTTGTTGAAGCCGTCGCCGGTCCGGTCGCCCGCCTTCTGGTCACGGACCCAATAGTACAGCGGCTTGCCCTTGAAGGCCCATTGCTGGCGGCCATCGTCACGCGTGACGACGGTCCAGTCGCCGCTCGCCTTGGAGCTGACTTCGGCATACAAGGGCGGCCAGAGGCCGACGCAGGGGCCGTTGCACACGCTCTTGCCGCTGTGGGCGGTGTCGCGGTCGAAGGTGTAGAGGGTCATCCCGTTGCCGCCGACCAGCACGCCGTCGGCAACGACGGCCGGCGCCGGTGCGACCAGCATTGAAGCGCAACCGGCGATCAGAGCCGAACTGGCCAGCAAAAGGAAGAGGCGGAAGAGGCGCGAGAGCTTCATAGCAGGTCCTTGAAAAAGTTGCGGCGGCAAGAGCCTGTTGGCTACGGCTGCTGCGGCTTTTGGTAGGTGTCGTGGCAGGCCTTGCAGCTCTGGCCCACGGTGCCGGCGGCGGCCTTGATCTGGTCAAAGTTGCCGGTCTTGCCGGCGGCGACGAGTTTGACCACATCCTCCTGGCTCTTGGCCACGGCGGCGGCAAACTTGTCCTTGTCGGTCCAGATTTCGGGCTTGGCCCGGGTGGTCCCCTTGTCGCTGCCTTCGATGAAGGCAGCGAACTGCAGGCGGTTGAGCATGCCAACGATCTCTATCTGGTCAGCCGCCACCTTGGCGTCGAACGGCACCTGGCCGTTGGCCATGGCGCCAATGCGTGCCATGTGGTTGCCCTGAAGCGCCATCGCGCTCTGGCGGTACTTGATAGCTGCGTCGGTGTTTTTGAACTGGGCCGCCGCGGGCATCACAGTCAGCGCGGTCACCAGGCCGAGCGCGGTAGCGGCGAGGGCGGAGCGGTACTTCATCGACGGCATGCGGTTTTCTCCCTGGGGGTGTGTGGACGCTGGGACCGCGTCGGCGTCGTCGTCGTGCGGGCGTCCTCAGTGTACGCAGGGCGTTGCAGCGACCTTGCACCCTACTGGTAAGCCCTGGTATCGCTGTTGTCAAGTGTTGCAACGGCGCGCTATCGTTGCGTTTCGCTTCTCCCAACGCTGCCGCCCCACGTATGACTCCAGAGCCTGCCGAGCCCGCACTGCAATCCGTTCGCGTGTGGGACCTGCCGACGCGGCTGTTTCATTGGGTTCTGGCGCTGACGGTGATCGGCTCGGTGGCCACCGGCCAGGTCGGGGGCAACGCGATGTTCTGGCACACGCGGCTGGGCCTGTTGGTGCTGGCGCTGCTGGTTTTTCGCCTGGTGTGGGGTTTCGTCGGCGGCTACTGGTCGCGCTTTGCGTCGTTCCTGTATGGTCCGCGCAGCGTGATGGCCTACTTGCGCGGCGACAGCGGTCCCGGTGGGCGCTATGCGATCGGGCACAGCCCGATCGGCGCGATGTCAGTGTGGGCGCTGCTCGGCCTGCTGGTATTGCAAGTGGCGACCGGCCTGGTGGCCGACGACGAGATCGCGACCACCGGCCCGCTGAACCGCTTTGTCTCCAGCACCACGGCCGGTATCGCCAGTCACTGGCATGAAGAGTTCGGCAAGCCGCTGCTGATCGTGATGGTAATGCTGCACGTCGCCGCGGTGGTTTTTTACTGGTGGCGCAAGAAGCAGAACCTGCTCGCGCCGATGATCCACGGCGACATGCCACTGCCCGGAAATGCGATGGCTTCGGCCGATGGTGGGGGCCGTCGCCTCGTGGCGCTGGCCGCGCTGGCCGCCGGCGCGGTGCTGGCCGGGTGGGTCGGCAGCCTGGGCTGAACATGGCCCCACCCACCATCGAGTTGCTGACGCCGGCCACGCCCGAGCTGCTGAGCGCCACGCGGGCGATCTTTCGCGATTACGCGGCCAGCCTGGGCATAGACCTGTGCTTTCAGAATTTCGAGGCCGAGCTGGCAGCTTTGCCCGGCGAGTACGCGCCGCCGCAGGGTGCCCTGTTGTTGGCCCTGGTGGATGGCGAGGTGGCTGGCTGCGGCGCAATGCGACCGCTGCCCGAGACCGACTACGCCAACGCGTGCGAGATGAAACGGCTGTATGTGCGGCCGGCGTTTCGCCATTTCGGTCTGGGCCGACTGCTGGCCCAGGCAGTGCTCGACCGCGGCCGACAGGCCGGCTATTCGGCGATGCTGCTCGACACGCTCGACGACATGCAGGCCGCGCGCGGCCTGTATGCGAGCCTCGGCTTTGAGGACATCCCGCCGTACTACTTCAATCCGATCCCGGGTGCGCATTACCTGAAGGCGAATCTGGGGTGAAAAAAAGGTGGCCGAGGCCACCTTTTTCATCGCCGCCTGAAGGCATCAGGCGGCGTTCAGCCACATCGCGGTGTCGAACGCGCTGCTCATCAGCGGCATGTTCATGCCGAAACTGGCGTTCGCGGCTGCAGCCTTGGCCGCTGCGGCGTTCTTCGCCTTGCTGCCGGTTTGGCTGCTGTTGCTCGTGGGGGCCACCTCTGCCGCCCGCTCCCATGACCCGATTTCGAGGGAGCGGGC
This sequence comes from Burkholderiales bacterium, assembly GCA_031389565.1. Lineage (GTDB taxonomy): Bacteria > Pseudomonadota > Gammaproteobacteria > Burkholderiales > Burkholderiaceae_C > CADEEN01. The sequence continues at coordinate 16,224 of JANMSR010000301.1, forward strand.
TACTGAAAAGAATAGAAGCACCTGAAGGGTATTCTTCGCTCCGCCCAGAAGTCGGCAGCGTCGCGAAACGCGTCGAGCAACTGCTCGCGCGTCTCGCGGTCGAAGCGTGGGTTGTCGGGCAGTTGTTCGAGTACGACCACGAAGCCCGGCTGCGCGCCCGCTTTCTGCACCAGGTCGGTCATGGAGTCGTACAGCGCGTCGAGGTTCTTGCCAAAGTGCGCAGGAAACGTGAACGCCTCGGCGATGCCTTCCAGCACCTCCTGCTTGGACTGCGCATTGGCCATATTGGCGTAGAGAAAATGCTGGCCCGCATCCTGCGCGGCCTGCATCAGATCCTCGACGCGGTAGGCGCGGATCGACTGAACAATGTTCGGACGGACGGTCTGCAAGAGCATGGTCGCGTGCCTCCTGAGGTCAAAGAAAGAAATCGGATCCAGATTCAGTTCCGGCTCACTTCACGATGCGCTTGAAGCTCGCGTAGTGGTCGGCGGTGTAGTAGCAGGCCTCGGGTGCCGTCGCTTCGCGGCCACCGCAGACGATGCGGCGAGCCCCTCGGTCGCGCGATCCGGGCGTCTTGACTGTGTACTCGCGGTAGTAACCGCGACTTTGCCGCGGCAACTGCCGTTCGCGGTTGCCGAACACGGTGCCGTCTTTGGCGAAAGCGAACGGCCCGCCACTGCGGATCCGCTGCTCGGTTTGCCGCGCCTCGGGCGGCAGATCGGTCACGGCCACCACGGCTGTGTCCGCGGCAAAACTGCGCGCGTGAACCGGGGTGAACATCACGGCGGTCAAGGCAAGAGCGAGCCCTAACTTGTGCCATGGCTTTGCCGTCGATGTGCCGCCTGCCCAGCGAAAGTTTGCGCCTGCGAACGCCACGGGTTAACCCTGAAAAATCAAACGCGCATGGTACCGGATCGGCCAAAAAACCTCAAGTCATTGCCCAAAATTGGGGCAGAGACCCTGGCTGCAATGTGAGCAAACACTGCTGCTATAAAGCTCTATGAATAGCCGCGGGCGCCTGTCAGAAGCCTCGAACGGCCGCGCGTGCCGCGCACGCTGCGGTGCACCAATCAGCGTTGCGCGTTGGCGTCGGCGACGGTCAGTGCGCTCATGTTGACGATGCGCCGCACGGAGGCAGACGCCGTCAGGATGTGCACCGGCTTGGCTGCGCCGAGCAGCACCGGGCCGATCGCGATGCCGCCGCCGGCGGCGGTCTTGAGCAGGTTGTAGGCGATGTTGGCCGCATCGAT